>NZ_JBFTRK010000004.1:0-427831 GCF_056399485.1 Rhizobium sp. 01N424
GTTGACGCCATTTTCGTTGAGCACATGCGTGGCGGCAAGTGACCGCTCGCTGCAATACCCACACCGAAGTTTACGGAAATCCATAAGTCCTAGGTCAAGATGAGGATCGAGACCGACTACCTTCCCGACGGTCGTTACCGCCGTCCCAAGAGCAGACAGATCGTGGTCGGTCGGTCGACAGTGATAGGTTGCTTCATGGACGGTCATGGTCACGCGGGAGATGTAGTCTAATACGTCTTCACCATGCGCCCTGGAAAATTCCTCATCGGGTATTTCCGCAAGCGTGCGTCCGGCAATGTGATCAAACCCGGCTACTTTGTTATCGATGCCGAGTGGCTGTATCTCGTGAATGAAGTGGCAAATACCGAGGGACATCGCGACGATGGCCGCCGCGCAGAAAAGTATAGTTCTAAAACTTGGCAAGAATCGACTCCAGGTTCGGCGTGCAGACGATAAGAACGTGAAGCATTGCTCCGAACAGGAGTCGAGTGCGGAACTGCAACACTGCGAACCTCGATGTACGACGGCCCGCTCATCCGACTATTCTTTCTAGCTTTCTCGACAATATGGAGCCTACCATGAACCGAGCGCAATTCTTTGCGAGCGTGCGAACCTCTGTGTTCGGCGGCACGCTAAGCCAGAGCCAGGTTGACGGCATGGACGCCATCCTTGGCGGCTGTGACGTGAAGCTTTGCTCAGGAAGCGAGCGTTAATACCGGGACCGTCAAGGCCGCTAGAGCGGCGACAGCAGCTACGGCAACCTTGATGCGTCGGATGCGCCGAGTACGGACGCCAGTCCAGTCATACGTCATAACCGAAGATCCTCATGATCGACCGCGAGATAATGCTCGCGTCATTTGATTTTCGCAAGCGAGCTAAAGACCACGAAGCTTGCGCGAGCCTTTCCCAACATAGGAGACTTCCATGCTCGTGCCCAATTGGCGCGCGGTGCTGAAGCACGCGTGGAGCGTCCGGCTTATGGTCCTGGCGCTCTGCTTCATCATCCTTGAGCCGATCTACAACTTTGTCGCCGCAACCTGGGTCTCCCGAAATATCTGGATCCAGTTCGGCATGTCGGCCTTTACCGGCCTGCTAACCGTCGCGGCGATCATTGCCCGCATCTACGTCCAACAAAAAGTCTCAGGAGATATGAATGGCAAGCCGCCTGAAGAAGGGTAGCGCGATAGCTGCTGCCGCGATTGCATGTGTCAGTACATTTGAGGGGCTGCGTACCATCGCCTATCGCGATCCGATCGGCATCGCGACTGTCTGCTTCGGGGAGACACGCGGCGTGAAGATGGGCGACAGCTACACCGTCGCGCAGTGCAAGGAGATGCTGGGCGACCGGCTGAAGGAATTCGAGACCGGCATGCGCGCTTGCTTGAAGCAACCAGATCAGTTGCCTGCCGGCGCATATGTCTCCTCGCTCTCGATCACCTACAACATCGGCACTGGCGCATTCTGCAAGTCTACCCTGGCGCGGAAGCTCAACGGCGGCGATATTCGCGGCGCCTGTGACGAGTTCCTGAAGTGGGACAAGACTGCCGGCATTCGTCTGCCCGGCCTCACTAAGCGGCGGATCGCGGAGCGCGCGCTCTGCCTAACCGGGCTGCCTTCCTGATGTTCGGCATTTCCCGAGCGGTGGGAACCGCAATCGGCATCCTCGTCCTTGTGCTGCTCGTGATCGGGTCAGGATGGCTCATCGTGCGCGAGATCCGATCCATGGTGTCTGAGGCGGCAGAGAGCGCTACCGCCGCCGCTGACGCCAAATGGACGGCGAAGATCGAGGAAGCAAATGCTGCCGCCAATCAGAAGGTGGCTGACCAAGCGAAGGCGGCTCTGCAGATCGAGGCCGATGCCAACAGCCGCATCAATGCGGCATCCCGAGAACTCGAAGAATTGAGGAAGCGCAATGCGGCACTCCCGAATGCTGGCGCCGTTGGCCTGTCTGCTGACCGTGGCCGGCTGCTCCCAAACTAAGCCCGAACCTATCGTGGTGACGAAGGTGGTGAGCGTGACCTTGCCGCCGATCTGCAGACGCCCGGCGCCACCGTTGTCGCCAAGGCCGGATCGCGATCTGACGCAGGAAGAGGTCTTCAATAACTGGTCGGCGGATCGCGCGGCCAGGAATGCTGGCGAGACCAGCCGGAAAGCCTGCGTGGACTCGGTGGACGCGGCGCGGGACAAATAGCATAGGCATGCGAAAGGCGGCGGCATAGAATGGCATCAAATGACGACATCATGCGGGTGCTCGGCCGCCTTGAAGAAGGCGTTTCGAGGCTCCGAGAAGACTTTTCGGAAGAGAAGGACACGGCGCACGAAAGCCGATCGGTGATCCACCGGCGCCTTGACGAGCATGCCCAGACGGTCGGAAAGCTTGAAACCACTGTTGCCATCAGCGGACAAGTCGAGGCGCAGCTGCGGGATCAGATTGCAGCCTTGGATGAGCGCATGAAAAAGAACCAGGCGGAGGTTGCTCCGACCATCGAGGAGTGGAAGCGGATCAAGGCGCTAGGTTGGGGCGTGAGCAGCCTGCTCGTGATCGCCGGGGTATCCGCGGCATCGATCGCATCCATTGCCTGGGATTGGTTTGCTGCCGTCGTGAGGCATTGGCTCAAGATTGCATAAAGAGGGCTCGCCACTCACTACACAGGCGAGCCCTTTTGCAACTTAGGCTGTAATCCTACGCTCGCCGCTAGGCTAGCTAGATAGGGCGAGAAGTGGCCAGGCAAGTCATTCAGAAGGGGTAGGAGCGTCAGGGCATTGCTGCATATCTGGCGTATGAACACCGCCACTGTTGGAGGGAGTGCCAGCAGCGCATCAACGCGGCTTCAGGCGCATCGGTTCCTTGTGCGGATAATGTTCCCAGCACCACCAGCGGGTTTCGATCGCCGCCGCCGACGAGAAGCCGTAGCCTCCCCATTTCGTACAGCCAGCATGGCAGCAATAATGCTCGTGGTGACCGGAGGTCGTTTGTTGGGGTCGATCGAGATCACCCATCCTTGCTTCCCCTCTGATCATTCGCTCGCATCAGATCATGATACCGCTCTTCCACCCGACGCATAGCCTCTCGGCCTTCGTCGATGAAGCCCGATTGCGGCATGACGATCTTTTTCCGGACGTGGGTAGCGAGCAGGTTCCACATCCATCTCCTTCGGTCCCCCGCTTGCATGAGCAGGCAACTTTCGTGACGGCCGGCTTTCCTGAAGAGACAATCTCAACCAGGCGTTTGCTTGCTCTGATGCCAAGCTCACGCTCATTCTCACATCTCGGTTCGAATTTTTCAGGTGTATTGAACCCGACAAGTCTGACCCGAGTGCCGTCATCCATCTTGATGGTGTCGCCGTCGGTGACGGAAAAGCTCCGCGATAGCGATGATGAGGTGATGCCTGTGAGCACTTGGGCGCTAAAGTTATCGACAATCTGACGGCCTAACGCCGCTAGCATGATGACGACTAATATTGCGGCGATGAAGAGTAGCCTCTGCTCGCGGTAGCTGAGGCCCCAGAGTATGTTCCGATGCGGCTTACGAGGTGCGAAATTGCTTGTGACCAAACGCAAGTCGGCGTCACCTTTGATCATTGTCAATCGCTTCAAAGTCGCCAGCTGCTTCTCGCTGAAGCGCGTCTTTGTGCCGTAGCGTTCGATCTTCCGCCGCATGTCCTGGAGGAAGTCACGCTGCCATTCAGACATCCGTCTTTCTCCAAGGACGTCGTCAATACGGCTACGGAAATATGTGACCTCGACCTCTGACAGCATGGCTCGCCTCCCGAGTTTTTACCAACATAGCTTTGGCGCGCTAAATTGCGGTATCAACAGTGCCTACAATTTTACCGAGCTTCATTGGCACAACGAGACATATGGCCCCTTCCCCCGAGGGGATGAAGCTCAAAGTGAGATTGGCTTTGGATAATTCCTGAAAACATCGACAAAGCCGGAGCTTCTGGAACCAATAGAAGAGGGAGGACAGGCATCGGCAAGGAATGAAGTTTCCGTCTCATTTGACTTTTTGATGCCTATCGAAACCGAATGCGCTTGGATCCTCGTTATGAGTTGCGAGTATGTCTCCGGAGACGTCGTAAACTGCGCTCAGCCAGCAATTCGCATTGAAGACAGTGCACGCCCCCGATCCTGCCCCGGTCGAGATGCAGCCCGAGGACGCGCGCAACGGGTCAGCAAGAGGAGATTGGACCCAATATTAGCGAAGCCATGAGATAGTTTACTGCGTATTCGCGTTAGATCGATAGTCGCCGTCATTTTTTTCAAATTGCTTGCTATCTGTGCATTGGACGAGTTGCTGATCAATGCCGGGCACGACGATCAACCCCTTCGATGGGCAATTGACCTCGCGAAACTTTCTCACGCCTGCTTTCGTAGGTGCTATCGAGGTCCGGCTGTTATTGTCGGACTTCTGTGCCGTCGCTTGACGATCGGTAATTGCAGAAGGCTCGCCGGATCGATTTGCACGGCGAGCCTTTTTCGGTCGATCGAGAAGATCGATCTGGCCAAAGCCTTTTGACCCACACCACGCTAAAATCCACGTTCCACCTCTTGGAAAAGGCGTACGTGTTGCTTTTTTGGTGTGTAGATTTATCGCCGGATTTAGGTCGGATCGAGCAGTAAGGGTTCACCTTCAATCTGGTCCCCGCAAGGCGAACCACCCCGGGTTACATGCCGTTGCAAGTTCGTGAAGGAACGTGCTTGTCCACAGCTGCGTTTGGCTGACGGTGGCAATCGCGCGCTTGTCATGCGATTGACTGAAACGGAATCGCTGACGAGGACATGATGGCTTTCGATTTCGGCATGCTTCCGATTGCGCTTGCGGCGGCAATCGTCACCCCATCGGCCGCGCCGCAGGACACGTCCCCGCCGATGCTGCCCTTCGGCATTGCGCAGGACATGCGTCCCTCGGCGCTTGGCTGCGAGGCGATCGATGGCGGCAGCAGCAGCGCGGATGCGACCGGACAATATGTCTGCAAGGGGGCCCCGGAAGCCAGCAGTCTCTTCAACGAGTATATTCTCGCCTATGTGAAGGGCACGGGAATCTGCAACATTTCGGCGGTCTCGCCTTATATCGCCGGCGACGAAGATGGCCGCAAGACGCGCGCCCTGTTCGCCAAGGCCTACCAGCTGATGAGCCGCCAGCTTGGAAAACCCGACGAGACCGTCGATCATGCCGAAGACGGCGAGCTGCGCGACAACAGTCAGTTCGAGGCCGCGATCATCAACGAAGACAGGCAGATCTTCGACCAGTGGAACGATCTGTCGCTGCGTTTCGGCAACGCGGAATCCGCCAGCCTGACGATATCGGGCAGCGAGGATCTCGGTCTTGCCGTCTATGGCATCTTCCGTTTTGCCGGCAATGACGACTGCCTGCGCAAGCTGGAGCTCGCGACCGGACGGTCGGCCGGAGAGTGATCGCAGCATCGTGCGACGGGATCACGATCATCGGCCTGTCCGGGGCGATCTCGCACTCGGGATAAAAGGTCAGCAAGGCGTCGAGGACGGCAGCGCCCGGTCCTGGATTCCAAGCAATGCCCTCGCCTAAACAGTGCCTTCTCTATGAGGGAGAGATCCTGCCGGTCGAGATTTTCCTTACCCTGGGCGATGACGAGTTCTTCGTGCTGAGGTTCAGGACGACAGTTCGCACCTTCACCGACAGCTTTACAGCCGCTCGCAAGCGGCGCCGGCCATAGGCGATCTCATAACGGCCAGACGCCGTTGCGTGCGGTCGAACGAGGACGGGTGGGATGCCCCCCATTTCGCCGGACAGATCAGGCAGAAGCGATGGAGCAATCCCGGCATCGTTCGCACCAGCAAGCTTTCAGCTATTACAACAATGCGAAACGCTGCAGCGGGAAGGCGGCGCGCCTGCTTTCCTGACAAACGGGGCGCTATCGGTGGCGTGACCGCTCCACCATACTCGACAAGTCCACCTTCTTGCCGGCGACGTCGGCAACAATTTGAAGCTTACCACCCAGTGACTCCACATATTCCAGCGAGAGCAGAGACTGAATCTTCCGATCGAATAAGCTCCCGGGATTTCCGGTCGCGAGATCTTCCATGATCTCGAAATAGGTGACCTTCCGAGGCCGCCTGCTCTCTGGCTTCCGATGTTCCGCAGCGAGAAGGGCTTTCCTCGCCCAAAGCGTCTGCCTCGTTGGCACGCCGATGCAGCCCGAAGACCGTAGAATGTTCGCCTTGAATGTCGCCATGCGCCCCCGCCCGCGAAGGCCCCTGAGCATCGAGATTTGCGCCCCTGTCTTGAACCTAATCCGCCTTCAGTACGAATCACACATACCGGCGATTTGGCAACCTGAGTGCCGATAAGCTGCCTTATCGGAAGGCATGAATAGAAAGAAAGAGGGCTTGATTTCAGCGCCGCCGACAGCACCCGGTGACGTTACAAAGTTCCACCCCGCCGCCTGATGAATTCCATGGGCCAGCCGAATGGCAGTGAAAACTCGTTTGCGTCGAGACAGTTACGCAACAAAAAGGCGATTTGCCAGAGGCCACCGTCTTCTTTACCTGCCGCGCAAGATTTCGGACTGCCCAACCTTCTGAAGTAGCAATCTGTGGAGTGGATTTCCTTCGACAATGCCGAGGCCGACGACGTAGCCTCCCCGGAGCTGGAGACGATCCTTGGCTTGATCTCGGAGTTATCGACGATCACAGCTTCATCGGCCAGCGCCAGAGCTTGCGGCAGATGATCGAACGACCCCTTATAACGACGCCGGATCGCATCTTCTGGAATATCATGGCCGCCTAGCGCCACCCTAAACTGCACGCGCTCGATGTTTCGTTCGACGTTATCCAGGGCGACGTAATACAGGTCGATGCTAAACCCGGCCGCCTTGGCCTCGCGCATCAGCCGGATCGACTGCTTGCTGCTCAATGTCGTTTCGAAGATGAAGGATTCTCGCCGAGCAATCTTGTCGGCGATAAGCTTTAGCGCGGCCTCACCAGCCTACCGATCCACACGCTTCTCGCCCGGCGCCAGCGTTTTCGCGATTTCGTCAGCGTTGATGTACTCGCCTTCGAGGTTCAGCTTCCCGAAGGCCGACGTCTTACCAGAGCCGTTTGGGCCAGCCAGAATAGTGCATATCGGCATGGATTATCGCGTCATCACTTTACGGACGACAACTTCAGGCTCTTTTGCTTTGGCGGGAGGGCGATCGACAGGCTCTGAGCAGCTCGGTTTAAGACCTATCTTGCGGCCAGCTTCACGAGCCTCGTAGCCGATCTTCATCAGCTCCTCATAATTCTATGAAGTTTCTGCAGCAGCATCTCGATCTCCTATGGGGTCGATCGTATGACCTTTGTTGAGAAACGGCAAATCCGGCGCTTAGTTTGAAGCGCCTCGCTGGTTCAGCCCGAGGGGTTCACTCCATATCGGCGCCCAATCTAAAGGCGTCGTAGAGAACGATGTCTTCGAGATGCACCAACTCGCCGTCGATCCACAGCGAGGCACAGGCGTCGGCGAAATTTTCGATCCCTCCTTGCCTGTCCTTGCATGGGTATCGCTTGCCGTTCGCACTGTCCTTGCGCGAGATCAACCCGGCCTCGACCAGTGCCGCCAGGTGCCTGCGTAGGGTCGTCCCGGTAATGCCATGCGCCCGCCCGCTTAACTGCCCAAAACGCTGCAATATTGCATCGCAACGCGGCAGTTGGCGCCGCAGCGGCATGGCTTGCCGAACGCCGACCCCGGGCGTAGTCTGAATTGAACGGGCATTTTCCTGAAAACTGTTTTCGGGCGTAACTGGTGCCGGAAATAGAAACCAGTTTCACTTATCGCGCAGCGGCCGCCCCACCGGCTGCAAATTGTGCTCGCGTTTAAACCGCCAAAACTGCGCCTAGATCGTATATGATGAAAATAAATTTCATCAATGCGCTTTCAGGCCCGTTTTCGGTTGACGGCCTCTGATTTTTGTCCCAACTTGAAGAAAATAAATTACTAAATTGGGAACGTCATCGGGATGAAAGTGGGAATCATAGGGCTGGGATTCCGGCTCGGCTACCTCGGCCATGTCTTCACGGCAATCGACAGCAGCTTCGAAATCGTCGGCTATGTCGATCCGGAGCCCGCGGGCCTTCCGGGGTTGCAGGAAAAGGGCATCTCCGTCGGCAAGGCCTATGGCACGCCGCAGGAACTGCTTACTTCCGAAAAGCTCGATCTCTTGATGATCGGCTCTCCCAATCACATGCATCTCGATCACATCCGCCTCGGCCTTGAATCCGGCCTCAAGGTTTTCTGCGAAAAGCCGATCGTCACGACGATCGCCGAGAGCATCGAGCTCGCTCACCTGATGGCCAAGTTTGGTCATGAGCGGCTGATGGTCGGTCTCGTTCTGCGATACTCGCCGCTCTACAAGGACCTGCGCGCTGTTCAGGCGGAAGGCAAGCTCGGTCACATCGTTTCCATCGAGGCCTCCGAGCATATCGAGCCCTATCACGGCGCCTTCTTCATGCGCGACTGGCGCCGTTACGAACGCTATTCCGGCAGCTTCATGCTGGAAAAATGCTGCCACGATCTCGACCTCTATAATGGTGTCGTCGGCGCCCGGCCGGAGCGCGTTGCCAGCTTCGGCGGCCGCAAGAGCTTCACGCCCGCCAACGATCCGGCCCGCGAGGGCATCAACGACCTCGAACTCTTCCATCGCAAGCCGAGCGGCTGGATGGGATCCGACAAGGTGTTCGACAGCGACGGCGATATCATCGATTACCAGGTGGCGATCGTCGAATATGCCAATGGCGTCGGCATGAATTTCCACACCAACCTGAACGTTCCCGACCAGTTCCGCCGTTTCGCGATCATGGGATCGCGCGGTATGGCGGAAGGCGATTTCGTGCGCGGCTATCTCGATGTCCACGAGCAGCTGACCGGCAAGAAGGTCTTCGAGACCAAATATGCAGAAACCGAACTCTCGCAGCATTACGGCGCTGACGAACAGATGGCCGCCGATATCCTTGAGAGCGTCCGCACTGGCCTCGAGTTGCCTGTCTCGACATTGAATGCATTGGAAGCCGGCATTCTGGCGCTTGCCATGGATGAGGCGCGAATGAAAAAGACGATCGTCGACTTGCGTCCCGTCTGGGACCGCTTCGACGAAGCCCTTCACGCAAGAGCGGCTTGAGGAGGGCTGGAGATGGGTGTTCAACGCAGCACAATCATCTTCGCCTGGCTCCTTCTCTTTCCGGCCGTCCTTTATGTGACAGTCATTGTCGCCTATCCGCTGCTTGACACGTTCATCCTGTCATTCACCGACGCGTCGCTGAAGAAGACCACCAACTGGGTGGGCTGGGTCAATTACGGCAAAATTTTCAACTCGACCTTTGCCGAGGTCATCATCCGGACCTTCATCTGGACGTTCTTCTCCGTGTCGATCAAGATGATCATCGGCGTCTTCGGCGCCACGATGCTGAATTCCGCCGTGCCCGGCCGGGCGCTGTTTCGCGTGCTGACCATGCCGCCTTGGATCGTTCCGATGGCGATCGGCATCTTCATGTGGGGCTGGATGTATAACGGCCAGTTCGGCATGATCTCCGGCATGCTGCAGCGCTTCGGCCTGGCGTCGGGTCCCGTCGCCTTCCTTGCCGAGGGATCGACGGCCTTCTGGGCGACCATCATCACCGACGTCTGGATCGGCGTGCCGATGGTGACGCTCTACATGCTGGCGGCCATGCAGGCGATCCCGCAGGATCTTTACGAAGCGGCCTGGACCGACGGCGCCGGACGTTTCTATCGCTTCCGCCGCATCACCCTGCCGCTGATCGTGCCGTCGATGATCACCATGTCGATGCTGTCGCTGATCTCGACCTTCAATTCCTTCGACATCATCTGGATCCTGACGCGCGGTGGCCCGAGCGGCGAGACCACGACGATGATCATCGACACCTACAAGACGGCGATCGGCTCCAACAAATATGGCGAGGGCGCTGCCCGCGCCGTGCTGATCTGCATCTTCCTGTCGATCTTCTGCGTCTGCTACTTCCGCATCACCAGCCGTCTTTCTTCCGGAGACAAGCGATGAGAACGCCGCATCTGCTGATCAACCGCTACAAATGGTACGAGATCGTCGGCATCTATGCCGGTATCCTGGTGTTCCTCACCTTCGTTCTCGCTCCCTTCGTCGAGGGTTTCCTCGTCTCGCTGAAGCCGCTCAGCCAGCTGTTTTCGTCCCCCTATCGGTTCATTCCCGAAAACGGCTCGTTCGAAGCCTATCGGACCATGTGGGTGAGCGTACCGGGCTTTGCGCGCTACATCTTCAACTCCTTCTTCATCTCGACGATCGTCACGACGGTGGTGCTGATCCTCGTCGTCCCGGCCTCCTATGCCTTCGCGCGCTTCGAATTCCGCGGCGCCGGGCTGCTGCTCGGCGCGTTCCTGGCGGTCAACATGTTTTCGGGCGCCGTTCTTCTCATCCCGCTCTTCCGGCTGATGCGCTCGTTCGGGCTGCTGAACACCTATTTCGCCATCATGGTTCCCGGCATCGCCTTCCTGATCCCATCGGCGATCTGGCTGCTACGCACCTATATGATGCGCATCCCGCGAGAGCTCGATGAAGCGGCCTTCGTCGATGGCGCCAGCCACTTCTATACGCTGCGCCGGGTCATCCTGCCGATCGCCATGCCGGGCATCACCGTCGTTGCCATCACCACCTTCATCGGCTCCTACGCCCAGCAATTCATCTACGCCCTGACCTTCAACTCCAAGACGGAATACGCCCCTCTGCCGGTCGGCCTGTTTGCCTATTTCGGCCGCCAGGAAGTCGTCTGGAACGAGTTGATGGCGGCAAGTTTCGTCGGCATCGCGCCGGCGATGATCGTGATTTTCTTCCTTCAACGGTATCTCGTCAGCGGTCTGACCGCGGGCGCGGTGAAACAGTAAGACAAAACTAAACCACCAGAGAAAAATGGGAGCTAAAAAGTGACGATTCAATTCAAGACCGGCCTCATGGCCCTTGCCCTGCTCGGCTCCACCGCGCTTGGTACCATGACCGCCCATGCAGCTGACCAGGAAATCAGCTGGATCTATTGCGGCGACAAGATCGACCCCATCCATGAAAAATACATCAAGGAATGGGAAGGCAAGAACCCGGGCTGGACCGTCAAGCCTGAAGTCGTCGGCTGGGAACAGTGCCAGGACAAGGCAACGACGCTGGCTGCGGCCGGCACGCCGGTCGGCATGGCTTATGTCGGCTCGCGCACGCTGAAGGAATTCGCGCAGAACGACCTGATCGTTCCAGTTCCGATGACCGACGAGGAAAAGAAGAGCTACTACCCGAACATCGTTGACACCGTCACCTTCGACGGCAACCAGTGGGGCGTGCCGGTCGCTTTCTCGACCAAGGCTCTCTACTGGAACAAGGACCTCTTCAAGCAGGCCGGTCTCGACCCGGAAACCCCGCCGAAGACCTGGGCTGAGGAAATCGCCGACGCCAAGGCCATCAAGGAAAAGACCGGCATTGCCGGCTACGGTCTGCCTGCCAAGACCTTCGACAACACGATGCACCAGTTCATGCATTGGGTTTACACCAACAACGGCAAGGTCATCGACGGCGACAAGATCGTCATCGACAGCCCCGAAGTTCTCGCAGCCCTGCAGGCCTACAAGGACATCACGCCCTACTCCGTCGAAGGCGCAACCGCCTACGAACAGAACGAAATCCGCGCCATCTTCCTCGATGGCAAGGTCGGCATGATCCAGGCAGGTTCGGGCGCTGCTGCCCGCCTCAAGGACACCAAGATCAACTGGGGCGTCGCTCCGCTGCCGCTCGGCCCTTCGGCCAAGGGTGAAGGCACGCTGCTGATCACCGACAGCCTGGCCGTCTTCAAGGGCACGGGCGTCGAGGAAAAGGCGGCCGAATTCGCCAAGTACATCACCTCGCCGGGCCCGCAGGGCGAATACGAGCTGCAGGGCGGCGCAGGCCTCACCCCGCTGCGTCCGTCGGCGAAGGTTGACGAATTCGTCAAGGCCGATCCGTCGTGGAAGCCGTTCATCGACGGTATCGCCTTCGGTGGTCCCGAGCCGCTCTTCACCGACTACAAGGGCTTCCAGAACTCGATCATCGAGATGGTTCAGTCCGTCGTGACGGGCAAGGCCGAACCGGAAGCCGCTCTGAAGAAGGCTGCCGGCGAAATCGAAGCCTTCAAGTAAGCCGTATCAGGGGATCGCGGTCACTCGGCCGCGATCCTCACCGACCAACCTCATGCGCGTTCAGGCCGGGACCGGAGACAGATTTTTGGGACAGCTTCAGCTCAATAAAGTTCAAAAATTCTATGGCGACTACGAAGTTCTGAAAGGCGTCGAGCTCGACGTGAAGAACGGCGAGTTCGTTGTCTTCGTCGGACCGTCAGGCTGCGGCAAGTCCACGCTATTGCGGATGATTGCCGGTCTCGATGCCACGACCAAGGGCGACATCGTCATCGACGGTGTGCGCGTCAACGAGCTGCCGCCCGTCAAGCGCGGCATCGCCATGGTCTTCCAGTCCTACGCGCTCTATCCGCATATGACGGTGTTTGAAAACATCGCCTTTCCGCTGCGTGTCGAGAAGATGGAAGAGGAAAAGCTCAAGGCGCGCGTCGAAAACGCTGCCCGCATCCTCCACCTCGAAACCCGCCTGCAGCAGAAGCCCGGCATGCTCTCGGGCGGACAACGCCAGCGCGTCGCCATCGGCCGCGCGATCGTTCGCGAACCGAAAATCTTCCTCTTCGACGAACCACTGTCCAACCTCGACGCGGCATTGCGCGCCGACATGCGCATCGAGCTTGCCAAGCTGCACCGGCAGCTGAAGGCCACGATGATCTATGTTACCCACGACCAGGTGGAGGCCATGACCATGGCCGACCGCATCGTCGTGCTCGATTCCGGCAATATCTCGCAGACGGGCGCGCCGTTGGAGCTTTATCACAAGCCGGCAAACCAGTTTGTGGCCGGCTTTATCGGCAATCCGAAAATGAATTTCCTGCAGGTCACCTGCAAATCCGTCAGCGATGCGGGCGTGACGGTCGATTATCGCGGCCAGACGGCGACATTGCCGGTCGCCCCGCGCGACGGGATGGCCGGGAAGACGCTGACGCTTGGCATCCGGCCGGAGCATGTGCAGCTTGCAAATGGCGACATCTCGCTGACGGTGACGCCGAGCGTCATCGAGCGGCTGGGCGCCAATACAGTTGCCTATGCCGCGCTCGGCAGCGAAACGGAAAACTTCTGCGCCATGCTGCCCGGCAGCGTCGGCATCCGCGCCGATGTTCCCGTAACCGTCGGCATCAACGCCGTGGACTGCCACCTCTTCGACGAAGGCGGTATCGCCTTCGAACGCCGGGTGGAACTCACCGAAATCGATATGAACCTGCTGTCTCCGGCGACAGTCTAAGGATCGCAATCGGACCGCGGCAGCGGTCCGATCCCGGCTATTCTTCGATCAGGCCGTCATAGACTTCCATCAAGGCGTCGGTGATCGCCTGCCCGAGTGCGGCGCCGGCGGCACGGACATCGTCCTCGTTGCCTTCACGAGCAGCCTTTGCGAGCTCGAAACCCTGGTCGCTGACGATTAGTTTGGCGACCTCGATTGCCCACTGGCCGAAATCACCGCGATTTCCAATCTGCACTTGCTCTTCCACGCCACTCTCCTTCGCTCGATGAACCTCATCTAGCGAATGCGGCAGCGTGCGCAAGCAGCAATTGACCGATCAGTTACCAGACGAGGCCGCGCGCAGCGACTTCCTCGACGCGGGTAACGACGCCGCTACGGTGGAAGACCATCGTGTCGAAAAGGTTCGAAACCACGCAAGTGTGATTGGGGATGATGAAGATCTTCTCGCCGATCTGCGGCCGCGGCCCTGTGCAAGCCGAGAGGTCGATGACGCCATGCTCTTCCGAGAGGCTTGCAATCCTGGCTTCCGGATAGCCGACGACAACGCCGAAGTCGCTAAAGCCCTGGAGATCGGAGGTTAACGCCTTCGAGCCGGCATCGATGACCGCACGATCGGCATTCGGACGTGAGACCACGGTCGCGACGATATGCATGGCGCAATCGTCTTCCGTGCAATGGCCCATGCGGACCATCTGCCGGTCGTTATAGATATAGGTTCCGGCGCGATGCTCCGTCGCCGACTTGACGAGATGTGCGTCGAACAGGCTCGGCGTGCCGCCATTGCTGACGATCGGGCAGGCGATGCCCTGCGCCGAGAGGAGCGAAAGGGTCGACTGGATGAAAGCCTCGACGGCATCGGCCGATTGCGGCTTGGGATAGGTGAGAATGCCGCCGAAGGTCAGCCCGTCGGCCGCAGCGATCCGCTTGGCAAGCGATGCAGCCTCCTCCGGCGTCTGGACCCCACAGCGGCCCGCGCCCGTATCACATTCGACCAGCACGGTCAGCGGCCGGTGGCCGGAGAAATGCGCCGCCAATCCGTCGATCGTCACCTCGCTATCGGCAACCACCTTCAGTCCGGAGATCCGCTCATTGAGAGCGCTTAGCCGCTCAAGCTTCTGCGGCCCGAGGATATTGAAGGTGATCAGGATATCCTCGAAGCCAGCTTCGGCGAAAACCTCGGCCTCGGTGACTTTCTGGCAATTGATGCCCTTGGCGCCGGCCGCCACCTGGGCGACGGCGAGCGCCGGAATCTTGTGGGTCTTGATATGCGGGCGGAAGTTCAGCCCATGCTGATCCATATAGGACTGCACCCGGTGGATGTTGGCGGCCAGCTTGTCTTCGTCGATAACAGGGCGGGGGGTCGAGAGATCCGCGATCCTGTCACCAGCCTTGGCGACGACGGCAAACTGGTTGTCATGCATCTCAGGCGGCTCCGCGTTCGGTTCCATGAGGATCGGCCACGATCGGCCAGATGTTCTTCGGCGCCCGGCGATAGGCCGTCGTCGCCGGATTATTGGGATAGGGCGTTCCCGCGGAGCAGTAAAGGATCTCGGCCGCGATCTTGGAGAAGGACGCGAAGAAGTGGTTGGTGGACTTGATCACCAGAATCTTCTGCTTCGCGGGATCAATGCCCATCACCGAGAACAGGCTTGGATCGAAGCTCTGGGCGCGCGTCGAATTCAGAATGATATCGATGCCATCGAGCACGATATGCGCGGAATCGCCGAAGGGCGCCAGGCTCTCGCCGAACTGCATCTCGGCATTCTTCACCAGCTTGACGATCTTAACGGTGCCGTCGACAGGATTGCCGGTGCCGGGTGCCGATTTGGCGCCGAAGCGGAGCGGGATCTCGGCCCCCTCGCCCGCCGCAAAACAGATCTGCACGGCGACCGGATCCCAGATCGTGCCGATGGCAGCACTCTTGACGCCGCGGGCGATCAGCTCTTCGAGAATGACCGTCGCGTCGCCGGCCGTACCGCCGCCCGGATTGTCCCAGACATCGGCGATCACGACAGGCCAGGCCGTTGCGGCAAGTGCGCGGGACACCGCTTCCTTCTCGTCGATCTGCGGCACCATGAAGGTGCCGCGCTTGGAGAACAGCTCCATGCCGAGTTCGCGCGCCAAGGCGGCGCCCTTTTCCGGCTTGTTGTTGGTGACGACAAGAAGCTTGGTGCCCATCTCGGGCACGTCGCCGACCATGAAACCATGCACGACCGAGATCGACAGGACATCCGGGTCGTCCCTTTCGATCTTCATGATCTTGTCGACGAAGGAGCGCATCGGATCGCGCGAGGTCGGGAAGACATCGATCATCCGGCAATCGAACACCGAATTGACAGGCTTCACCCGTCCCTCGAGCGCATCGACGGCGATCCGCCACAGGTCTTCGGCGCGATCGACGAAATCGGTATGCGGGAATTCCTTGAAATAGACGGCGAAGTTAAGCGCTTCGATACGCTTCTTCGTGAGGTGGCTGTGCGGATCGAGCTCGGCACAGATCAGCACGTCAGGCCCGACCATTTCACGCATGCGGGAAAGCAGATCGCCTTCGGTATCTTCGTAGCCGGCAGCGACCATCGCACCGTGCAAGCCCATGACGATGGCATCGACGGGCAGCGCAGCCTTCAGCTGGCCGAGGATTTCGTCGCGCAGTTCCTCATAGGTGTTACGATTGACGAGACCGGCCGGGTCCGCCCAGGTCGCGGTCCCCTCGATCAGCTCCCAGCCTTTTTCGGCGGCGACACGGCGGCCGACCGTGATCGGGGCGGTGCAGAGGGTCGGCGTTTCGGGATGCTGGCCGGGCGGCGCATAAAGCGAGGCCTCGAAAGCGCGGCGGTCCACGCAGATCGGTGAAAAGGTATTGGTCTCGGTCGCCAGTGCTGCCGTGAAAATGCGCAAGTGATTAGGCCTTTTAATGTCGGCCCCGCGTCAACCCATCGGGTTCGGCAGGTAGCCGGTGAAACCGCAGATCTTCCACCGTCCTTCGTGGAGCCTGCAATAATAGAGTGTCTGCCACTGCATGATGTCGCGGCTGCCGTCGCTCTTCGTCAGGCCGCCGTCGAACTTCTTGCGAACAAGCGCCATGTCGCCCTCGATCTCGATGTGTTCGAGCGTCGTGGTGGTGAAGATTGCGGTGCGGGTATCCTCGGCAAAGCTTTGCGTGGCGAAGTCTTTCGCCTGCTTCAGCCACTCGTCGCGATAGGCTTTCAGCGTCGGAAAAGCGAGGCGCCATTTGTCCGGGCTGACTTCCTTGCGGCCATCGATGCCGATGAAGCCTTCCTCGACGAAATCATGCTCGACCGCGGACCAGTCGGCGGCCAGAAAAGCGTCGATATCGCGGGGAACAAGCATCTCCCAGATGCTGTGCCTGGCGGTATCCGAGGACGGGAAAGGATTCTGGAAAGGATCACGCATGGCCGCCCTCGATTTAAATAGTTTTCATAAATGGCGTTTTTCGCTGGTCAAATTCTGCTTTCTATGGTCACTTGTCAACTTATCAAGAAAATAATTTGCAAGGAACCGGGCATGTCCATCAAACGCTATGGCACTGTTCAAACCGGCGCCGGTGGTAAGGCGCTGCCGTTCGCACGCGCTGTGGAAGCCGACGGCTGGCTCTATGTTTCCGGCCAGGTGGCGATGGAAAATGGCGAGATCATCGACGGCAATATCATTGCCCAGACCCACAAGACGATCGCCAATGTGCTCGCCATTCTCAAGGAAGCCGATTACGGCGTCGAGGACATCGTTCGCGTCGGCGTCTGGCTCGACGACCCGCGCGATTTCTGGACCTTCAACAAGATCTATCAGGAATATTTCGGCGAGCACCCGCCGGCCCGCGCCTGCGTCCAATCGTCCATGATGGTCGATTGCAAGGTCGAGATTGATTGCGTCGCCTATAAGAAGAAAGACTGAGAGCGGCGATTACGGGGGGACCGGCTTGGATATCTTTTCCACATTGCAGGAAGACAAGAGCCGGCTCTCAGCCTCCGAGGGCCGCATCGCCGAGATCATCGTCAATGATTTCGAGTTTGCGGTAAACGCCTCGATCATCGAGCTCGCCGAGCGCGCCCAGGTTTCCCCGCCGACCGTCACCCGCTTCTGCCGGCGGCTTGGCTGCGAAAGCTTCTCCGACTTCAAGGTGCAGCTCGCCCGCACCGCCCATATCGGTGTGCGCTATCTCAAGCCGGAATCGAAGAGCAGCGATCCGGCCGACGTTGCCCAGGACATCATCACCAAGGCCCAGAACGCGCTGTTCCTGCTGCACCGCTCGCTGGATCTGACGGCGATCGAGGCGGCTGTCGCGCTGATCTCCAAGGCGGAAATGATCTACGCCTTCGGCTCCGGCGGCAATTCCTCGATGATCGCCGACGAGCTGCAGAACCGTCTCTTCCGTCTCGGGCTGCGGATTACCGCCAGCTCCGACCACAGCATGCAGCTGATGATGGCGGCAGCGGCCAAATCCGGCGACGTGATCATCGGCTCCTCCTTCTCCGGCCGCAATGCCGAGCTGGTTCGCTCCTTTGCTCTGGCACGCGAGGCCAAGGTGAAGACCATCGCGCTGACGCAGACCGGCAGCCCGGTTGCCAAGGCCGCCGAGATCGTCGTTCCGATCGACCTGCCCGAAGGCACCAATATCTACCGGCCGACATCGACCCGCATCGCCTATATCGCGACGGTCGATATTCTTGCGAGCCTCGTCGCCTATGCCATCCAGCCGAAGGCAACGACGACGCTCCGCCGCATCAAGCAGCAACTCGTCGCCCACCGTGACGGCACCGACGACCGGCAGCTGCTTGGAGACTGATTGACATGAGAGGACAGCAGCAATGACGCAATCGGCGGCCATCGTGACGGGAGCAGCAGGCGACATCGGCGCGGCGATCGCCGCGAGACTGGCCGAGGATCACGACATTGTTCTGCTGGCCGATATCGATCCGAAAGCTGCGGCAGCAACCGCGGCGAAACTCGGCAGCGCCGATCGTTTCATCCCGGTCGAATGCGACGTCACCAGCGAGAGCAGCGTTGCAGCGCTCGCCAGGCGGGCAGCAGAGATCGGAACGGTCCGCACGCTGGTCAACAATGCAGGCGCCGCCCGCGCCGTCAGTCTGCATGACACGACGCCGGAGATCTGGCGGGCGGACAATGCGCTCAATCTTGAAGCAGCATTCCTGACCTTCCGGGCCGTCGAGGACCAGCTGAAGGCGAGCAAAGGATCGGTCGTCAACATCGCGTCGGTCAACGGCATGAGTGTTTTCGGGCATCCGGCCTATAGTGCCGCCAAGGCGGGGCTTCTGCATTTCACGAGGCTGGTGGCCGTCGAGTACGGCAAGTTTGGTATCCGCTCGAATGCGGTGGCTCCGGGTACGGTCAAGACCCAGGCCTGGGAAGTCCGCGCCGCGGCCAATCCCAATGTCTTCGAGGATGCCCGCCGCTGGTATCCGCTGCAGCGTGTCGTCGATCCGAAGGATGTCGCCAATGCCGTCGGCTTTCTCGCCGGACCGCTGGCGGCGGCGATCACCGGCGTCTGCCTGCCTGTCGATTGCGGCCTGACGGCCGGTCAGGCAGAGCTCGCCCGCACCTTCTCCCAATCCGAGCACTATTGAAAAATCATAAGAGAAAACGAGAGGAACAGAAATGAAACCGGTTTACTACCGCCTGGAAAACAGCTGGAACCCGGATGGCGGCCCGAACGGTGCATTCACCTTCACGCTCTTCAATCTGTCCGGCGAGCCGCTTTCCGGTTTCAAGCTCGTCTATACCTCACTTACCCGCGTCATCGATGCAGCAGCCTGCGGCAACGCCATCTTCCTGCGCCGCAACGCCAATTTCCATGAGTTCGGTCCGCCCGCCGGTCTCACGCTCGCACCCGGCGAAAGCTGGAGTTTCACCGTCGCCGGCCTGCACCGCAAGGCGCAGCACTGCACCGACGGCGCCAAGTCCGCCTACCTGACTCTCTCCTCGGGCAAGCATGTGCCGGTCGCCGTGTCGGACCTCTTGCTGGAAGGCCGCACCAGCGAGCCGCCGCCAGAGCTTCTGCCGGAAGGCCGCCTCGATCTCCCCTTTGCGCTTCAGCCATGGCCGGCCGAGATCACTGCCACACCGGGCGACGGCTTCCCGGTCGTGCTCTTTCCGCAGGGTGCCAACATCGAGGAACTCACAGCCATCTCGACGGTCATCTCGCTCACGAGGCGCCTGTTCGAGAGCGATCACTCGGTCTTCAATCTTGCCGCCTCGCCGCAGGGCCGCCCGCTGATCTTCAAGACGGATGCCGCCCTTGAGGCAGAAGCCTATCGCCTGGATTTCACATCCGGCAGCGTGACGCTCAGCTATTCCGGTGCTGCCGGACGCCAATATGGCCTGACTTCGCTCGCCCAATTGCTGAACGGCGCTCGCGTCACCAAAGACAAATTCCGTTTCCCAATTTCAGGGACGATATCGGACAAGCCACGTTATGGCTGGCGCGGCTGCCATCTCGACGTCTCGCGCCAGTTCTATCCGGTTGCCGACGTCAAGCGGCTGATCGATATTCTCGCCTGGTTCAAGCTTAACATCTTCCATTGGCACCTGACCGATGACGAGGCCTGGCGTCTGGAGATCAAGGCCTACCCGCAGCTGACGGCGGCTGGCGTTCTGCGCGGGCCCGACGAACCGCTGCTTCCACAACTCGGCAATGGTGCCGAGCCCACCGGCGGCTTCTATTCGCAGGACGACATCCGCGAGATTGTCGCCCATGCCGGTTCGCTGAGTGTCGAGGTCATTCCCGAGATCGACATTCCCGGTCACAATGCGGCAACGCTCGTTGCACTGCCCGAACTCACCGACGGCCAAGAAGCGCCCGACAGCTATCATTCCGTTCAGGGCTATCCCAACAATGCGCTGAACCCCGCCATACCGATGACCTATGAATTCCTGGAGAAAGTTTTCGACGAGATGGTCGAGCTTTTCCCCTCCTCCTACATCCATATCGGCGGTGACGAAGTGGCAAACGGCTCGTGGCTTGCCTCGCCGCTTGCCAAGAAGCTGATGGAGAAGGAAGGCATCTCAGGCACGTTCGGGCTGCAGTCCTATTTCCTGAAGCAGGTGAAGGCGATGCTCGACAAGCGTGGCCGCAAGCTCGCCGGCTGGAACGAGGTGGCCCATGGCGGCGGCGTTGCGGCAAAGAACAGCCTGCTGATGGCCTGGGAAAATCCGCAGGTCGGTATTGAGCTCGCCAGGGAAGGCTATGACGTCGTGATGACGCCGGGCCAAGCCTATTATCTCGACATGGTTCAGGCGACAGCTTTCCAGGAACCCGGTGCCAGCTGGGCCGGAACGGTGCCGCCCGCCCATACCTACGCCTATGAGGCGGCAGGCGAATTCCCGGAAGAGCTCAAGGATCGGCTGAAGGGTGTTCAGGCCTGTATCTGGTCTGAGCATTTCCTGTCGCGCGGCTATTTCAACCGTCTCGTCTTCCCGCGCCTGCCGGCTATCGCGGAGGCGGCATGGACGCCGAAGGCCGCGAAGGATTGGCATCGCTTCGCTGCCATCGTTCCGCTGAGCCCGATGCTCTAGGATGACAGCGATGCGGATTGCGATCGGTGGAATTCACACAGAATGCAGCACCTACTCGCCGGTGCTGATGACCGTGGATGATTTTAAGGTGCTGCGGGGGGAAGAGCTCCTCGGCGCGGCCTATTTCGACTTCGTCCACGAGAGCGGTGCTGACCTGCTGCCGCTGCTTCACGCCCGCGCCGTGCCCGGGGGCCCGGTGTCGCGCGTCGCTTACGAAGCCTTCAAGTCCGAGTTCATCGAGAGGCTGAAAGCGGCGCTGCCGCTCGACGGCCTCTACCTCGCCATGCACGGCGCGGTGAATGTCGAGGGCATGGACGATGCCGAGGGCGACTGGATTTCGGCAGCCCGCGCTGTCGTCGGCGATGCCTGCATTGTCGCGGCGAGCTACGATCTGCATGGCAATGTCAGCCAGACGATCGTCGACCACCTGGATATCTTTGCCGCCTACCGCACAGCGCCGCATATCGATGTACGCCAGACGATGGTCCGTGCATGGACAATGCTCGTTGATGCGTTGAAGACCGGCGAGCGGCCGGGTGTCGCCTGGGCGCCGGTCCCGGTTCTCTGGCCCGGCGAGCGCACCTCGACTGAGGACGAGCCGGCAAAGGGGCTCTATGCCAGGCTGCCCGAATTCGACGCCCGCGACGGAATTCTCGATGCCAACCTTATGATCGGTTACGTCTGGGCTGATGAGCCGCGCGCGACGGCCTGCGCCGTCGTGACGGGCAAAGACAAGGCTGCGGCTATAAAGGCGGCAGAGGAGATTGCTCTCTCCTATTGGGATGCACGCGCCGATTTTCGTTTCGGCCCGGTCACCCGTCCATTGGACGAAGTCCTTGATATCGCTCAGAATTTATCGTCACGTCCGGTTATTCTTGCCGATTCTGCGGACAATCCGACCGGTGGCGGCGTCGGTGACCGCGCGGACGTTCTGCGAGCCGTTCTGAGCCGCAATCTGACCGGCGTTCTCTTTGCCGGCATCACGGATCGCCCGACGGTTGACGCATGTTTTACTGCAGTAAACTCTGCAAGGGTAACGCTATCGATCGGCGGCAGCCTGGATCCGTCGAGCCAACCGGTCAATGTGGAAGCGGAAATCCTGACCCTCGACGACCCAGGCATCCCTGCCGACCGGCAGGCCGTTGTGAGGATCGGCGGCGTGACGGTCGTTCTTGCTGCGCGCCGGCGCCCCTACCACAATATCGCGGATTTCACCCGCCTCGGCCTTGATCCCAAATCCGTAGGACTTCTCGTCGTCAAATCCGGCTATCTCTCGCCGGAGCTGGCCCCGATCGCAAACCCCAACCTGATGGCTTTGACGGATGGCGTGGTTGGGCAGGATATCGAAAACCTTGTCAGCCTGCGCCGGCAGCGTCCAGCCTTTCCATTCGATCGCGATTTCGCCTATACGCCGGAGGCGCGTCTTTCCGCTTCCTGGAAAGATTGACAACAACATACGGCGACTGTCCATATCGGGTGGCTTCATCCCCGCCCGGCCTGTATTCGCCAGTCTTCGATGAAGAACATGAATCGCCTTATCCCCGACGTCTTCCGCAACCCGGTCATCCGGGTGAGCATGCTTGCGATTTTCACCTTCGGCTTTGCCGGCGCGACGACCTCGCCCTACCAGTCCGTCGTCGGTATTCGAGAGCTGGGTCTTTCGAACGCGCTTTATTCCGCACTGATCTTCGCGGCCGCAACCGTCAATGTCGTCGTCAGCATCCTGCTGGGCAATCTTGCAGACCGGCTGGGCGAATACCGGACGATGATGCTGATCGCCGCGATCTTCGGCATTGCCGGTTACGGCGCCATCTATCTCATTCCGACCGAACAGGTCTTCGTGTTGAGCGCTCTTCTCATCCTGCCCGTCTATAGTTCGCTGAGCTCGCTGTTGTTCGCCAATGTCAGAGCGGCGACCGGAGACATGAACAGAAGCGATATCGCGACCGTCAATTCGGGCGTGCGGGCGATGATCTCCCTCTCCTGGGTTCTGGTGCCGGGGCTGACCGGCATTCTGCTCTCCGGTTCGCCGACCATGCTGCCCGCCTATCTCTTTGCCTGTATTTCCTGTGTCGTCTGTCTGGCGTTGATAGGGCTGTTTCTGCCACGGCAGAGCGGCACCGACCATGCGGCCACCCATCATCTCTCCTATCTCGCTGCGCTCGGGCAGGTCGTTTCGCCGAAGATCCTGAGCCGCGTCATAGCTATAGCCTTGATCAGCAGCACGCTTCACGTCAACGGCGCGATCCTGCCGCTGGTGGTCACCGGCGCTGCGCATGGGACCGTTGCCGATGTCGGTGTCCTCGTCGGCATTGTCGCCTTCCTCGAGGTCATCTTCATCATTCTCTGGTCGCGGCTGCTGAGGGTGATCAGCCAGCTGACGGCTCTGGCCGCGGGAACGATCATTTACACCGTCTATCTCGTGCTGCTCGCCCTCGCCTCCGCGCCCTGGCAGGTCTACGCCCTCACCCTTATCAGCGGGATTGGCGCAGCCGCCCTGATCAGTGTTCCGATCACCTATCTGCAGGATCTGATCGCCGAGCGTCCGGGCCTCGGCAGCGCGTTGATCTCGGTCAACATATTCCTCAGCGCCGGATTGAGCGCCTTGCTCTTTGCTGCGGGGACGGCTCTGACAACCTATTCCGGGACGGCATTCGTCGGTGCGATCTCGGGGATGGCCGGGCTCGCTCTGCTGCTCTTTCTCGATGGACGCCGACGTTAGGCTAAACGACTGGATTCGCTTGGATTTCAGTCCATATGGCGCTCTCATGGCCTGATTTCCCGACGTTCCAATCGTTGTTTACCCGATGTTTTCCTAGCGCAACGGAACTCAATGAATAGTTTGCTTCCATCATTGGGTAATAGGTTTTGGCGGGCCTGCCGCAGGCTCCGATATGTTCGCCCGTCGCAAAGCGGCAAGCATTGGCCATGTGTTGAACCGCCCCTCCCCGGCGCGGCGCGATAATGTCCGCAAATAGCCGCCTGGAGACGCAATCGTACTACCCTTCTGGAATATGCAGGCGATCGCGACAGCCGTATTCTGCACGCCCATCCTGCTGACGGCCTGATGATAGGCGGATGGATCGATTTGCAGCATGGTGCTGACGATGGTGCTGGCGCTGATCAGATCGCTCCACGTTCGAACACTTCCTCCCGGTCCGTAAAGAGCGATATCGGGGCAGGTTTCGGTCACTGTGGTGATCGGATAGGTAATCGAAGCCTTCCCGGGTAGCAGCCTTTGTCCTTCTAAAGCGTTGTCGCCGAGATCAGCGGAGTTTACTGCGGTCAACCCATCCCCGGCATTCGTAACCGGATGTTCAGATTCAGAAATAGATTCAGATTCTGATATCTGTATGTGCCGCTCATTCTGTAAGGCATTGGCGCTCGAATTTTCGGTTTTAATCTGTGTTTCCAGTTGCTTGACGATTTCGGCGCGAAATTCCTCGAGCTCGGCCAGAACCGAGGCGATCAGATGCGGGGTTGCAACGCGTGGCAGCTTGTTGAGGATGGAATGAAACGCCTCATCGATCGCCCACCAGTCGCCATCGGCCGACTCGGCGATCGCAGCTGTGATCAGCTTCGAGATATCGCGCCTGCAAAGGGTGAGCTGTTCCTTGATGGTCTGCAGATGCAATTTCTCGGCAGCGACCTTGGCTGCGAGACGTGCGATTTCCTCAGCGCGGGCAAGCAGCGGCGCTAACGAGAAACCATAGGCATCCCGGATTTCGCCCTGACGGTCCTTGCGCGCATAACGCTTACCATTCGGACTGTCCTTGCGGAGCACCAGGCCGGAGGCGATGAGAGATGCCATATGCCGCCGCACCGTCTGCTCGGCCATGCCGTGGCATCGAATTGAAAGCTGGTTGTTAGATGGGAACACGACAAGGCTGCGCTCGGCAGAGAGTTCGCCATGTGGATAGAAGCTCAGAAGCGCATTCAGCACCGCGAGCGCCCGGTCGGAAATATCGAGCAGAGGTTTGGCTTCGCAGAGCGCGCGATAAATTTTCCACTTGTCGACCGAGGCACTGCTCTCGATCTTTTGGGCCCTCACCTGGCTTGCAAGCATGCCAAGCGTCATCGGCCGCCGCCCAAAGGGCGTCGTCACACTTCCACCATCCATTTTCTTCGCCTTCTTCAAGGCAAAAGATGTCAGCTCACCAAAAATAGGTGCCGGGGACTCTTGACTATGTGGAGTGGAAATGTGATTCTCTGGGTGTCTAGATCAGAGAGGGCTTCCACTACGGCAACGTTTTGGGGGCCTTTTCTTTTGCTTATTGATCTCCATTCTTCGATGAAATCATGTCCTTCTCGAACGCCTCGTAGAGACGATCCAGATTGTCTGCTATATAGGCGCCGAAGGCCGATGCCTTGGCTGCCTTCAGCGCGATTGTGAACTGTTTGCCGTTATCCTTGATCTTCGCCTTGACCGAACCGTCGCGTCGCTGCCATTGGCTGATGGATGCCGGCTGCGCCTGGTTTTGAGCGGTGGAAACCGGTTTGCCGTTCAGAAACTGCACAAGCATATCGAAACGCACGTCCGGTTCGGCAGCAACGAAATCGGGCGTCTCAACGAAGAGAGTTGCCCGCTCGGCGGAATTTTCTTCTTCGAACTTGACCGAAAGATCGTGCCAGCGGTCGCGGCCGGTGGCGCGCGCAGCGCCGATTGCCGAGAGAACCTCGGCCGGGATGCGGCGGGTGACCGACAGCATCTTGGAGACCGTCGTCTTATCGGCACTCAGCGCCGACATGATGGTCTCGCGGTCGAAACCGAGCGTATCGAGCTTGTCGGCAAACATCGTGCGCTCGATGAAGGAGAGGTCGGCACGCGCCGAGTTTTCCTGACCCTGGGCGATGACGTGGTCACGGTCGTCGAGCTTCTTGACGACGGCGCGAACCGGACGGCCGAGCTCCTTAGCAACGCGCGCACGGCGATGACCGAAGGCGATTTGATACTTGCCATCCTTTTGCGGATGCGGACGCACCAGAATAGGGGAGTCCTGACCGCGCGAGCGGATCGCTTCAAGCAATTCCTGAAACTGCTCGTCGGTTTGAACCAGACGATCGCTTACGAAGGACTCCTCGATGAGAGCGGTATCGAGATCGATAACCGTTTCGCCATGAGCGAGCTTTTCTTCGATATCGCGCGCCGCATCCGCCCTCGCCGCCAACGCGTCGATGCTGCGGGTCACGGCGCCAAGCGCCCCGATTCCCTTGAAGGCAATCTGCTGCTTTTCGGCACCGGAATCGGCTTCGCTATTTACCGCGGTAAACTTCTTGGAATCGTCCATCAGGCCCGAGAGGATATTCTTACGTGCCATATGTCTCCCTCCGGACGGTCGATCGGTTTCCCGTGGTGAAGCCGTGAGTTATCATTTGCGGCCCCAGGCTTTGTGGATGAGATCGGCGATCTCGCCGTTGACTGAATCCATCGCCTCCATTGCGCGGTCATAGGTGGCGCGCGTAAAGGCGCTGCGTTCGACCTCGTAAAGCGTCTGGTTGGTCATGGCCGCATCCGATATCGCTACGCTTCGCAGCATCGGATTGGTCAGAACGTGATTGCGGAACATTGAACGCATGAAGGCCACCATCTGCGTCTGCGGCCCGTCCTGCGGGTCGTAGCGGGTCACCAGATAGCGCAGCCAGTCGAGGTTCATGTTGCCGCCGGCGCCCTTCAGGGTGTTCAGCACCTCGCCGAGCATCTGCAGGAACTGGCACATCGACATGACGTCGAGCATCTGCGGATGAACGGTGATCAGCACCGCGGTCGCGCTGCAGATCGCGCTCATCGTCAGGAAGCCGAGCTGGGGAGGGCAGTCGATGACGACGACGTCGTAATCATCTGATACCGAAGACAGCGCCTCGTCGAGACGGGCAAAGAAGATCCGGCCGTAATCGCTGGTCTTGCCCTGCGCGAGAATGCGCGGCGTGTCGTGCTCGAATTCCATGAGCTCGAGATTGCCGGGGACGAGGTCGAGGTTGGGGAAATTGGTCTTGCGGATGATTTCCTTCAGCGGCCGGCGCTCGTCGTCGTAGCGGATCGCCGCGTAAAGCGTCTCGTTTTCATCGACGTCGAATTCCGGCTGGAAGCCATGGATGGCGGACAGTGAGGCCTGAGGGTCGAGATCGACAGCCAGGACCCGGTGGCCGGTGAGGGCCAGGTGCTGGGCAAGATGGGCTGCGCTCGTGGTCTTGCCGCTGCCGCCCTTGAAGTTGACGACGGCGACGACTTGAAGATGCTCGTTGCCTTTGCGATGCGGAACGTAGCGCGTGCCGCCACGGGCGTTCTGGTCGAGAAACTGGCGCATCTCGTTCATCTGAACGGCGGTGTAGGAACGGCGCCCGGACGAGGTGACCTGGGGGAGGGGGCCTTTGCCCTCCAGCGACAGGTTCCTGAGATAGCCGCTGGTGACGCCGAGAAAGTGCGCAGCCTCCGCCAGCTGGAACTCGCGCAGATCCTTCATGGCCCGCGGCGGAAACATCTCCAGCCGGTGCTGCTTCAGCTTCTCGGACAGTTCCTGCGCCTGAGCGATGATCAGCTGATCGACGTCAGAAATTGCCTTATCAACTGTCGGTGCCATATTCATGGAAATCTCGAAAATGCGATTTAAACACCCTACGGGCTTTGAAAGCGCATTTAGCTCCGATTCTCATTTTCTTGCAAGGCAATTAGGATTAACAGGGAGTTAACCGGATTTCTTCGAGAAGCCTTGAACAGATTGGCGGCTGAAAAGAGCGGTTTTCCGCGCCGGATAAGCCTATGTATAGGCAGCGGAAGCGAACAGCGTTTCTACTTCCGTTCAGGAGAGAACATTAACCATATCACGGCATTAGCCACTGTCGGTTTTGGGTCTCGGAAGCCGCGAATCGAATCGCAATTCGTTTGCCACTGCCTATCTTGAGCCCATTTCGGCTCGCCGATCAACGGTTTACGGACCGATCTGCTGTGAACAATCCGACCGATATGAGCCGCAAAAGCGCTGGTTGCGACAAACGCCCGGCCTTGCCTCAGGCCGGGTGCCGCCTGTCCCTGCTGCGACTCGGGGACGACGCGGCTGCATTCCCGCGCCGGGATCAAAGGCGGCTTGCGATCCGCAAGCCGTCATAGATGGCGGCATGGGTGTTTCGCGCCGCCACTGCATCTCCGATCCGGAACAGCTGGAATTTGCCATCGGCATTGCGGGTGACGGTCTGCGGCTCCCCGGCCAGCAGCTGATCGTGCGATAGCTCTCCGAGATTGCTGGAGAGCGGCTTCAGTTCGAAATAGAGGTCATCAAACGGGATTGTGCCGTGATTGACGACGATCTGGTCGACGATTCGCTGCTTGGAAACGCCGCCGTAATCGCTGCCAACATGCGCCAGCAGTTGATTGCCTGTTCTCTCTGCCTGGTCCAGACGGAAGGTGACGGTGAAGATGACGTCGAGCTTCTGCAGCGTGCGCATATAGGGAACGAGGTTCATCGCCATGACCTCGGGCGCAAAGGACCGATCCGGCGTCATGATCTCGACCTTCGCGCCTGTCCTGGCGATAATCTCCGCCGCCTGCAGACCGGCATGGTCGCCGGCATCGTCATAGATCAGCACATTGGTGCCGGGCTTCACGTCGCCCGAGATGATATCCCAGGCGGAGACAACGAGCTCGTTGCCCTTCGACAGGACATCGGTATGCGGTAGGCCACCGGTGGCGATGATCACAACATCAGGGTTTTCGGCGGCGATAGTGTCAGCCTCGGCCCAGCTGTTGAAATGGAAGGTCACACCCCGTTTCTCGCACTGGCTCATGCGCCAGTCGATGATGCTGATCATTTCCTTGCGGCGTTCGCTTTGTGCCGTCAGGCGGATCTGCCCGCCGGGATTGTTGGCGGCCTCGAAGACGACGACCTCGTGGCCGCGCTCGGCGGCGACGCGCGCCGCCTCGAGCCCGGCCGGGCCGGCACCGACAATGACGATCTTCCGGCGGGCATCCGCCTTTTCCACCACATGCGGCATCGTCTCTTCGCGGCCGGTGGCGGCGTTGTGAATGCAGAAGGCCATGCCGCCCTGGTAGATCCGGTCGAGACAGTAATTGGCGCCGACGCAGGGGCGGATATCCTCCTCCCGCTTCTCGATGATCTTTCGAACGATGTGTGGATCGGTCATGTGCGCCCGAGTCATGCCGACCATATCGACCTTGCCGGAGGCGATGGCGTGGCGGGCGGTTGCGACGTCGGGGATCTTCGCGGCATGGAAGGTCGGAAAATTGGTCGCGGCGCGGATTTCGCCGGCGAAATCCAGATGCGGCGAGTTCGCCATGCCCTGAATGGGGATGACGTCGGTCAGGCCCGGATCGGTGTCGATATGCCCGCGGATGACGTTGAGATAGTCGATCAGCCCGCTGTCGCGCAGCCGTTTCGAAATCTCGATGCCGTCATTGCGATCGGTACCGCCGGGAAGACACTCGTCGGCGGTATAGCGGACGCCGAGGATGAAATCGTCGCCCACTCTTTCTCGCATCGCCCTGAACACGTCGAAACAGAAGCGCATGCGGTTTTCCAGCGAACCGCCATAGGGGCCGTCGAGTTCATTGGTCAGCGGTGAGGCGAACTGATCGATCAGGTGGCCATAGGCTTCCAGCTCGACGCCATCCATGCCGCCCGCCTTCATCCGCTCCGCGGCATCCGCGAAATCCTTGATGATGCGCTCGATATCCCAGTCTTCAAGTTTCTTCGGAAAAGCCCGGTGCGCGGCCTCGCGCTGGTGCGAGGGTGCAAGAACCGGCAGCCAGTCGCCCTTGTCCCAGCGGGTGCGCCGTCCAAGATGGGTCAGCTGGATCATGATCGCGGCACCCTGTTCGTGGACGGCATCGGTCATGTCGCGGATCCACGGGACGATCTCGTCCTTGTAGGCAAGCAGGTTGTTGAAGACGGGAGGACTGTCGCGTGAGACTGCGGCCGAGCCCGCGGTCATCGTCATTGCCACACCACCTTTGGCCCGCTCGACTGTGTAGGCGCGGTACCGCTCCTTCGGCATGCCGTCGTCGGGATAGGCAGGCTCGTGGGAGGTGACGATGATCCGGTTGCGAAGCGTCAGGTGCTTGAGCTTGTAGGGTTGCAGGAGGGGATCGTTCGACATCGCGGTGCTCCAGTGTTCATGACTGGGATCGAAGGTTATCCAGAAATGTACACCTATGTCAATTTAGAAGGCATTGCTGTCTTGCTGACAGACAGCGATGCACAAACCCGTTGTTGCCGCGATGGGAGTTTGGTACCTCTGCGCCATGGAGCGATTACAGAATGATAGCGGCTGGCGGGGCTCGCCGGATGTGTGGCTTGAGGCGGCCTATGCCTCGCTGCTGGAATCGGGCGTCGATAGCGTGCGTATCCTGCCGCTCGCGAAGAAGCTCACGCTGTCGCGCACCAGCTTCTACTGGTTCTTCAAGGATCGCGAGGAGTTGCTCGGCGCGCTGGTCGCCAGATGGCGGGACAAGAATACCGGAAATCTGGTCAGGCGTTCGGAAGCCTATGCGGAAACGGTGGCCGAGGCGATGCTGAACGTTTTCGACTGCTGGATCGATCCTGCACTGTTCGACGCCAAATTCGAGTTCGCCATCCGAAGCTGGGCGCTGCAATCGGCGGAAACGCTTGCGGAAGTGCAGGAAGCCGATCAGCTTCGGATTTCCGCCCTGACGAAAATGCTGCACCGCTTCGGTGAAGACGAAGCCAGGGCCGATGTCCGGGCCCGCACCGTTTATCTGGTGCAGATCGGTTATATCTCCATGCAGTCGCAGGAAGATCTTGCGGTACGCATGAAGCGCATCCCGGAATACGTGGAAATCTTCACTGGCCGGTCGCCGGAAAACCGCGAACTCGACAGATTCTATTCACGCCACGGCTACGTGCCGGGCTGAAAGGGCCCGCTAGTGTCCGGCGCGCGCTTCATCGATGTGTGCCTTGTTGGCCTGCTGTCTTTCGATGCTCGTGCGCATCAGTTGCCGCTTCACGTCGAGAAAGCTTTTCTGCGCCGCAAGGCGGTCTGCAGCGCTGAGCGGTTCGACCGGTCTGCCGTCGATGTCGTGGCGCATCGAATCGGGCTGGGCGCTGGCGAAATAATAGCGCTTGGAGAAAATGTGGAACGCCGTCGCCCGGCGCAGGCTGCTCACGCCATGCTCCGGCTTCAGCAGCGCCTTGATCTCGTTGAAGAGGCCGACCGCGAAGGGCAGGATGGGGTCACCGGGATTTTCGGGCAGAATTCCAATCGAACGGGTCAGCATGGCGTTGATCGCCCGGGCTTTCTCGACATCCGCTTCGGTTGCCGCAAGCGGTCCGCGGCTGACAGTCCAGGCTTTGCGCATGATTTACTCCACATGGCTTCCATACGTTGCCATTGTGAAAAAACCGCGACATCCGCTGATGTTCCCGTGACGGAGACCTGATCATCAGCATCGAATGAAGGCCCAGCCGGCACAGGCGTGCGGCTGGGCCTTGCAAAATATTAGAGAACTGCGACGTTTTCGGCCTTGGACTTGCCGGTCTTGCGGTCCTGTCCGACTTCGAAGCTCACCTTGTCGCCTTCGCGAAGCGAGCCGCCGCGCTGCAGAGCAGACACGTGCACGAATACGTCAGCGCCACCGCTTTCCGGGGTAATGAAGCCAAAGCCCTTGTCATCGTTGAAGAATTTTACAGTACCAGTAGCCATCAGAGTTCCTTTTACTTCTCTTAGCCGTTTTCAATCGCCGCCGGAGCCTATCGCTCGCGCGCCGGCTTATCAACGGTTTACGCCTTTTTACAGGGTGTAGTTCTTTCGCAGAAGAACGGCGTTTGGTCCAGCAATCGTTTTGCGATCGGCATCGCAAAAGCAATTTTGACGCCAAAGGCGCCTCGTGACGCCCGTCTGATTGCTTTCCAAGATATCTGTCAATCAAACATTCCTTAATCATGAATAGCTAAAATTGTAAGTCTAAAGCCAAGAATATCGGCGGCGGGTTCAACGTAAAACAATCATGACGGGAACGAGTTATTAATATGCTCTTCAAAACAACGACAGGTCGTAATCTATTCTCGATTGGCGCTTGCGGCGTCGTTGCCGTTATTGCCGCATCCGGCGTCCTTTTCTTCAGATCCTACACGGAAATACGCACAGAAAGCATGGATCAGATGCGCCAGATCGCCCGGTCCGAGGCGATTGCTGTCGAGCGCGATATTGGCGGTACCGTCCATATCGTCGATAGCCTGGATGCCGTTTTGCAGACTTTGAAGCAGACCGGCGATGCCGATCGCACCAAGGCCGACACGATTCTCTTGAACATGCTGCAGGCCAATCCGGCAATCCTGGCGACCTGGACCGGCTGGGAGCCGGATGCCTTCGACGGCAAGGACAAGGATTTCGCCAACAAGGAAGGTTATGACCAGACCGGCCGCTATGTGCCCTACTGGGTTCGCAGCGGCACGCAGATCACCCATACCGCATTGACCGACTATGCGACGCCGGGTCCGGGCGATTATTATCAGGTTCCATTCACGACGCGCAAGACTACCGTCGTCGAGCCCTATCCCTACACGATCGATGGCAAGGAAGTGCTGATGACCTCGGTCACCAAACCGATCATCATCGACGGAAAGCCGGCGGGCGTCGCAGGGCTCGATCTTTCGCTTCAGGATACCAGCAAGGCGCTGTCACAGATCCAGCCAATGGGGACAGGCTTTATCGGGCTCGTCAGCGGCGGCGGTAAGATTGTCAGCCATCCGAATATTGCATTGATCGGAAAGAGCCTCAGCCAGGCAGGCGATGAGACGGCCGGATGGGACGGCCTGATTGCCAAACCCGGTGCCGAGCAGCAGCTGATGGCGAGCGATGGCACTGCTTCTCTGGCGGTCGCCGTTCCCGTCAAGCTCGGCGAGGGGCCGGACTGGTATGCGGTGATATCCGTACCGAAGGCAACGCTTTTTGCCGAGCTGAATGCAATGATCCGCGATGCGCTGATCTCGACCGGCGTTGCCGCCTTGATGCTCGGCCTCGCCGGCTGGCTGATCGCACGCCGTTTTATCGGCCGGATCTCCAACGTGATTTCCGAGACGGCCGAGATCGCCGCCGGCAAGCTCGACGTGCAGATCAAGGACGCCGGTTCGAAGGATGAGATCGGCGATCTCTCCCGCTCGCTGAGCCGACTGCTGGAGAGCAATCGACAGAAGTCCGATCTTGAAAATCAGGCTGCTGCCACGCATGCGCAGCAGGAGAAGGAGCGGGCAGAGCGCGCACGGCTGAACACGGCGCAGGAAGCCGACGTCAAATTCGCCGTCGGCGAGCTGGCGCGCGGACTTTCCAGGCTTGCAGAAGGCGACATGACGACGGTGCTCGAGCAGCCCTTCACCGCTGCTCTCGATGAGACCCGCGTCAATTTCAACGACTCGATCGTCAAGCTTCGCTCGGCGATGGTCTCCTTCTCGCAGAATGCCAATGTGATCCAGAGCGGCGCCGGCGAGGTTCGCTCCGCCGCCGATGATCTGGCGCGGCGCACGGAGCAGCAGGCAGCGTCCGTCGAGGAAACCGCAGCAGCGCTCGAACAGATCACCACTTCCGTCAAGGATTCGACCGTCCGTGCCGAGGAGGCCGGATCGATGGTCGCTCGCACCAAGGGCGATGCCGAGCGCTCGGGCGAGATCGTCCGGCGCGCTGTCGATGCCATGCATGCGATCGAGCAATCGTCGCGGTCGATCTCCAATATCATCGGCGTCATTGACGACATCGCCTTCCAGACCAATCTGCTGGCTCTCAACGCCGGCGTCGAAGCAGCAAGGGCAGGGGAGGCCGGCAAGGGCTTCGCGGTCGTCGCGCAGGAGGTTCGCGAGCTTGCCCAGCGCTCGGCTGGTGCCGCCAAAGAAATCAAGACGCTGATCGTCTCCTCGGGATCGCAGGTCAAGACTGGCGTTGATTTGGTCACCGAGACCGGCAACGCGCTATCGGCCATCGTCGGTCAGGTGCAGCAGATCGACCAGAATGTCGACGCGATCGTCAAGTCCGCGAGGGAGCAGTCAACGGGCCTTCAGGAGATCAATACCGCGGTGAACCAGATGGACCAGGCAACGCAAAAGAATGCCGCCATGGTCGAAGAATCCAATGCCGCCTGCCACACACTGGCGACCGAAGTCGCGGCGCTGGCGGAACGTCTTGCGCAGTTCAAGCTGGACGACGGCGCTAACGGAAACCGGCCTTACGACGTCTCGGGCAATACCCATAGAACGGCAAACGGCAGCAGGCTTCACGCGGTCGCCTCGCCGGCACGCACGCTCTCGACAAAGCTCGCCGTTGCCTTCGGCGGGTCGGGCGGGACGACGCATTCGGCCAGCAACGACTGGAAAGAGTTCTAACGCTCGGCTGCGGCGGCAGCGAGAGTGACGGAAGGGCCGCAGCGATGGATTTCGTTGCGGCCTTTTCCGTTCTGCGGGCGCGGTCGGAGTTCTCGCTATAAACCGAGACCGACGGCGGCCGTGCGATGGACGCCCTTTGGCAAAAAGGAGAATGCGTTCGCCAGGCCAAGATACTGGGCTGCCAGATGAACGACCGACAGCCACATTTCGGTTCCCTGCAGGCTGGCCGGGCTGCCATCGGCAAAGGCGAAACCTTCGCCGTCCTGCCAGCGGTCCACCGCTCTGGCGATGATCTTCCTGGCGATGTCTTCGGCGTCGCCACGCCGGTAGTCACTCTGGTGCGCGATGAGCAGGAGAGGATGGATCGTATCGAGAAGATTGCACGCGGTGTATTTGGAGCCGGTGAAGCCCTGATGGTTCCGGTAGTTCAGCAGCACCGTTTCAAACGCTTCATGCGGCTTCGGTAGGGGCACGCCGAATTGTGCATAGGTTCCACGCGTCAGGCGGTAGAAGCCGTTGACAGGCTGTAGCCAGCCTTCCGCCGCCGTCGGTTCGCCCCATACACCTGTCGCCACGTTGACATGCCGCGTCAGCCATTCGAACAGCGCTTGGCGTGGCTGGTCCACGTTGAAATATCTCGCGTTGAAATACATGGCGGTACCGATCGCATCGATGACGCTGCCCGCGCTCCAGGCTGCGGTTTTCCAGGGCAATCCCAGGAGCCAGCGATCGAGTTCGGCGGGATCGATCTGCACGGCCTGGATTGCCTGCTGCGGATGGGAGCCCAGGACTTCGAGTGCGTAGCCTGCGGAGAGCACATTATAGAGCGCTTTCGGATCCCGTCGCAGTGCGGTGCCGGTGAAGTGTGTCCCAGCTTCCGGGAAAAGACCGGTCTCACGGTCCTGAAGGCTCCGGAGCCGCTCGATGGTCTCCGCCACATTCAGTCCGGGCGGCAGTTCGCCGAAGCCTGCAGCAATCTCGATCGCATCGCAGAGATGGCGGGCAGCCGGGCGGGCGACGCCATCAGCTTCAAGTGACAGATAGGCGTCGGCAGTTTTCCAGCGCTGAAGGATCTCCGGCCACTGATCCCGCGCCTTCTGTCCAAGCGCCTGAAGATTGCCCTCGATGCTACCGGGCCGGGATGACCGGGGCGGCTGGCCTCTCATGCGGATGACCCGCGCCGGTACGCCGCCGGCGATCGCCATCGGCGGAATTTCGCCGGAAACGACAGCACCCGCCGCAATGACCGCCCCGCTGCCGATGACGGCGCCGTCAAGCACGACGGCATTGGCGCCGATCCAGACGTCGTCTCCGATGGTGATGCCAGTCGTGGTCACCTTCTGCCGGTGGATCGGCACGCCGGGATCGTCGAAACCGTGATTAAAGCCGACGATCGACGCATGCGATGCGATCCGCACGCCATTGCCGCAGGTCACCTTTCCGGAGACGCAGGCGAAGGGGTTGATGGTGCAGTCATCGCCAAGCACGACTGCACCGCGGACCAGCGCATGCCCCGCGATCCATGACCGCTCGCCCATCTTCAGGCTTTCAGTGAAGACCGCCGCGTGCTCGGCGATGTAGGACGTATCGGCGAATTCCGCGCCGCAGGACTCCTGCAGCGCAGTCTTTCGTTCGATATGGTCAGGATGGTCGAGGTCGGCAGCGGCACGCTCCCACGGCAGGAACTGCAGTCTGCGCGCTTCCTTGTGCTCGTCCAACGGCTGCTGCGGACTATTGCGCTGATCCATCATGCTTCCCCGGTGCTGCTCATCCGCCGAATATGCGCTTGCCTTCCGACATGAGTTGCTTGCCAGCGTCGGATGGCGTTATCTGCTCGAAGGCGACGCTGTCGGCAGTCGCAGTCAAAACCTGCTGCGAGAACTCGGCAGCGCCGATCGGGATTGCAGGCGGATAGGGGCCGACCCTATCCTTCAACGAGACGATGTAATCGATCGTCTGCTTCGAAACCTTGTCGCCGGTGGCAGCGACGTCGCCCTGGATCTTCGCATTCACGGGAACGCCGCGTTCGGTTCCAAGAGCATGCCCGGCATTGGTGTCGTTGACGAAGAAGTTGATGAACTTCGCAGCCGTCTCCGGCGACTTCGACCAGGGCGATATCGACCATAGCGTCGAGGGCCGGTAAAACAACCCCGAGGGACCGGACGCCTCCTGCACCGGCAGCGAGCCGATCGACATTTCCGATTTTGCCAATGCACCGTAACCGGCAAGCTGATTGGAATAGGCAAATGCCATCACGGCATTGCCGCTGGCGATCGGGTTGGTTTCGATATTGCCCTTGTCGAGGGCCTGAATATCGGCGGTCACGCAACCGCCAGCCTTCGCCAGCTGATCCCAGTAATCGAACCACTCGATCGCGTCGGCTTCCTGGAAGCCCAGCTGTCCGTCCTGCGTGAACAGTGTCTTGCCGCGCTGGCGCAGCCAGACTTCGAAGACGAAGCTGTATCTCGCGCCGTTGCCGACGGCAAAGAGGCTTGCGGAACCAGCGGCCTTCTTGAAGTCGGTGCAGATCGTCTTGAACTGCTCCCAGGTCGTGGACGCCGCCGGCACCGGAACTCCGGCTTTCTCCAGCGCTGCCTTGTCGACGATCAGGGCCGCGGCGTTGAGCGATGTCGGAATGCCGGTCAATTTTCCATCGACCGTGCCGAGATCGAGTGCGCCGGGGGCGAAATCCGTCGATTTGATGATGCTGTCGCGAAACGGCGTGAGATCCAGCGTCGCGCCGCGGCGGGAATAGTCGGCAAAGGTGACCGGCTCAAGCGCGAAGACATCGGGCACATTGCGGCCCGCGACCATGGTGCTCAGTTTCACCCAATAGTCGGATGTGGCGACCTGCCCGGTAAATTTTGCGCCAGGCGCGGCGGCTTCGAACTGCTTGATGACCTCGCCAGTCCGTTTTGCCCGGTCCGGGTTGCCCCACCAGAACACTCTCAGCGATTCGTCCGCGGCGAGTGCCGCGGGAATGTCGATCATGGCGGCGGCAATTGCACTTGCGATGAATTCTCGACGTCTCAGCATCTTCCCCTCCCAGGTCAATGCCGCCCGCTTGATGCGGCGACTGTGCAACGATAAACGAAAAAATAGATCGGGAAAGAAAAATTTCGTTGATGGAGAAAATTTCTCGAACAGTGGCGAGGTTGAACCGGGCGTGCTAGTCAAGGTCCGAGGAGAATCCCTGGATGACACGCAGATCACGTATCTCTGATATTGCCGAAGCCGCAGGCGTTTCAATTGCCTCGGTGTCGAAGGCGCTGAACAACCGGTCAGGGGTCGGGATCGAGAGCCGGGAGCGGATCCTGGAGGCGGCTGCGCGTCTCGATTATCGCCACAAGACGACGGAGTTAACGGAAGCCTTTCCATCCGGTCTGGCGGTTGTGACCACAGCGGCACTTTATCTGAATTCGAAATTCTATGAGGGCGTCATTCAGGGTGCGCTCGATGCCGCAAGGGAGGGCGGCGTCGATGCCAAGGTCCATCTGCTCACGCCGGATATCGAAACCGGCAGCGTCAACGTCGAAAATCTGCTCGGTGCAGACGGCGCCTGTCTGCTTCTCGTCGGTCTCGACCATCCTGTCCTGATCGAGCAGGTGGCCAGAAGTCATGCGCCGGCGGTGATCGTCAACGGCATCGACCGGACGATGCGGCTTTCCTGCGTGCTGCCCGACAACAGATCCGCCGGCTGGCTGGCGACCACAAGGCTGCTGTCGGAAGGCCATACTGAAATCGTGCATGTAAGCCGGCTGTTCCGGACGTCGCTCAAGGAACGCTTCGATGGCTTTCGCGATGCCATGCAGGAGGCCGGAATTGCCATTGACCCCGACAGGCACCTGTTTGACCTGACGGCTGCGGGGATCCTCGAGCCTGATCTCTCGAATGCCCTGATAGACGCGATGCAGAAGGGCCGGTTCGCCAAGGCGACGGCATTCGTCTGCAGCAACGACATCATGGCGCTCGGCGTCATCGATGCCTTGCGCGCCCGAGGCAACATCCTCCCGCGTGATTATTCGGTGATCGGCATGGACGATATCTCGATCGCGCAGCACAGCACCCCGGCACTGACGACGCTTCGCATCGAGCGCGAAGAGCTCGGCCGCGTCGGCTGGGATATGCTGAAGGAGAGAGCGCTGAATGCCGAGGCGCGGGTGCGCCGCGTCGGCATGTCGGTCCGGCTGATCGAACGGGGAACCGTTGGCCCGCCGCGCCACTATCTTCGTGCGCAATAGACGCTGCGCGGGTCGCCGTCTGGCGATGAAAATGCGCCCGTATCACTTGGATACCAGGCGGTTGAACGCTCTTTCGAGCACCCATTTTGCGAATGACGCAAAAATCAAAAATGGAATCCTTGGACTGCTCCGAAAACAGCACGATTAGTCTAGTAAAGCTGTAGACATAATTTAATTTTGGCCCAACCAATTCAACGGAGGGGCTCACTATGAAAATCTCGAGACGCGCATTTACCGTGGCCATGGCCGGCGCAATCGCCGCTCCCCTGGTCGGGGTTCGGACCGCTATTGCAGCCGACAAGGTCGTTCGCATCGGCTACCAGAAATACGGCACCCTGGTGCTGCTCAAGGGCAAGGGTATCCTGGAGAAGAAGTTCGAGACGATCGGCTATTCGGTCGAATGGACTGAATTCCCAGGTGGCCCGCAGCTTCTCGAGGCGCTGAACGCCGGAGCCGTCGATTTCGGCTCGACCGGCGAGACGCCGCCGATCTTCGCACAGGCGGCCAATGCGCCGCTCGTCTATATCGCACACGAGCCGCCGGCCCCGCGCGGCGAAGCGATCCTCGTTCCCAAGGATAGCCCGATCAAGTCGGTTGCCGATCTGAAGGGCAAGAAGGTCGCCTTCAACAAGGGCTCGAATGTTCACTATCTGCTCGTTAAGGCGCTCGAAGAAGCGGGCCTGACCTATGCCGACGTCGAGCCGTCCTTCCTCGCTCCGGCCGATGGCCGCGCCGCTTTCGAAAAGGGCGCCGTCGATGCCTGGGTTATCTGGGATCCCTTCCAGGCGGCGGCAGAGATCGCGATCGAAGCGCGAGAGCTCAGAAACGGCGAGGGTATCGTCCCGAACCATCAGTTCTATCTCGGGACCAAAACTCTGGTCGATGGCCACAGCGCGGCTATCGATGTGGTCATCGAAGCGATTTCCGAAATCGACGACTGGACCAAATCCGGCGTTGCGGCAGCAGCTGCCGAACTGTCGCCGTCCGTGGGTATTCCGGAACCGGTCCTCGTCCGCGCGCTGGAACGTCAGTCCTATGGCGTGAAGAGCCTGGATGCTTCTGTCGTCGCTCAGCAGCAGGCGATCGCCGACACCTTCTACGAGCTCAAGCTCATTCCGAAGAAGGTCACGATCGCCGACGCGGTGCGCGGCGGCAAGGCCTGACGGCTCATGAAAGCATGTGTGGCCTCAGCCGGTGGAGTTCTCCGGCATCATCGGCTGAAGGCAAATCGGACTATCGCGATCATCACCGCGAGCATCGCTACCGGCAGGCTGCGCGCAGCTTGCTGTAACGTTTAAGCAGTTGAAGCAAGCATGCGAGCGATCATCTTGCCCCGGTTTTCCGGAGCAAGAAAATGGCTCTGTCAGTGGCGGACGGCGAAAGCCGCTTCGAGCCGCTGCCCTTCCTCGGCGATCGCGGGCGCTGCGCTGCCCTGCAGATCCTGAAGCAGGGCATTCAGCGCCATATCCAGGCAATGGGCCGGGAATTCTGCATTGAGCTCCCTGGCATTCTCACGCGCGAAGGCAATCAGTCTCGCAAGCGAGGCCAGCTCCTTCAGCTGTTCTTCGCTCTTCGCGTTCCTGATGTCGATGACCGCATCTTCCATTGATACACCCCATGAGATCGTTGCCGCTGCAAACGGCCACATGACGAGGCTAGTTGAACTTCCCGCAGGACGCGCGTGACACAAGCGTGACACACGTCTAGGCGTCGGAATACGCTTCGGAATTCAACCTGGAATCCGGATGCAACCATTCGGATCATAGGCTGCGGAAATCAAAAGGCGCGGTCCGGATGGCCGCGCCTCGATGTGCTCGTTTTGCTGGATCAGCGATTAGCCGTTCAGCGGGACGCTGGAATCCGAAGCGCCCGTGTCGGCGGCAACCTCGCGGTGGCCTTCGGCCTGTGCCATCGCCTTGACGAGCGAAACGATCTTTTCGCGGATCTGCGGATCGTTGATCTTCAGAAAGGCGCGGTTGAGAGCGAGGCCCTCTTTGGAGCGGAGGAATTCTGAAACCGGATCAGCCTTCTGCGGCATCTCCAGGCCTTCGAGCGTCAGCGGCTGGTTGTCGTCCTGCTGGAAGAAATAGCTCGGCTGTGCCGACAAAACTTCGGCGATCTTTTGCAGGCGGCTGGCGCCGATGCGGTTCATGCCTTTTTCATACTTCTGGACCTGCTGGAACGTCACGCCGATCTGATCGGCCAACCTTTCCTGGCTAAGGCCGAGAAGGAGCCGGCGCATTCTTACTCGGGAGCCGACATAGACGTCGATTGCATTCGGGGCCTTGGCGTTCATTTCTTTTTTCCGTTTACCGCGAGGGTCGATTGGCGTCCTTGCGGAGGACCGATCAATAGGGGGGCGCGAATAGATAGTGTATGAGCAGAGTGAAAAATTCAATCGCTACTTCTGGGGATGGACCATTCGCCGCTACGCGCTTGTGTATATAGTACCAATGGGTGGCACTAGCCCCCGTCTGAAGCGCATTCGCTGCTTTTGAGCCAGGCCTCGATCGCTTCGGCAGCAGGGCTTCCAAGACTCAAGAGATCGCAGAGGACGATCAGTGGATTGGCAAGAGCGAGCCCGTGGGCGCGCCTGGCGTGGAGCCAGCTGGCGGCATCCGCCGAAATCACGATCGCGAGATTGCCGGGCGCTTTGACCGGCGCGGCCCTGAGATGGGCGAGCAGGTCGGCGATGTCGACCGACGGCGAAAGCCTGATCTGCAACTCCGGCACATCGCTGCGCCTGCCGAGATAATAAATCGCAGCGAAGCGCCCGGTAATCGCATAGCCGATATCATGAGTCCGGCAGAATCCATCGAGCCGCTGCGGCAGAGATGTGAGGGCATCGGCGGGAACGGCGTAGTGTTGCCAGCGCGGGCTTGACGCCGTTGCCGTTGTTTTCACCGTATCGATGATCGCCTGCGAATTATCGACGGCGTAGCGGTGGCTGCGGCCACGGGCCTGCGGAACGAGCCAGCCCAGCTGCACGGCATCGGAAATGGCGCTGCGCGCCGCGGTCGCCGAAACGCCGGCGGCAGCGCCGAGTTTCGACGCTTCGAAGCTTTCGTTTCGCAGATGCCAAAGGGCGCAGAGAAGGCTGAGCTTCCGGCTTCCGAAACCCTGAATTTTCCGGTCTGCCATGTCCGCTGGAGGGCCGCCCGGTACAATCTCGTTGCTGCCTTCACGCAGGATGGCCCATCCCGCATCCTGTAACACCGCAGCAAGCGGAGATGCGGCAAGCGCGGTGACCAGAACAGGCGTCGCATCCACCCGCGCAAGCGCCGTGGCAACGCGCCGGGCTTTCGCTTTGAGCGCCGGCCAGTCGGTGATCGCCGCCTGGGTCTCGCGCACGAAGAACAGCCTGATCCGCCGGCCGGATATCTCCAGTTCGGGAAAGCCAGCAGCCGACGTCAGGTCGGCTTTCGTCGACGACAGGATCGTCTCCAATTCGCCGATGGGTGCGATCGCCGGCCGCGGAGGCATCATCTCACTGCGTATCGCCGGGGAGCGGCGCTGCCGGATCGATCAGCCCCTGATCGCGCAGATCCGACCACAGGCCCGCCGGGATCGGCCATGCGAGATAGTCGAGATTCTGTTCGAGTTCTGCGACCGAACGGGCGCCGGGTATGACGCTGACAACAAGCTTGTGGGCCAGCGGAAACTGAAGAGCGGCAGCGGCAAGCGGCACCTTATGTCTTTCGCAGACGGAGCTCAGCCGGGCAACGCGATCCAGAACCTCCTGCGGCGCATTGCGCGTATTGAAGGTCGCGCCGTTGACGGCGCCGGTTGCCAGAATTCCCGAATTGTAGGGGCCGCCAATGACGAGCTTCGTGCCCTTGCGCTCGCAGGCGGGAAACAGTGTTGCCAGCGGCTCCTGTTCCAGAAGCGTGTAACGGCCGGCCAGCAGGAAGTAGTCGAACTGACCCGCCTCGACGAAATCGGACAGCATCTGCCACTGGTTGATGCCGACGCCGATCGCCTTGATGACACCCTGCGATCTGAGCTCGTCGAGTGCCGGATAGGCGCCGTCCATCGCTTCCTTGAAGCGGCTGCGGGCGCGCGGATCCTCACCCTTGGCGAAGTGGATCGCCTCGTCCGGATCGTGGATCGCCAGCATGTCGATGTAATCAGTGCCGAGGCGCTTCAGTGAGCCCTCGATCGACCGGAAGACGGCATCGCGCGAATAGTCGAAATCGGCGCGAAAAGGCGGCGCCTCGTCCCACAGAACAGGTTTGACCTCGCTGTCGGGGATCGGCACCAGATCGTATCCGACTTTGGACGAGATGACGATTTCGCTCCGCGGCAGCGTGCGGATCGCTTCGCCAAGCCGGGTCTCCGCCAGGCCGAAGCCATAGACCGGTGCCGTATCGAAATAGCGCAAGCCCTTCTCGAAAGCAGCGTGAACGGTGTCAAGCGCCACTTGCGGGTCGGTCGCGCGGTACATATTGCCAAGGCCGGTTCCGCCCAGGCCCATGACTGTAACCTCAGGCCCATTCCCATTGACGCTTCTCTTCTCCAGTTTTGGCATTGATTTTCCTGACACTTCTTCGCTCGATCGTCTGATGTGATGCGGGGCTTCGCGCCTTCCTGCGTTACCTCGCCATCACATATTGCATATAATTTGTCGTACAACAATGTAACCGGACGAATGAAATCTTGCGGGTGAATTGGGATAGCGCGGCAACGCTTGGTTTGCCGGTCATTGATGGTGATGTCGCGATATTATCGGCAACTCAGCCGGGAGCGGGACGCTCTCAGGTCAAAAAATGCACAGGCGTGCAAAAAGTGGGTTTTTGTCATTGGGGTGTCATCCACCACGGATAGCTAGGCTTTCGAAGGCCTCTCGGAATGAGGCCCAGGAAGAGGAGAAGGTCATGAACAGACGCGAATTTCTAGTCACTTCGTCGGCGGTGGCGGGCCTTCTGGCGATGCCGCGCTTTGCGTTTGCAGCTGGAGAGACGATTGATCTCTACAGTGGCTCTGACGCCAACATTATCGATTTCTGGAGCAACATCGTCGTTCCGGCGTTTTCGAAGGCCCATCCGGAGCTGGCCATCAAGGTCACCGACGCCGGCGACAACACCGGTCTGCGCGCCATCGCCGATCGCGGTCTCGCCGCGCTGAAGACCAAGACCGATCCGCAGGCAGACATTTTCGAACATTTCGACCCACGCCTTCCGGCAGGCGGCATCGACGCCGGTCTCTGGGTGAAGTTCTCGGCCGAGAACATCGAAGGCTTCGACCACGTCAACCCGCTGAGCGTCGATAGCGAATACTCGCTTCCCTATCGCGGCTCGCAGGTTCTGCTGGCCTACGACACCACGAAGCTCGACCCGAAGAACGCGCCGAAGACCTGGGAACAGTTGACGGCCTGGATCAAGGCCAACCCCGGCCAGTTCATCTACAACCGTCCCGACAAGGGCGGTTCTGGCGGTAACTTCGTCCGCCGCGCCATTCATGAAGCCAATGGCCGCGACCCCAGCAAGTTCACCGTCGACAACTTCACCGCCGACTACGCCAACCAGACGCTGACTCCGGCCTGGAAGCTTCTCACTGACCTCGCTCCCTCGCTCTACGAAAAGGGTGCCTACACCGCTGGCAACACGCAGTCGATCCAGCTGCTCGCACAGGGTGTCGTCACCATGACCCCTGTCTGGTCGGATCAGATTCTGCAGGCAATCTCGCAGGGCGTGCTGCCCGAGACGACCGGCCTCGTCCAGCTAAGCGATCTCGCGCTCTGCGGTGGTTTCTCGCGCATGACTGTCTTCTCGAACGGCGCCCACAAGGATGCCGCTCTCAAGCTCGCCTCGTTCCTGCTCAGCAAGGAAATCCAGGAATCCATCATCACCGAGATCGGTGGCTTCCCGGGCGTCTCCTGGGATCACATTTCGGACGACCTTCGCAAGAAGTATGCCGACGTCATCCCGAAGACCATTCCGACCTTCCCGAGTGGTGATTGGGAAACCAACATCAACGACGGCTGGTACCGCAATGTAGCGCCGAACATCAGCCGTACCTGATGCGCAGACGGATACCGGTAAATTCGCCGGCGCGTGAGCGCGCGCCGGCCAAGAGTGCCTCGGCGGGGCTGCTTCTGGTCGCCCTGCCGATTCTCCTGCTCGGCTGGCTTATCGTCTATCCGATCATATCGGCCGTCATGGGTACGATCTTTGTGCGCCGGGCGGATGGAACTTCGCAGTTCTCGCTGGCTTCCTACCAGTTCTTCTTCACCGACAGCTACAGCCTTGCCAATCTCTGGGTAACGCTCTGGACGACCTTTGTCTGCGGCGTGCTGCTTGTCGTCATCGGATTGCCGATTGCGCTTTATCTTCGCTTTTCCCAGGGCCGCCTTGCCGGCTATGTGCAGGGGCTTGCAATCTTCCCGATGTTCGTGCCGTCGATCATTCTTTCCTACGCGCTGATCCGCACCATCGGCCCGAATGGTACCGTCGATATCCTGCTCAACGCTGTCGGTCTGCCGAAGCTGCCATCGCCCTATCTGACACCCTGGGGGCCGGTGATCGGCCTCGTCTGGGACAACCTGCCGCTGACCGTGCTGATGTTGACGGCCGGGCTCAGCAGCATCTCGAAAAGCTCGATCGAGGCCGCGCGTGATGTCGGCGCCAAGCCCTTGCGCGTCTTCATCTCGATCATCATGCCGCGCATGGGCAACTCCCTGCTGGTGACCGCATCTTTCGCCGTTCTCGGCATCTTCTCGTCCTTTACGCTGCCTTATGTTCTCGGCCCCGCTTCGCCCGAGATGATGGGGCCGTTCATGCAGCGCACCTTCTCCGACATGAACGATCCGCTGAACGCACTGACGCAGGCGGTTATTTCCTTCGCCTTCTGCCTGGTCTTCGGGATCTTCTACGTTCGCTCGATCGCCAGGAACCGGGAGGGCCGCCGATGACGCCGGTTGAAAACACCGCTTCACGCGCCAGGATCGATTGGACCGGGATCTGCTTCGCAGTCCTTCTGACGCTGTTCATCGCATTGCCGCTGGTCGTTGTCGGCACCTGGGCCTTTACCGAGGTCTGGCGCTATCCCTCCGTCATTCCGCAGCAGTTCGGCCTGCGCTTCTGGCATCAGACGCTGTCGCGTGCCGATGTCTGGGATGCGCTGACGCTGAGCCTGCGGCTGACGGCAACCGTCACCATCCTTTCGGCGATCATCTGCCTTCCGGCGGCCTATGCCTTTGCGCGGATGAAATTTCCGGGCCGCAACATCCTCTTCCTGTCCTTCCTCGCATCGCATGCCTTTCCGAAATTTGGCCTGCTGGTGGCGATCGCCGGCATCTTCCTGCAATTGGGGCTCATCAGCACCTTCTGGGGTGTCGTGCTGATCCAGCTCGTCGGCACACTGATGCTGATGATCTGGATTCCGGTCGCGGCCTTTCAGAATGTCGATCGCCGCATGGAAGAGGCGGCGCGGGACGCAGGTGCGGCACCACTGCGCGTCTTCTGGTCGATCACCCTGCCGCAGGCCGGGCCGACGATCGCCGCCGCCCTGCTTTTGATCTTCGTCGGCACCTTCTACGAAACCGAAGGCGCCTGGCTGATCGGCGCCCCCGAAATCCGCACCATGCCGGTGCTGATGATCACCTTCATCAACAATCAGATCGTCGTTCAGTACGGCGCTGTGCTTTCGGTGATGCTGTGGGTGCCGTCTTTCATCGCCTTGATGTTTGCCCGCCGCGTCATCGGCACGGGTGCATTCGCCCGGGGCTTCGGTGCATAATATGGTCGGGTTCCGCCCCAAGAGAGGCTGCTAATGGCACGTTTGACGATCAACGGCGTTTCGAAGAGCTTCGGCACGTCTTTCGCCGTGCGCGATTTCTCGCTCGATGTCGAAGACGGCGAGCTGGTCTGCCTTCTCGGCCCCTCCGGGTCCGGCAAGTCGACGCTGCTTCGCATGATCGGCGGCTTCGAGCGCCCGACGGGCGGTTCGATCCTGATTGACGCCAAGGACGTGACCGACCTGCCGCCGGAAAAGCGTCCCACCGGCATGGTATTCCAGAGCCACGCCTTGTGGACGCATATGGATGTCTTCAACAACATCGCCTTCGGCCTGAAGCTGCGGCATCTGCCGAAGGCGGAGATCCGCGACCGTGTCGAAGGCGCCCTTGAGCTCGTCGGCCTGTCCAACTACGGCAAACGCCAGACCACGCAGCTCTCCGGCGGCCAGCAGCAGCGCGTCGCGCTGGCCCGTTCGCTGGTGCTGGAGCCGAAGATCCTGTTGCTCGACGAACCCTTCGCCAGCCTCGATCAGCATCTGCGCGAGCGTCTGCGCGAAGAGGTCAAGGACATCCAGCAGCGTCTCGGCATCACCACGCTGTTCGTCACCCACGGTCAGGACGAGGCGCTAGCGCTTGCCGACCGCATCGTCGTCATGCGAGACGGCGGCACCGAGCAGATCGCACCGCCAGACGTCATCTATCGCGAGCCGCAGACGGCCTTCGTCGCCGGGTTTATCGGCTCGATGAATTTCGTCCGCACGACTGTCAAGAACGGCGTCAGTGAGCACCCGGCCTTTCCGCTCGCCGTACCGGTCGGCGATGGCGAGGTGGAGATCGCCTTCCGGCCCGAGGCGCTTTCGCTTTCTCTCTCAGAGAAGAAAGCAGCGTCGGTTCACCGCACCATCGATTTCGGGACCCATAAGCTTGTCGATATCGATCTCACCGACGGTAGCCGGCTGAAATCGATGACCGCGCCGGATGCCAACTGGGCGAAGGGCAGTCTGGTCGAGCCCAAGGTTGCAGCCTACTTCGCATTCCGCGATAACGGCCTCGTCTATCAATCGCCGCAAGCCGGCCATCAGGGACAGAGGCAGGTATTCGGTCATGTCTGATACAACGGGCGTAGCAATCAAGGCGGATGGCCATCTCACCTGGCTGAAATGGCATCGCGGCCACCGGCAGGCCGGCGACATTTCCTTCACGCGCCAGCGGATTGTCGAGGGCATGGCGCTCGGTGCAAGCGTCGAGATCGATCTCGTCTGTTTCGCGGGTGATGGCTTTGCCGTCCTGCACGACGACGTGCTGCATCCGGCAACGACGGGCGAGGGCGCTGTCGCCGATGCCTCGGCCGACTATCTCCGCAGCCTCTATCTGCGCGACCACGAGGGCCAGCCGACCGGTCATCCGGTCATGCTGATAGATGATCTCGGCCGTCTGCTGCAGGAGATCGATTGCCATCCAGATGCGGTCCTGCAACTGGATCTGAAGGAATATTCTGTCCGCATCAGCGAAGCCGACGTTGCTGCCTTTGCGAGGGCGATCGCGCCGGTGGCTAAATCCGTCATTCTGTCAGGCGGCGACGCCGTGGCCGTGGAGCGCCTGTCGCGCGCTGTCCCCGATATGCCTGTCGGCTACGACCCATGCCATGACGGCGCAATCGAGCGGCTGATGGAAAATCGCGATTTCGCGGGCTTCGTCGCTGGCGCGCTTGCGGCCTCGCCAAAGGCCACGATGATCTATCTGCATCACAAGCTGGTGCTGTTTGCCGATGCAGCGGGTTTCGACATGATCGGCGCATTTCATCAGGAAGGCCGGACGATCGACGCCTATACGATCAATCGCGCCATCCCCGATGTCTTGCCCGATGTTCGCCGCCTGTTGGCGCTGAAGGCCGACCAGATCACCACCGATGACCCGGTTGGCCTTGAGACGCTGATCACCTCCGGCCACTAGCCTTCGCGAAAGCCATCGACCAGCCAGGCGTGGACCGCGGCGTTGGCCGCAAGGATATCGCCATTCGCCGTTACCGGGCCACCCGAGAAGGCGGAGACATTGCCGCCTGCCTCTTCGACAAGCAATGCCGAGGCGCCGTAGTCGTGCAGCGACAGGCCATCCTCGAAGAAGCCATCGAGGCGGCCGCAGGCCACATAGGCGATCGAGAGCGCCGCCGAGCCGAGCCGCCTCACGCCGGCCGTCTCATCCATCAGCCGCTGCAATGCCGAGAGATAGGTTTCCTTCCTGACCGCCTTGACCTGGCCGGGAACGGGAAGGCCGGCGCCGATCAGGACATTCTCGATATCGCCATTGTCGATGCAGCTGATCTTCTCGCCGTTGAGATAGGCACCCTGTCCGGCTTCGGCGCTGAAGAGCTCGTCGAGCATTGCGTCATAGACGACGCCCAGGGTGATCCTGCCATGCTCCACGATTGAAATCGTCATGCCGAAATGCGGTATTCCCCACGCATAGTTCGTCGTGCCATCGATCGGATCGATGTAGATCACTGGCGTATCCGGCCCGGCGTCGCGATTGCCGACGGCCTCTTCGCCCTGGATTGCGTAATCCGGAAATGCCCTGACCATCTCGTCGACAATGATCCGCTCAACCGCGACGTCGATCTCCGTCTGATAATCTCTGGGAGCCTTCGCCAGCATCTCGTTGACACGGCGGCGTTTCAGGGAGGAACGGGCGAGCGTGCCGGCCTTGAGAACGGCTTCTGCCAAGAGCCTGAGACGGCTCGATGCCGCGGGATGGAGTCGGTCGGCAACGTCGGGAATTGTCATGGAAACCTGGAAAGTGATTCAAATTTGGAGACCTGAGGCATCGCAAAGGCACATTACGCTTTTATGACGAAACGCCTGCCATGTCGCCCGTGAAGAAACTTGGCGACCTTGAACTATTTGGTTCTGATGGACGATCGGCAATGACGCGGAAATTGCCTTCGCGATCCACATTCCGTGCGCAGACGATGCCGGCGTCCGGGCAGCCCACACCTCCGCCTCTATGCCGTTTCGTGAAAGAAATGAAGGCTTTCCGGCGGGCGCATTTTCAAACCCAAATTTCTGATTTTCACCGATTGACCGGCATCATCAAGATCGGTATCCATTATTAAATCAATTTGATTGAGTTCAAATAAAAAAGAGGGAACCTTCATGAACATCACTGGAATTGGGTATCGCAATTTTATCGCGAAGGCGGGCTGGGCGACGACCGCTGCCTATATCGCCTTGTTCGGCGCTTCGAGTGCATTCAGCGCCGAGGCGGTCCTGACAATGCACATTGAGGAGCAGACCAGCTGGGTGCAGAATTTCAATCCGTTCGACCTCGCCGGGCGCCGGCAGAGCACGATGGATTTTATCTATGAGCCACTTGTCATTTTCAACGCCGAGGACGGTGGCAAGCCGGTATGGCGGCTGGCGACGAGCTTCAAATTCTCAGATGACCTCAAGTCGATCACCTATGAACTGCGTCCTGGCTTGAAATGGTCGGACGGTCAGCCGCTGACTTCCTCCGATGTCAAATACACCATCGATCTGATGCTGAAGAACGCGGCTCTCGATACGGTCGGTGTCGGCGAAACTGTCGCATCCGTCGAGGCGCCATCACCGACCGAAGTCCGCATCAACCTGAAGGACGTCAATTCCGATTTCCCTGAGTCGCTGGCAGATCTGGCCGTCGTTCCCGAGCATGTCTGGAAGGATGTTTCCGACCCCGTCGCATTCAAGAATGAGAAGCCGATCGGATCCGGGCCTCTCACCGAGCTGCGCCGGTTCACGCCGCAGGTTTACGAGCAATGCCGCAATCCGAATTACTGGGATGCGGCGTCCCTTCATGTGGATTGCATCCGGCTGCCGCAGATCTCTGGCAACGATCAGATGCTGGCGATCCTGCCGGAAGGCAACATGGACTGGATTGGATCGTTCATTCCGGAAATTAAGAAAACCTTCGTAGCACTCGATCCGGATCATAACGGCTATTGGCAGCCGCCGGCCGAGACGGTCGCCTTCCAGATGAACTTCAAGAGCGCCAACGAGGGCAACCTCGAGGCCTACAAGGACGTCAATTTCCGTCACGCATTCAGCCTCGCCATGGATCGCCCGTCGATGGTGGACATCGCCGGGTTCGGCTACCCGGTGGTAAACCTTCATGCCAGCGGCCTGCCGCCGCGCTTCGAAAGCTGGCGCAACAAGGCCGCGGAAGGTGACAAGGACGCCTTCATGGGCTTCGACACGGAGAAGGCCAACAAGGTTCTCGATGACGCGGGCTTCAAGAAGGGCGCCGATGGCTTCCGGACGACACCAACAGGCAAGCCGATCGCGTTTCCGGTCATCGTTCCAAACGGCTGGACCGATTGGATCGACGCGGTCCAGATTGCCGTCGAGGGACTTCGCGCCATCGGCATCAATGCGTCGGTCGCCACGCCCGAATACGAGCAGTGGCGCAAGCAGATCCTTGACGGAAGCTTCGAGGTGGTCATGAACTCGCGTGCCGACGGGGCGACGCCGTTCCGCGGCTACTATCAGAGCCTGTCCACAGCCTATGCCGGACGCATCACCGGCGCGCCTTCCCGCTATTCGAATCCGAAGCTGGACGCGCTCTTCAGTCAGTATCTGAAGGCCACGACCGATGATGACCACAAGAAGATTTTCAACGACATCCAGCTCCTGGTCGCCGATGACTTCCCGGTCGTGCCCGTGTTCAACGGTCCAACCTGGTATCAGTTCTCCAGCAAGCGCTTTACCGGCTGGGTGACGGACAAGGATCCGGTCATGAACCCGGAAGATCATGACAACAACCGGATGCGTCTGATGCATCTCCTGCGCCTCAAGCCGGTTCAATAAGCCGGCCAGGGATAGAAGATATGCGCATTTCGAGCCGGCGCCTCGGCGTCTATGCGGTCGCTCTGGCGTTCGCTGTGTTGATGAACTTCATCCTTCCCCGGCTTATGCCGGGGACCCCCGTCGATGCCATGGTGGCCCAGCTGGGGCCACGCGCCACGCCGGCAGCCGTGGCAGCGATCAAGGCTCGCTTTGGCGCGGTCGATGCCCCGATGATGAGCCAGTTCGCCGACTATCTGAAGGGGTTGGCCACGCTGGATCTTGGCGTATCGGTCAAATATTATCCGCAAACGGTTGTTCAGGTTTTGGGCAGAGCCACCATCTGGACAACCTTTCTGGTCGTCACCGCCATCCTCTTTTCGCTGTGTGTGGGGGTGGTTCTCGGCGCTGTCGCCGCATGGCGGCGCGGCGGCCGGTTTGACACGATCGTCTCGCCGCTTTCGGTCGTGATGATCTCCGTCCCTCCCGTCATCATCGCATTGACGACGCTTTTCATCTTTGGTGTCTCGCTTCGCTGGTTTCCGGTTGGCTATGCCTATGATCCGAACCTGGACCCGGGTTTCGACTTCACCTTTGCAGGCAGCGTGCTCGTTCACGCCATTCTGCCGGTACTGACGCTGTCGCCGTTTCTCATCGGTGAATTTCAGACGACGATGCGTTCGGCGATGATCTCGGTGCTTGGCGAAGACTACGTCACGATGGGGCGTGCCAAGGGCCTCAGCCACCGTGCCGTGATGTTCGGATACGGCGCCCGCAACGCGATGCTTCCCGTTCTCACCAATCTGGCACTGATGATCGGCGCGGTCTTCGGTGGGTCGATCGTTACCGAGATCGTCTTCAACTACCCGGGGCTCGGATTGACCCTCTACACCGCGAGTATCGCGCGTGACTATCCGGTCATTCAGGGCCAGCTGCTCTTGATGACGCTTGCCACTCTCGGCGCCAATTTTCTCGTCGACATTCTCTACGGATTGATCGACCCACGACTGCGGGAGGCAAACTAATGAGCTTCACTCTTGGGGCCATCCTTCGTCAGCGCAAGGCCGTTGCCGGATTGATTATCGTCGCGGCCATCTGGGCGATCGCGCTTCTTGCTCCGCTTATTGCGCCGGGCGAGCCCGGCGCGCGTGTCGGCCGTTCCCATCAGCCCCCGTCGATGGAACACGTTCTCGGCACCACGAAGATGGGGCGCGATGTCTATCGCCAGTTTGTCTGGGGTGCGCGAAGCTCGCTTTCCGTCGGGTTTGCCACCGGCATTGCAATCACCGTCATCGGCACCGGTATCGGTCTTGTTGCCGGATATGCCGGTGGAAAGACCGACGCCGCCCTCGATCTCGCGACCAATGCCGTTCTCGTCGTCCCGAACATGCCGCTGCTGATCCTCCTTGCCTCATTCGCGGGAACGGTCGGTCCGATGACGATCATGATGATCATCGCTCTGACATCGTGGCCATGGGGCGCAAGAATGACGCGGTCGCAGACCATGTCGATTAGAAACCGTGATTTCGTGACGGCGTCGAAAATGATCGGCGAGCCGGCATGGCGGATCATCTTCGTCGACATCCTGCCCAATCTGGCGCCCCTCATCGGTATCAATCTGGTCGGGAGCATCATCTATGCTGTCGTCGCACAGACGACGCTGGAATATCTGGGTTTCGGCGATCCCCTAAAGGTCTCCTGGGGCACGATGCTCTACAACGCGCAGAACGCCTCGGCGATCATGGTGGGCGCGTGGTGGGACGTCGGCGTTCCGGCGGCCGGGATTGCACTGACCGGTCTCGGACTGGCGCTTCTCAACTTCACATTCGATGAGATCGCAAATCCGCAGCTGCGCTCGGGCCCTGCCCTTGCTCGCTGGTTTCGTCTTAATCGTGCCCGCAATCGCGAACTGGAGGCACGCCGATGAGCGACAATCTGCTGGAAATCGAGCATCTCAACATCGACTATCTCGTCGATAAAGGCGAGTTCCGCGCCGTCAACGACGTCTCCTTCAACATCGGCAAGGGAGAGATCTTTGGGCTTGCTGGCGAGTCCGGATGCGGCAAGAGCACGATCGCGTATGCGATCACCCGGCTCTCCAAGGCGCCGGCCTGGATCACAAGCGGCAGCATCAAATTGGGCGGAGAAGATCTGCTGCGCCTGACCGAGCGCGAGCTCCAGAAGATCCGCTGGAAGCGCGTCGGCATGGTGTTCCAGAGTGCGATGAACTCGCTTAACCCTCTGATGCGGGTCGAAGCGCAGTTTCATGACGTGCTCTTCAGGCATGCCGGATGTTCGCGCGACCAGTCGAGGGCACGCGGCGAGGAGATGTTCCGGCTGGTGGGCATACCGCCCCATCGCATTGCCGACTATCCGCATCAGTTTTCAGGCGGCATGCGTCAGCGCATCGTCATCGCCATATGTCTGGCCCTCCAGCCCGAACTGATCATCATGGATGAGCCGACGACAGCGCTCGATGTCGTCGTCCAGCGCGAGATCCTCGAGCAGGTCGTCGATCTGCAGAGAACTCATGGTTTCTCGGTGCTGTTCATCACCCACGACCTGCATTTGATGGCGCAGCTGTGTCAGCGCATCGGAGTGATGCTGAAAGGCGAGCTGGTCGAGGTCGGCGATGTCCATCAGGTCAGCACGGTGCCGAAGCACGAATACACGCGCAAGCTATGGAACGCGATCCCGCAGCTTCCCGTCCATGACCTGTCTTCCGGAGTTACAGCATGAGAGCCGAGCCGAGCATATCCACCGCAGCTTTGCCGCATATCCGGCTTGAAAGCATCAACAGGCATTTCGGCCCGGTCCAGGCTTTGAGGGACATCAGTTTCTCGCTCTATCCGGGACGGGCTCTGGCGCTTGTCGGCGAATCCGGATGCGGCAAGACCACCTGCGCGCGGATCATCGCCCGCCTGGACAGACCCTCTGGCGGCAAGCTGCTCTTTCGGGGGCAGGATCTGACGCTTCGCGGTACCCCGAAGGAGGAGCGGCGCTACCGCAAGGATGTCCAGATGGTGTTTCAGGATCCGTTTTCCTCCCTGAACCCCGCCTTCAGCGTGAACCATCATCTGTCGCGGCCGCTCGAACTTCACCAGCACGGTCTTTCAAAGCAGGTGCTGGATGAGCGTATCGGGGCACTGCTTGAAAGCGTCGGGCTCGACCCTGCGGTCTCGCGCCGGAAGTTTCCGCACGAGCTCTCGGGCGGTCAGCGCCAGCGCGTCAACATTGCTCGGGCGCTTGCCGTTCAACCGAGCGTGCTCGTTGCCGATGAACCGACGTCGATGCTCGATGTCTCCATTCGCAAGGACATTCTCGACCTCCTGGCGCGCGTCAAAAAGCAAAATGACCTCGCTCTGCTTTACATCACCCATGATATCGCCACTGCGGCCAGCGTCGCCGAGGAAATCGTTGTGATGTTTGCCGGGCAGATGGTCGAATGGGGCGATACGTCTGCCGTGCTGGGCCAGCCGCATCACCCTTACACCCGGCTGCTGCTTTCTGCCGTGCCCGACGGCGGCAGGCCGTTCGTGACCGGCGGAAGTGCGCGCTTTCTTGAACAGGCGGAAAAGGTCCGCAGCCTCAGCCGCCCAGCGTCGCCAACGATCGATCAGGTGGGCGCGAACCACTTTGTCCGAATGCCCGGCAACACAGCTCAATAAGGCCAAACTAGAATGGATTATCTCGTCAACCTGTCGGCCTTGCCTGTCGACAACACGTCACAAACCGCTATGACGGAGGCGCGGGTGACAATCAGGCGCGCCCTGCCGCCTGAGCTCAAGCTGATCACAGGCTGGATCGAGGACAATTTTGGAGCGGGCTGGGCGAGCGAAGCAGCGGTTGCCATGACTCGCCAGCCGCCCACCTGCTTTGTCGCGACGCGCGACGGCGCGCTGATCGGCTTTGCTTGCCACGAAGCCACGGCGCGCGGCTTCTTCGGCCCAACCGGCGTTGATGAAAATGCGCGCGGCGTCGGCATCGGCCGTGCTCTCCTGTTTGCCAGCCTGAACGACCTTAAGTCGCTGGGATATGCCTATGCGATCATCGGCGACGTCGGGCCGTCCGTGTTTTACGAGAAGGCCGTTGCGGCAACGCCGATCCCGAATTCCGAGCCCGGCATTTATGCCGGCATGCTCAAAACTGACAACTGAACCCAAAGGAATAGCCATGTCCGCACCTCAACGCTCCGCCCTGCGGCTGGAGACCATATGGAATCCGCCATCCGGCAACGCAGATTTCTCCTATGCACTTCGCTTGAAGCACATGGGAGGCGAACCGCTGACCAATTTCGCCCTCTGTGTCAGCGGGCCGGGACGTGTCGATCCGGCTGGCCGGGTCGAAGGTGCGGTTGTTTCCAAACGTCTCTCGAACTTTACGGAATTCCGTCCGCCTGAAGGCTTCGTGCTTGCCCAGGGAGACACCTGGTCGATCTCGGTCTTTGCACTGAGCTGGCAATTTCAGCATTGGACGGACGGGGCGACTAACGCCTACCTGGCGCTTGATGACGGGCGCATCATCGCGCTCGAATGCGAACCGACACGGTCGTCGGCCAGCAACGCGCCGCTCAAGCGTGGCGCAGAGATCTTTCCGGTGCCTGCCCAGGTCTCCGTTCCCGTTTCCATTATTCCGTGGCCCAGCAAAGTCTCGGTCGGCGCCCGCATGCCGTTGCCTGCAGGCTTTGCCCTGCAGGCTTCCAATGCCGAAGCAGAGGCCGCGGCACAAAATTTCACGGCGCTGGTGGAGCGGCTGTTTGCCGTCGAGGGGATGGTGAGACCGGCTGCCGAGGGCGGCATGCCTGTCTTGCTGACAGCAGCAGATCTCCCGGGCCCGGAAAGCTACCGTATCCGCTTTCGGGGCAGCAGCGTCGAGGTCGAGGCGGCCGGCCGGACCGGTTTTCTCTACGGCCTCATCACGCTTGGTCAGATCTGGCGGGGCGCAAGGCTGCATCCGCAGGTCTTCCATTTTCCGGGCTCCGGCGAGATCGCCGACGAGCCGCAAATGGCCTGGCGCGGGTTGCATCTCGATGTTGCCAGGCAATTCTACGGCGCCGCGGAAATAAAGAAGCTGCTCGCGGTGCTGGCGTGGAACAAGCTCAACCATTTCCACTGGCATTTGTCGGATGATGAAGCGTGGCGCGTAGAGATCGACGCCTATCCGGCTCTGACGGAGATTGGCGCCTGGCGCGGCCACGGGCTGGCAATTCCGCCGCTTCTCGGCTCCAGCCCGGCTCGAACGGGCGGGTTCTACACCAAGGCTGCGGTACGAGAGATCGTTTCGCTCGCCTCTTCGTTCGGCATAACCGTCGTTCCGGAGATCGACATGCCGGGCCATTGCTATGCGATGCAGCTCGCCATTCCGGAACTGCGCGATCCGGACGAGATGGGCAGCTACTATTCCGTTCAGGGCTTTCCGGACAATTGCCTCAACCCGGCAAGGGAAGAGACCTACGAGATCGTCGAGACCATTCTCTCCGAACTTATCGACTTGTTCCCCTCGAAGATCATTCACATCGGCGCCGACGAGGTCCCGCTCGGCGCCTGGTCCGGTTCTCCGCAGGCACTGGCAAGACTGCGTTCACTCGCCGGTAACGAGATCGCCGACAGGCATGCGGAACGGCTGAACGTCATTACCAACGACCATGGCGCCGACGATATTTCCGGGTCGGGCACCGCGGTGCTGCAGGCCGAATTCCTGCAGCGGGTGCAGCGCTTCCTGGCCGCAAACGGATGCACGACCGGCGGCTGGGAGGAAGCAGCTCATGGAGACGTCATCGACAAATCGCGCAGCTATCTCTGCAGCTGGAGAAATGTCGAAGTGGCTGCCGAACTCGCCGCCCAAGGCTACGAAATCGTGGTTTGCCCCGGCCAGGTCTACTATCTCGATATGGCACTCAGGCCAGATTGGGACGAGCCGGGCGCCAACTGGGCGGGGACGTCCGACGCTGAAAAGCTGTACCAGTTCGATCCGGTCGAGGGATGGACGGACGCGCAAAGGAACATGCTTCGCGGGATACAGGCCTGCATCTGGTCTGAACCGATGACCGATCGGGCCGTCTTCGATCGCCTGGTCTTTCCAAGGCTTTCGGCCCTCGCCGAAAACGGCTGGACGAGACCGGAGGCGAAATCCTGGGAGCGGTTCCGGGCGCTCGCGGGATTGATGCCGCTTCTCTACGGCATCCAGCAAGCCTGAAGCCGCTAGCCCAGCGGCTTCTGCAGCACGTCGAAACGGGGGTTCGTTTCGGAAAAGATCGGGAGGGCTGCGGCGCCGAGAATGGCCGTATCCTTCCCGGTCGTGCCGATGGTGACGCGCGGCACGGTCCTTATCTCATCGGGATCGATCGGCACGGGTAGGGGCGCCAGGCAGTCGGCCAGCCGCTGCATCATCAGCGTCGATATGCTGCCGCCGAGAACGATCGTCTGCGGGTCGAAGGCAAGCTCAAGAAAGTCGATTGTCTGCCGCAAGGGCTCGACCGCCAGCGCCAGCCAGTCCTCAAGACCTTTGCCGCCGGCTCTCACCCGTTCGTCGAGTTCGTCGGTCGAAAGCTCGCCTGCATTGCCGATGCCCATGAATTCATAGGCGACCGACGGCGACACATAGCGGTCGAGGCAACCACGTTTGCCGCAGGGGCAGGGCCTGCCGTTGCGTTCGACGACGATATGGCCGATTTCGCCTGCATTGTAGCGGCTGCCCTTGTAGAGATGGCCGTCGAGAAACATGCCGGCACCGATGCCACCGTCGCGGGCAAGGTAGAGATAGACGAAACTGTTGAAGCCGCGGGCGACGCCGTGAAGGCGCTCGCCGATCGCCGCTGCCGCCGCATCGTTCTCGATGAGCACCGGCAAGCCCAGACGGTCTTCAAGCTCGCGTCCAACGGGGAAGCGCTGCCACCCCGGCAGATTTTGCGGGCTGAGCGTGGTCACCCCTCCGTCGGCATAGCGCCCGGGAAGTGCCATGCCGATCCCGAGAAGGCGGCGGCGGTCAAACGCGAATGCTCCCTGAAGCTCGGCGACGACGCCCTCCAGGACAGGAATTGCCTTCTCCGGATCGGCATGGTCGATGTTGTGCTCGACGCGGGCGCAGATGGCCCCGGAGAGATCGGTCAGAATGCCGCTGGCGCGCTGGCTTCCGAGCTCAAGGCCGATCGAATAGGCGCCCTGCGGATTGATCGAGTAGGGAATGATCGGCTGTCCGCGCGCTGTCTTCTGCGGCTCGCCGGAAATCAAAAGGTGAGAGCGCGCCAGTTCCTCGACAATGTTGGACACCGTTTGCGTGGTCAGCGCGGTCATCCGCGCGATCGCCGCCCGGGACAGCGGTCCACTGCTGCGGATCGCCTCGATCACAACCCGGCGGTTATGGAATTTCGCTTGTTCAAGGTTGGTGCCCGATATTGTTTTCATGGATCTTTCGTCGCAAATGCAGCGTTACCTTTCCCATGAGACAAGCCCCGGGGAAAGCGCTTTTTTGAGCTTGGACGCGACTTAAAGTATGGGTTTGGGACCGCCGAATTGAGCCGGCGGTCCGCTTTCGACGTCGCTACTGCTTGTCATTGAGCTTGGCGACGAGGACATCACCGAATTCCGGTGCCGACATCGGCTGCTGGCCGGTGATCAGTTCGCGGTCGACGACGACGTTGCTGTGCCAGTTGGCGATCGGTTCCACGCGTGCGCCGGCCTCGGCCAGGGCATTGACCGGGTAGAACTGAACGTTGCCACCGAGGCCGTTCGGGCCTTCGAGCGCCTGCTCTTCGCCGGTCAAGAAGATCGTCGCGCGATAACCGGCATAAGGCCAGCCGGTGGTGAGCGAGCCTGCCTTGCCGTCACCTGTGATCATCGAGGCGATGAAGGCATCCGGATCCGCGAGTGCCGAAAGCAGAACGATCGGGCCGTGGCAGATGATGCCGGTCGGGCGGCCGGTCTCATCGAAGCTCACCAGGATCTTGCCGAGGTTCTTATCGTGCATATTGGCCGCGTATCACTACACCGCCGAAACCGCCTCTAGATCCGCCTTTTGGCGAGCAGGTGAGTGGCAGTGGTCCGCGGAGTTATACTTCGAGGGGGCACCGCGGTGTGAGCGGCGCCTTGATTTATCGGTCGATGCCTCGAGCAAGGACCGCATCCATAGGGTTGACGACATCGCGGATCGTAACCAGCGTCGTGAACGATTTCACGTTGCCGTCTTCGTGGAACACTTCACGCGTGAAGACGTCGTATTGCTCCATGCCGGAAAGCTGCAGCATCAGAATGAAATCAGCCTCACCGGTCACGTAGTTGGCCTGCCGAACCTCCGGCCGCTTTTTGATCTTCCTGATGAACGCCTCGAGTTCGCTACCGGCCTCGCGCTCCAGCGAAACGAGAACGTGAATTGTCAGTGGAAATCCCATCGACGCCGGCCGTACGATCGCGACATCGGCGGCAATCGTCCCATTCGCCCGCATCTGGCGAAGCCTGCGCAACACCGCGCTTTCCGAAAGGCCAACTTTTTCGGCGAGCATGCGGGCCGGCATCAGGTTGTTGACCTGCACCAGCTTCAGCAAAGAGAGATCGAATGAATCGAGGGTAGCGGTTTCCGTCATGAATAGGGAGAATATCGCCTGAAACCGGTAAGGTGCAAGGAATTTCGGCGAAACTCAGCGCGCATAACGCAGTAGCATTTCCGCATGACAAAGAACCTGCCGATCGAAGACGCTCACATTATCCAGACCCGCCTGCATGCGCTTGCGCCGGGATATGCCGCGACACCGCTGATTGCCTTGCCGGAGCTCGCAGCTGCCCATGGGCTGGGTGCGGTCTTCCTCAAGGACGAGGGAGCTAGAACACTCGGCAGCTTCAAATCACTTGGAGGAACCTATGCGGCATTGCGGGCGCTGTCGCGGGCTACCGGTGAGGATTTCGCCGCGATCGCTTCGGGCAAAGTGCCGGCTGGCCGTCTGCCTCAGCTGTTGACTGCGAGTGCTGGAAACCATGGCCTGGCCGTTGCCGCCGCCGCACGTTTTGCTGGCAGCCGCGCCCGAATCTTCCTCTACCCTGGCGTCTCTCGCGCCCGCCGTGATCGTATCGTCAACATGGGTGCAGAGATCGTCGACATCGACGGAACCTATGATGACGCTGTCGACGCGGCAAAGAAGGCGGCCAAAGACGGTGCCGGCATTCTGGTGGCCGACACCTCCGCCGATCCCGATGACCCGATCGTGAGCGACGTGATCGCAGGCTACGGCGTGATCCCGCAGGAAATCAAAGAGCAGATCGGGGAAGGGCCGCGTCCGACGCATCTTTTTATCCAGGCCGGTGTCGGCGGTCTCGCGGCGGCAATGGCGACAGGCCTCAAGGACTGGCTCGCGCAACCGGCAAGGATTGTCGTCGTAGAACCCGCGACAGCGGCATGTGTCGATGTGGCAATCCGCACAGGCAATGTCGAGCGGGTGCCTGGCGATCTGACTACGTCCGCAACGATGCTTGCCTGCGGCGAGGCAAGCCGGCCGGCGTTGAAACTGATGGCCGGGCTTGTGGACGTCGTAACCGTCGAGGAGGATCGTCTTCTGAGCGAACCACTCTTGCTGGAAGCCGCTGGCGGTCCCGCGACCACGCCGTCGGGCGCAGCCGGTCTCGCCGGGCTTCGCCGAGCCATTGCAAATCCCGAAATGGCAGTCCGCCTTGAACTCGACGCTTCGAGCCGCGTGCTGTTGTTCGTGACCGAAGGACCTCTCAACGAAGAAACCTGAAAGGGGAATGACATGAAAAGCATAATAATTGCCGCGACGATTGCGGGCGTGCTGGCCACGCCGGCTTTGGCGGATATGACGATCGGCTGGGCCGGCCCGATCACAGGCGGCAGCGCCGCTGTTGGCGAACAGAACCTCAATGGCGTGAAGCAGGCGATCGAGGACATCAATGCCGCAGGTGGAATTCTCGGCGAAAAGATCTTGCTGCAGACGGAAGATGACGGTGGCGATCCCAAGCAGGCTGTCTCGGTCGCCAATCGGCTTGCGGCATCCGGCATAAAATTCGTCATCGGGCATCAGAATTCCGGTGCATCAATCCCTGCCTCGGATGTCTATGCCGAGAACGGCATGTTCCAGATCACTCCGGCATCCACAAATCCCAAGCTCACGGAACGCGGGCTCTGGAACACCTTTCGCACCTGTGGGCGTGACGACCAGCAAGGGACCGTCGCAGGGAACTATCTGATCAAGAATTTCACCGGCAAGAATGTCTTCATCGTTCATGACAAGACGCCCTACGGTCAGGGTCTTGCCGAAGAGGTAAAGAAATCCGTCAATGCCGGCGGCCTGACCGAGACCGGCTACGAGGGCATCACTGTCGGCGACAAGGATTTCTCGGCCCTGATCGCCAAGATCAAAGAGACCAAGGCTGATGTCGTCTATTTCGGCGGCGTCTACACCGAGGGAGGTCTCATTCTTCGTCAATTGCGTGATCAAGGGGTCAAGACCCCGATGATCGGCGGAGACGCGATGTTCTCGAGTGAATTCGCGGCTATCGCCGGGCCGGAAGCCGACGGCACATTGATTACCTTCGGCCCCGATGCACGTCAAAACCCCGCGGCTGCGGAGGTCGTGAAGCGCTTTGCCGGGAGGAAGATCGATCCGGAAGGCTTCACGCTCTATGGCTACGCGGCGATGCAGGTCATTGCAGCCGGCATCAAGGAAGCCGGGAGCGCCGATCCACAGATTGTCGCAGACAAGCTGCACGGCGGGCTGAAGGTCGATACCGTCATAGGCCCTCTCTCCTACAACGAGAAGGGCGATATCACGCGGCTGGACTTCGTCTTCTACGAACTGAAGGGTGGCAAGTTCGAGCAAAAGAGTGCCGAATGATCTTGTCCGGGCGCCGCCCCGGCGGCGCCCTCTTGCTCGGGAGTGGATTATGAACAGGTTCGAGACAGTCGAGAGGGAGATGATCGAATGGCGGCATCATCTGCACCGCAATCCCGAATTCGGCTTTGAAGAAATCAACACGGCAGCGTTCGTCGCCGAGAAACTCCGTTCATGGGGCATCCAGGTCATAGAAGGTGTTGGAAAAACCGGCGTGGTCGGCAGTTTGACGCTGGGAACCGGAAAGCGCGCCATCGCGCTTCGTGCAGACATGGATGCGCTTCGGATCAGCGAGAAGAGCGACCTTCCCTACCGCTCGCAAACCGCGGGCACGATGCACGCCTGTGGCCATGACGGACATGTCGCAATGCTGCTTGGCGCTGCCCGTATCCTGGCAGAAGAGGGTGGCTTCGAGGGCACGGTTCGCTTCATCTTTCAGCCGGCGGAGGAATGGGGCAGGGGCGCTCTTTCAATGCTGGACGACGGCATGATGGCCCGGGTTCCTTTTTCCGAAGTCTACGGCATCCACAACATGCCGGGTATGCAGGTGGGCCGGTTCGCGACGCGAACTGGCTCAATCATGGCCGCCGAGGACATATTCGAGATAAGGCTGGACGGAACAGGCGGCCACGCGGCGCGACCGCACCATGCCAATGAAGTGCTGGTCGCAGCCTGTGCGCTCGTCGTGAACCTGCAGACGATCGTTTCTCGACGGCTCGACCCCGCAGATATGGCGGTTGTATCGGTCACTGAACTCATTGCCGACGGTACACGTAACGCTCTCCCCGGTACCGCAACCATACTCGGCGACGCGCGTAGCATGCGGTCTGAGGTCAGCGCGGAGATTGAGCGCCGTATGCGCCAGATTGTTGATGGGACTGCTTCGGCCTATGGTTGTTCGGCATCGATCGACTATCGCCGTGAGTTCGTTCCACTCGTTAACACACCCGAGCAAACGCGCGTTGCAGTGGAGGTTGCCGGCTCCGTTTTCGGACCTGGGGCGGTGGAAGACGATATTGCGCCTATCGCCGCCTCCGAAGATTTCGCCAGGCTCCTGGAGAAAGTTCCCGGTAACTTCGCCTTCATCGGCAATGGAGAGACGTCAGCTCCCCTGCATAATCCCAGCTATGACTTCAACGACAATGTGCTTCGGCAAGGGGCTGAATATTTCGTTGCCCTCGCGAGACAACGGCTGCGATAACGCTCACAATCCTTTCCGCAAAATGGCGTTCTCATCGACAGGGTCGATGCCGGCGCCGAGACGAATGGTCATTCCACCTGCATATCGAGTTGCTGGGCAATGTTTTCGTAGTGGCGCGATGAGGCGGCGTTGCTCTGCTTGGCATATTGCGAGCCGACCGCTCGCGCTGCCTTTGCCGCCGCCCGGAACGCATCGAGCCGAACCTGCGGTTCGAGATTGGCATCGCCACCGATATCGCCGTTGTTGAAGCGGCCAACGCGATAACCATCATGATCGATCACCCCGATGACAGGCACGCCTGCGTTCATTTCGCCATAGAAGGCAGGACCGGCGCGATCGCCGTCGCGCCGTCGCAGCATGCCAAGTCCGGATGCCTTGTTCGCGGTGCATAGCCCTGTCCAGTAGGTGGGACCTGCAGTCAGAGAGATGGGGGAAATGAATTCGCAGCGGCTGGTAGGGTCCTTGGACCAGTTCGAACCGGACGATGCCTCCTGCGCCAACAGCGCCGGTGCCCACAACAGGGACAGCGTGGCGGCGACTGTGGATATGGCCCCGAATGACCTCGGATACGGCATTGCTATCGTCTCTCTCATTTCGCCGCGCTACGACCGTGCCATTAGGGCCGCAACGTCGAGCATCCGGTTGGCAAAGCCCCATTCATTGTCGTACCAGCCGAAAACCCGCAGAAGGCCGCCAGCGGAAACCGAGAGTTCCGGTCCTGAGACGACCAGCGATTCCGGCCGGGCGCGCAGATCGACGGATACGAGCGGCTTTTCGATCCAGCCGATGACGGGCGACGTGGCGATTGCGCCCTTGAAGCGTTCGCGGGCTTCGGCTAGGGTCGGCGCCTTCTCCAGCGACACCGTCAGGTCGATCGCCGAGACGCTTGCGGTCGGAACGCGGATGGCCCGGGCTTCGATCTTTCCGGCGAGGGATGGCAGGACTTTGCCAACCAGCTTGTGGGCGCTGGTGCTCGTCGGCACCATAGAGAGGGCTGCCGCGCGGCTGCGTGCAAAATCGTCCCGCGGCTGGTCGACGGTCGGCTGGCTTCCGGTATAGCAATGAACCGTCGTCATCTGCCCGCCAGTGATGCCGAAGAGGTCATCGACAGTCTTCAGCAGGGGTGCCAGCGCGTTCGTGGTGCATGATGCATTGGATATGATCTTGTGGCCGGCAATCATCTCTTCGTTGGCGCCAAGCACCACCGTCGCGTCGGCAGATTCCGCCGGACCCGAAATCAGGACACGCTTTGCGCCGGCCTCTAGCGCCCGGGAGACGTAATCGCGGGTATAAGGCTGGCCGGTGCATTCGAGGAAAATATCGACGTGCGATAGATCGAGGGCGCGAATATCCCGCTCGTTGTGGAAAGGTATCGAACGCTCGCCGATCCGCAACGCGCGAGCCTCGGCCACCACGTCCTCCGGCCATGGGCCGAAGACGCTGTCATACTGGAACAGGTAGGCGCAGCTTTCCAGCGGAGCGATGTCGTTGACGAGGACGACCTCGATATCGCGGCGCTCTTTCAGCAGGATGCGAAGAACAGAGCGGCCGATGCGGCCAAAGCCATTGATAGCAATTTTCGGCTTCTGTTTCGTCACGCGCTGGGCTCCTGCGATTATGTGATGAGGCCTATGACAACCGTGAGCGATGCGCAATATCAAGGCGGTCGCTGCTACTGCTTCCAAGCGCCGCGGCGATCGCTTGGACTGCTGAGGAGCCGCCGCCTGACCGATCACAGGCAGATCCTATTTTTCGTAACGATCGCATAAGCTTAAGATGTTTCTGGTTCTTTATCGATAAAAAACACTTGCTATACAGGGTTATGCGTGGCGAGCGCATCGTCATCGCCGGCCCGTCTGGCTCCGGCAAGTCGACGATGATCCGTTGCATCAACCGTCTGGAAGAGCACCAGAAGGGTCAGATCGTCGTCGATGGCACCGAGCTCACCAACGACCTGAAGAAGATCGACGAAGTGCGCCGCGAAGTCGGCATGGTGTTCCAGCACTTCAACCTCTTCCCGCATCTGACGATCCTGGAAAATTGCACGCTGGCGCCGATCTGGGTGCGCAAGATGCCGAAGAAGCAGGCGGAAGAAGTCGCCATGCACTTCCTGAAGCGCGTCAAGATCCCGGAACAGGCCAACAAATATCCGGGCCAGCTCTCCGGCGGCCAGCAGCAGCGCGTGGCGATCGCCCGCTCGCTCTGCATGAATCCGAAGATCATGCTGTTCGATGAGCCGACCTCGGCGCTCGATCCTGAAATGATCAAGGAAGTGCTGGATACGATGGTCGGCCTGGCCGAAGAAGGCATGACCATGCTCTGCGTCACCCACGAAATGGGCTTTGCCCGCCAGGTCGCCAACCGCGTCATCTTTATGGACCAGGGCCAGATCGTCGAGCAGAATTCGCCAGATGAGTTCTTCGACAATCCGCAGCACGAGCGTACCAAGCTGTTCCTCAGCCAGATCCTGCATTGGACGAATGCGCGGCGCAGGTTACGTATGAGGTCATCGGGCAGACCGGCTCCGCAACCCTGACGCGGATCGGCGCCCGGCGCGGGATAGCCGCCCGTAAAAACCATCACTTCAGATATGCTTAATATCTAATTAACGGTGTCCGGATAGTGTTTCGCGAGGGCGCAAGGCGGGCGGTTCAGGATCGTCCCGATGCCGATAATCGTGGGGTCACTGAAACATGTCCAGCTTTCCGAAACTCGGTTTTGATGCGTCGTCCGTGCTTGAGGCGCTGGGCCGCTCACAAGCCATCATCGAGTTCGATCTTTCTGGCAACATCCTGACTGCCAACGAGAATTTCTGCAAAGCCGTCGGCTACCAGCGCTCCGAGATCGTCGGCCGTCATCACAGCATGTTCGTGTTGCGCGACGAGGCAGCATCGACGAAATACAAGGCGTTCTGGGCAAAGCTGGCGCGCGGAGAGTATGATCAGGGCCAGTACCGGCGTCTGGCGAAGAATGGCCAGGAAATCTGGATCGAAGCCTCCTACAATCCGGTCTTCCGCCGCGGCAAGCCCTACAAGGTGGTGAAGATCGCCACCGATATCACCTGGATCAAGCGCAAGAGCGCCGAAGACGAGGGGAAGCTGGCAGCGCTGTCGCGTGCGCAGGCCGTCATCGAGTTTACACCCGATGGCACGATCCTGAAGGCCAACGAGAATTTCCTCGGCGCGCTTGGCTACGAAGCGTCCGAGATCATCGGCAAGCATCATGCGATGTTCTGCGAGGCGGGCTACGCCCAGTCGCAGGAATACCGGGACTTCTGGGCCGAGCTTCGCTCGGGCAAATTCTCCACCGGGCAGTTCATGCGGCTTGGCAAGGATGGCAAGCGCGTCTTCATTCAGGCGTCCTACAATCCGATCATCGACCACAAGGGCGAGGTCTTCAAGGTCGTCAAATTTGCGATCGACGTGACTGACCGGATGGATGCGGTGGAAGAGCTCGGCGCGGCGCTCGAACGGCTGTCGCAGTGCAATATCCGCGTTACGCTCGACAAGCCCTTCGTCGGTGAATTCGAACGACTGCGCCGCGACTTCAACAAGTCGATCGGCGAGTTCCAGAAGACGCTGGTCAATGTTCTCGGCCAGACCGGTGACCTCAGCAAGAGCAGCCAGGAGGTGCGCGAGGCTTCCGAGCATCTTGCCGACCGCTCCCGCGAACAGGCAGCGGCCCTTGAGGAGACAACGGCCGCACTCGGCGAGATCACCGCCACCGTCCGCTCGTCATCGGAAAACACCAAGGAAACCCGGCAGCTTGTTCAAAGCGCCCGGGCTTCGACCGCAGCCTCGACCAACGTTGTGGAGCAGACCGTCAACGCGATGCAGCGCATCGAGGCGGCCTCCCGTGAGATCAGCCAGATCATCGGAGTGATTGACGAGATCGCCTTCCAGACGAACCTTCTGGCGTTGAACGCCGGTGTCGAAGCGGCGCGCGCCGGCGAGGCCGGCAAAGGCTTTGCCGTCGTTGCTCAGGAAGTGCGCGAGCTTGCCCAGCGCTCGGCGAATGCGGCGAAGGAAATCAAGGCACTGATCAACAATTCCGGCACCGAGGTGCTCGAAGGCGTCCGGCTGGTCGGTGAGACCGGCGAGGCACTGAAGCAGATCGACGTTCTCGTCAAACGGATCGACGGCAATGTCGACAGAATTGCCCATGCGGCCGACGAGCAGACGGCGGGGCTTGGCGACATCAGCAAGGCAGTCGAGCGGCTCGACCAGATGACGCGCGAAAATGCGGCGATGAGTGCGCGCACGACGGCGATCAGCAGCACCCTGGCGCTCGGCGCCGACGCGCTGTCGCAGCTGGTCAGCCTCTTCAAGCTGAACCGCCGTGCGGTGATGCGCGACGACGGCTCGTCGGTCAAATCGAACTATCAGGGACCCCGGAACCCGCAGACCAGCCGTTCGGCCGCCTGACCCGCCTTCGATTGGATGACTTGCCAGCTGGCTGGATAGGCCTAATCTCCGCGGCGTTGTTTCGCTCGGAGATCAGCTGTGTCTGCAATCAAAGCTGCTGCCATTGCCCTATTGACCGCACTCGCCCTGACCACGGCGGCAAAAGCCGCCGAGCGCTGGGAAACGCTACCCAGTTTTCCACCGATGCCGCCCGCCAAGGCCAGCGGCATGGCACCGGTCAACGATATCAAGATGTACTACGCTGAGTATGGGGAGGGCGACCCTATCCTCTTCATTCACGGCGGCCTCGGCAGCGCCGATGTCTGGGGCAATCAGGTCGCGGATTTTGCCCGGGATCATCGGGTGATCGTTGCCGACAGCCGCGGCCACGGCCGCTCGACGCGCAGCGCCCAGCCCTTCGGCTACGACCTGATGACGTCCGACTACGTGGCGCTGCTCGACTATCTGAAGCTGGACAAGGTCACGCTCGTTGGCTGGTCCGACGGCGGCATTATTGGCATCGACATGGCGATGACGCATCCGGAGAAGCTGACGCGGGTCATTGCCCAGGCGGCGAATGTCACGACCGATGGCGTCAAGGCCGACGTGATGACCAACAAGACCTTCAGCGACTATATCAATGCCGCGGGCGAATCCTACAAGAAGCTGTCGCCGACGCCGAACGAATATGACGCGTTCGTCAACCAGATCTCGGCGATGTGGGCGAGCCAGCCGGCCTGGACTGCTGCGAATCTCGCCAAGATCGCCGTGCCGGTGACGCTGGCGATCGGCGACCACGACGAGGCCGTCAAACTTGATCATACTGAGATGATGGCAAAGGAAATTCCGGGCGCCAAACTGGTGATCCTCAAGGATGCCAGCCATTTTGCGATGCTGCAGGATCCGGAAGGCTACGACGCGATGATCCGCAATGCGATTGCCGGGAAGTAGGCATTCTGCCCGAAGAAAAGGAGGCCCGCCGAATTCCGGTTCAGCGGGCCCCGCATTGGTGTCGGTCATCTGTCCTTTTCACCATAGCCAAATGGATATGGGAGACGGCTGCTGCTTCGGCAATTCGTCCGAAAGGCGTAGCACCGTTTACCCCCTGCCGCTCCGGCGCAGTTTCGCGCAAGCATGATCTAATATAATTGCCCGGCGCGAACAGAGGGCGGTCGATGCGGCGATCCCTTAGATGGGTGTTTGCATACCTCATGGCGGCCAGTCTCTCACTGGCCGGTCCTTCCGCTGGCGCGCGCGACGCGGCGCCCTGGAACCGCCAGGATGCAGCGCTCGTTGTCGATGCCTATGAGATGAACGCGATCGACTGGGGTGCTCTGCTCACCGACAAGCGGATCGCCGGGATGATTTCCAAGGCCTCGGACGGGCTTCCGGAAGTGTTTGATTGCAGCGGCGAGCATCGCGGCGATACCGTCGCGCATTGCAAGACGATGTGGCGCAAATATGCGGTCAGCCGCGAGCTCTATCAGACCCGGAAATTCATTGCCAAGCAGAGCGGGCTGCTATGGGGCGCCTATCATGTCGCCAGACCCGGAAACCCGGTCGATCAGGCCAACCACTTTCTGGACTACGCAGAGCCCGGCCCCGACGACCTGATGGTTCTCGATCTCGAGGGGCTCGATACCGATCAGTTCATGTCTCTGTCTGATGCGCAAATCTTTGCCGGGCATATCCGCACCCGCACCGGCCGCTATCCGATCCTCTACGTCAACCACGCGACCGCCCGCTATATCGCCGCCTACCGGCAGATCTATCCGGTGCTGGCACGGCTGCCGATCTGGTATGCGCGCTACAAGCCCGATGTCGGCGGCACGTTTCCGATGGGCAACTGGCAGCAATATTTCCTCTGGCAGTTCTCCTCGGCGTCGAACTGCTCGAAGAGACGCTGCCCCTACCGCGTGCCGGGAACGCTGACGGATATCGACGTCAACCTGGCCTCCGTAAATAGAGAGCAGCTGAAAGCCATCTGGCCGCAGGGCCGCCTGCTGCCGCCCGAAGATCCCGATCCGCCGCTGATCCTGGCAAAGATCGAGTTCGCCGGCGTGTTCGACCGCTCGATTGCGGCCGACACGATCATCACCGCGGCAATTCCCGGTGACGGGAGCCGGTAGCCCGGGTTAGCCCTTGGCTGCCTTTTCGGCTTCCATCTCGGCAATATCCTGGAAACGGTCGGCGATGCGCGCATGCGGCCGGCCGCCGTCGGCTGCGCCGATCGCGACGATGATCTCGTCAGCACCGGGAGCGTCGGCAATCATGAAGTTGGCGGTCAGGAAGTGCGAGCGCTTGCCGCTCTCGCTCTTGTGCATCATCGGCAGCGACAGCAGGGCGCCCGGCGCGTTGCGGGTATTGGCGAATTCCAGATAGTTGGTGCCGCCGATCGCCTCGCGGAACGGGTTGCCGAAGCGCAGCGTATGGATCATCGCGGAGGCATGTTCGATTTCCCCGTTGATGCCGACCGCTGCTGCCTTGCCGCAGGCCTCGATCTTCTCGGCATCCATCTGCCGCAGCAGGCGGCTGGTCATCTCGTGGCTGAGTTCGCCGGCAATACGGATGATCTCCGGCCGCAGGTTCTCGACGAAGCCGCGTCCGGCCCAGGGGTTCTGGATCACTGCTGCTACCACGACCATGGTCACCGGCCGAGGCGCTGCCTTGCCGCCTTCGACATGCGTTTCTTCGAGGAAGGTGGAAATCTTTCTGATGCCGAGTGTCATGCCTTGCGCCGATACGAAATGTTGAAACTGGCTAGAAGCCTAGCGGCTAAACGGCGAACGTCTTCCTTTGATCGGCGGAAGCGGATGGCTTCAGCTTCCATCGAAACGGAGTAGATTTCTATTGAGGCCGCGCGCATGATACGCGCCAGCCGGAGGGAGCGAGGCAGGTTGGATCAGAAGTCTCAGATATTGGCGCTCCGCGACGTCGCGAGCCAGATCAACAGCGGCGGCGACCTTCAGACCGTGCTGCAGCACCTGATCGCGGCCGCGTGCCGTCACGCCCATTGGTCGCTCGGTTCGATCATGGGCATCGATGCGGCGCATGGTTATGCCTATGTCATCGTCCGCTACGATCCGACGCTGATCGAGCGCCAGCTGCCGGACCGGTGGGAGCTGGCGACCAGCCCGTCGCTGATCGCCCTGCAGCGCAACGAGCCCGTCTATATCCGCGACGCGCGCGAGACGGCCGAGTTTCCGGGTTATCGCAAAGAGGCCTTCGAGCGCGACTACCGCACTGTCGTCGTCATGCCGATGAACTGCCGGGATGCCGAGGGCCGGCCGATGGTGCTGAGCGTCATCTCCCGGCAGATCACCGATGTCACGGAAGACGACCTCGCCTTTCTCGGCACCATCATTCACATGGGCGCCATCGCCGTCGAGCGCGAGCACCGGCTGGAGGCAGAGAAGCGCGCAGCGCAGCGGCTGGAGCGGGCGCTGCAGGCGCATACGTCGCTGCTCGAACATGTCTTGAGCGACGGCGCGGTTGCGCCGCTCTCGGCGATGGTCGGCATGATGCTGCCGAACCCGACTGTGGTGGTGGATTTCACTGCCAATCAGGTCATCGCGGGGCGGCCGCCAAACGCGCTTTACAACGAGGCATCCTGGCAGGAAGCCGCGTCCACCGTTTTTGCCCGGCCACTAATGAAGGCGGCGCGCGAGGCGATCGATCGTGGCGCGACCGATGCCGCGAGCCTGTTTCTCGATGATGGCACTCAGCGCTTCAAGATCTCGACCCGCATCGAGGCGCTGATGGTCGATAACCAGCTGGTGGGGGCCTTGATCATCTTCCCCACCTCACGCGAGTTCAGCGATCTCGATCTTCTGATGCTCGACAGCGCCAAGTTCGCGCTCAGCGTCCAGATGATGCGCAGCTTCATCCGCTTCCGGTTCGAGACGCGCACACAGACCGAACTGTTCTTCGAGATCGTCGAGGCCAGATGGCGCAATGCGGGGGATGTCGCCCAGCGCGCCCAAAGGCTGGGGCTCAATTTCGCGACGCCGCAGCAGATGATCGTCGTCGACTTCCCTGACAAGACGAAGGCGTTCGGCGGGGCTTCCGTCGATGTCGAGCACACCCTTGTCCGCATCATGCAGCAGGCATCGCTGCAGGCGAGCCTGATTGCGATCGACGGCGGCGTCGTGTGCCTGGTTCCGCATGATCCGAGCAAGCGGCAGGAGCGCACGGCCAAGCTGACACGGCGCATCGCCGAGGAGCTCGGCCGCTATTTCGACGAGCCACCGGTGGTCGTCGCGGGTAACCGCTGTGCCGCGCTTTCCGATTATCCCGCCGCCTGGGAACGCTGCAGCCGGATGATCCGCATCGGCCGCTCCTTCGGGCTGACAGGCGCCGTTTCCGCCCAGGATTTCGGGCCGCTGCCGATGCTGGTTGCGGCGTCCGAAGCGGGCGACGTGCGCAGCTTCGTGCAGGAAAGCGTCGGCGCCATTGCCGAGCACGACCGAGAGAACGGCACGCCGTATCTGGAGACGCTCTCCACCTATCTCCAAGAGGGCTGCCGCAGCCAGGCCTGCGCCGATACGATGGGCCTGCATGTGACGACGCTGCGCTATCGTCTGTCGCGTATCCAGGAGCTCTTCGGCGTCGATGTCGAGACACCTGAGAAGCGCTTTGCGGTCGAGCTGGCGATCCGCCTGCATGGCGTCATCGACAACCGCGCAACGGCCGGAAAGTAATCTCCCACAGCCTCGTTATCCTCGCTTGCAGTGCTTTCGCGCGGCCACTTTCCCTCTCCTATGGATCGCAGCAGAAGTTTTCCGGCCTTTCCTTTGAAGGCGCGGAAGAACCACCGGACGGGCAGCGATAGCCTCCTCTTTAACAAACGGAGGAGGCACGAAAGCATGGCGGAGATAGCGGCAAAGGCGGATGCGCCGATCGATCCGATCGCACTGCGCCGGGCCTTCGGAACCTTCGTGACGGGCGTCACCGTCATCACCACCCGCGATGAAGACGGCACGCCGCGCGGCATGACCGCGAATTCCTTCACCTCGGTTTCGCTGGATCCGCCGCTGCTTCTGGTCTGCATCGCCAAGTCCGCGTCCAGCTATCAGGCCTTTACAGGTGCCGGTTGCTTTGCGGTCAATATTCTCCATGAGGGCCAGGTCGATGTATCGGGCACCTTCGCCTCGAAGTCGCCGGACAAGTTCCAGTCCGTCACCCACGATCGCATCCATACCGGAGCGCCTGTCCTGACGGATAGCCTCACCTGGTTCGACTGCACGACTTTCAACTCGGTCGATGCCGGCGATCATACGGTTCTGATCGGTCAGGTCAGGGCTTTCGGCACCAGCCCGACCGCGCCGCTCGGCTTCTGCCGCGGCCGCTATGCCAGCGTCAAGGATCCGTTGCCCGCGGGCTGGCTCGCCTCGCATGGCATGATCATCGGCTACCTGATCGAAGCCGGTGATGGGTTGCTGCTGCGCTCGGACGGAAAAGGCAGCTGGGTGCTTCCCTCGGCGCGCCGCCGCAAGGCTGACAGCCAGCTGGTCGTCGAAGGTGGCGATGCGCTGCGGCTGATGCCCGATGAGACCTTCCTCTATTCGGTCTTTGACGTCGCCGACAGCGATCCCGGCTACCTCGTCTATCGTGCCCGGCTGGCGGGCGAGGGGGAGGGCGTCAATCTGCCCGCTGATCTCCGCTTCTTTGCGATCGACGATCTTCCCTACGAGACGATCGCCACCCACGAGCTGCGTTCGATGCTGCGCCGCTATGTGCGTGAGCGGCAGGCCGGCCGGTTCGGCATCTACATGGATTCCGACGATGGCGGCCGCGTCGCGATGATCGACGGCGAAGCCCGTGCCTGGATCCAAGCCTCCCAAGACCAAGGACAGTGACATGAAGACGACAGTCAGCTCAATCGAAGGCTCGCGCCAGGGCCTGTTCATCAACGGCGAATTCGTGGCGCCGAAGAACGGCAACTATATCGCAAGCTATGATCCGACGACCGGCGAGCGCTGGTACGATCTGGCGGAGGCCGATGCCGATGATGTCGCGGCTGCCGTTGCCGCCGCAAATGCCGCCTTCCGCAATCCTGCCTGGCGGCGCATGACACAGACCGATCGCGGCGCGCTGGTGCGCCGTCTTGCCGAGCTTGTCCGGGCCAATGCCGATACGCTTGCTGAAATCGAGACGCGCGACAATGGCAAGCTGCTCAAGGAAACGCGGGCGCAGATGCGCTCGATGCCGGATAGCTATCACTATTTCGCCGGCATGGCAGACAAGCTGCAGGGCGACACCATCCCGATCAACCGGGTCGACACGCTGAATCTCAATCTGCGCGAGCCGCTCGGCGTCGTCGGCATGATCACGCCCTGGAATTCGCCGCTGATGCTGCTCACCGGCACGCTGGCGCCGTGCCTGGCGATCGGCAACACCGTCGTCATCAAGCCTTCCGAACATGCAAGCGCCTCGACGCTGGCGCTTGCCGAGTTGATCCATGAAGCGGGCTTCCCCGCAGGGGTCGTCAATGTCGTGACCGGCACCGGCAGGAGCGCAGGCGAGGCGCTGACGCGCCATCCGGGTGTCTCCAAATATGTCTTCACCGGCAGCACCGCGACGGGCCGCCGCATTGCCGGCAATGCGGCGCAGAACCTCGTGCCCTGCTCGATGGAGCTTGGCGGCAAGTCTCCGCATGTCGTCTTCGGCGATGTCGAGATCGAACACGCGGTCAACGGCGTCGTCTCCGGCGTCTTTGCCGCGGCGGGCCAGACCTGCGTTGCCGGTTCCCGCTGTTTTGTCGAGGCCAGCATCTACGACAAGTTCATCGATGCACTGGTTGCCCGCACTGCTCGCATCCGCGTCGGCCTGCCAACGGTCGAGGACACGGATATCGGTCCGCTGGCGCTCGCCGACCAGCTCACCAAGGTCGAGGGCTACGTGGCATCCGGCGTCAAGGAAGGCGCGAGGATCGCAGCCGGTGGCCGCCGTCCCAAGAAGGAAGGGCTATCGAGCGGCGGCTGGTATTTCGAGCCGACCGTCATGGTCGATGCGCAAAACGACATGGGCTTCATGCGCGACGAGATCTTTGGCCCGGTGGTCGGCGTCATGCCGTTCCGCGACGAGGCGGAGATGATCGCGCTCGCCAATGACAGCCATTACGGCCTCGCTTCCGGCATCTGGACCAAGGATATCGACCGCGCTCTTCGCTTCGCCAATCAGATCGAAGCCGGAACCGTCTGGGTCAATACCTACCGTTCCGCCTCCTTCATGTCCGCCAATGGCGGCTTCAAGGAGAGCGGATATGGCCGCCGCGGCGGTTTCGAGGTGATGCACGAATTCTCGCGCCTGAAGAACGTCATCATCGATTACTCCGGGGCGATGCAGGACCCCTTCGTCATCCGTCTGAAGTGACGGCACAGAAGAAAATACAGCCCGAGAGGGAGGCTAGCAGATGAAATTCGCAGTATCGCTGACCATGGAGCGCTTCTCGCCCGATATCTCGATGTCGACGGCCAGGAACAACCTTCTTCATCTGGCCCGGATGGCCGACGAGGGTGGCTTCGAGGCCCTGTGGACGGCCGAACATCACACGATCGAATGCACGATCTCTCCGAATCCTTTCCAGACTCTCGTCTGGCTGGCACAGCATACGCAGCAGATCCGCCTGGGTACCTCGACGCTCGTCGCTCCCTACTGGAGCCCGATCCGTCTTGCCGGTGAATCCGCTCTCTGCGATCACCTGACGAACGGGCGCCTGGAATTCGGCATCGCCCGCGGCTCCTACCAGTACGAGTTCGACCGGATGGCAGGCGGCATGCCGCAGCAGGAAGGCGTCGCCTATATGAAGGAGATCGTTCCTGCGGTGAAGAAGCTGTGGGCCGGCGATTATGCCCATGACGGCCACTACTGGAAGTTTCCGACGGCGACGTCTGTGCCGAAGCCGCTGCAAAAGCCGCACCCGCCGATCTGGGTCGCGGCGCGCGATCCCGGCTCGTTTGACTGGGCGATCGCCAATGGCGCCAGCATCCTCTCGACACCGCTCTCTCAGCCTGCCGCCGAGATCCAGGTTCTGGCCGACAAGTTCAACAAGGCCGTTGCCGACCATCCGGAAGTCCCGCGCCCGCGCTTCATGATGCAGCGCCGCACCTGCGTTTACGACAAGGCGGACGGCTGGGAAACCGCTGTCCAGCACAGCATGGACTACGGCCGGGCCTTCGAAAACCTGATGCAGAATATCGGCAATGTGCGCGAAGGATTTCCGGAAGCGGTTCCCTATGAGGCGGTCAAGGGCAAGGACAACTACAATCCCGACAACATCCGCAAGAACCTGATGTTCGGCACGCCCGACGAGGCGATCGAGAAGCTGCTGGTCTATGAGGCAGCCGGTGTCGATCAGTATTGTCTCGGCCTGACCTTCAATCTGCCCTTCGAGCTGCAGAAGCGGACGATCGAGCTGTTCGTCAAGGAAATCATGCCCTTCTTCGCGGCCCGCGAAAAGGACAAGCAGCGCAAGGCGGCGGCGGGCTGATCATGGCAGAGGCACAGCGCCATACCGTCGGAGACGTGACGCTCAACTACCGGATCGACGGCAGCGGCGATCCGCTGGTCTGCATCCACGGCGTCGGCTCCTATCTCGAGGCATGGTCGGGCGTGGTCGAGCGTCTGAAGGACAGGTTCACGATCCTGACATTCGATTTGCGCGGACACGGCCAATCGAGCCGGGTCAAGGGGCGCTATGAGATCGACGATTTCGTCAATGAAGCGCTGGCGCTGGCCGACAAGGCAGGCTTCTCGACCTTCCATCTCGCTGGCTTCTCGCTCGGCGGATTGATTGCACAACGCCTGGCGCTGACCCATCTCGACCGCTTGCGCAAGCTGGTGCTGCTGTCGACCGTTGCCGGCCGCACGCCGGAGGAGCGGACGCGGGTTCTCGAACGGCTGTCGGCGCTGCGCGCCGGCACGCCTGCCGACCATCACAATGCATCGCTGTCCCGGTGGCTGACCGAAGCATTTCAGGACAACAATCCGGAGGTGATCGCGACGCTCAGACAGCGCGATGCCGAGAACGATCCGGAATGCTATGCGGCGGCCTACCGCGTGCTGGCGGAAACCGACTTTGGCGGCTTTCTCGATCAGATCCGCTGCCCGACGCTGATTGCAACCGGCGAGGACGATGCCGGGTCGAACCCGCGCATGGCCCGATACATGCACGAGCGCATTCCAGGCTCGAAGCTCGCGATCCTGCCGGGCCTCCGCCACTCGATCCTGATCGAGGCACCGCAGACGGTTGCCGAGCTGATGCGCGGGTTCCTGACAACCGGGGAGGCGAACCATGGATGAAGCGCTCAGAAAGAGCGGCGAGGCCATCCGGCGCAAGGTTCTCGGCGACGAATATGTCGATCGCGCCATCAACGGCGCCGACAGTTTCTCGGCCCAGTTCCAGGATGTGCTCAACGAATATTGCTGGGGCACCGCCTGGACCGATGATGGTCTCGACCTCAAGCAGCGCAGCCTTTTGAACCTCGGCATGCTGGCGGCGCTGAACCGCATGCATGAATTCGGCATCCATTTCCGCGGCGCCATCCGCAATGGGCTGACCGATGACGAGCTCAGGGCGGCACTCACGCAGATCGCGGTCTATTGCGGCATTCCGGCCGGCGTTGAAGCCTTCCGGGTCGCCCGCTCGATCCGCGACGAGATGCGCCAGAAAGGAGAGCTCTGACTTCCATCGATTCAGGGAAGCGACCGGCCTGCGGCTGCTTCAGATCGCCGGAAGACGAAAAGGTCTCTTCGACTTCAAGATCGCATGACGGTACGGGAATGAGCCCGGGCCAAAAACCAAGAATGACAATAAAGGGAACCATCGCATGAACAGACTGACAAAGATGACCGCCGCTGCCGCGTCGCTCGCCGTCGCGCTGGCTGCCGTGCCGGCGAATGCCGGTGCCGTGCTCGACCGCGTGCTGGCCGCCAAGGACCTGAAGGTCGCGACCGACGCCAACTGGGCGCCGCAGTCCTTCATGAACGAGAAGAACGAACTCGATGGCTTCGACATCGACGTTGCCAAGGACATCGGCAAGCGTCTTGGCGTGAAGGTCGAATTCGTCACTCCGGGCTGGGACATCATCACCGCCGGCAACTGGGCGGGCCGCTGGGACATGCATGTCGGCTCCATGACGCCGACCAAGAAGCGCGCCGAAATCTTCGATTTCCCGGCCGTCTATTATTACACCCCTGCCGCCGTTGCCGTTCACAAGGACAGCAACGCGACCAAGCTTTCCGATCTCGACGGCAAGGTCGTCGGCACCACGGCGACCTCGACTTTTGAGGCCTATGCCAAGGGCGACCTGACGCTCGACGCTGCCGGCGCGCCTCCCTTCAAATACGAGTTCAAGCCGAAGGACGTGAAGTCCTACGCCAACTCGACCACGGCTTTCGACGACCTGCGTCTCGGTGATGGCACGCGTCTCGATGCCGTCGTCTCCTCGCTGCCGAGCATTCTCGACGCGGTCAAGGCCGGCTATCCGATCAAGCAGATCGGCGACCCGGTATTCTACGAGCCGCTCGCCATTGCCATCGAACATGGCGACAAGGAGTTCAACGACAAGATCGCCGAGGCCGTCAAGGGCATGCAGGCCGACGGTACGCTGAGCAAGCTTTCGGTAAAGTGGTACGGCGTGGATTATACGGTCGTAAAGTAACCGCCGCCAGAACCAGACGGTCCGGACCTCCGGACCGTCGATTTGCCGCAAGGGACAAGAGATGCTTTATCCCGATACCGTCGAGTCCGAAGTACTCGTCCATAAGCCGTGGTTCGTGGCGACACTGTTTGCCGCCGTGCTGGCGTTCTTTCTGATGTTCAACATGAGCGGCACCGCGATGGGCGAATTGATGCGCCCTGTCATCGGCGATCCCGCATCCAGCGGCCTCTACGGCCGTTTTGCGATTGCCTTCGTCATCGCCGTCATGTTCGTGCTCAATGTCGTGCTGATCGGTTTTGCGCCGCTGAGGGTGCAGATCGCCATCGTCTGGCTGGAACTGCTCGCTCTGTTCCTGGCCTTCTTCGCGACCTTTCATCTCAGCCTGCCGTTCATTGCCGAGAAACTGCCCTTCATGATCACGCAGGGTCTGGTAACGACGATCTATGTGTCGGCCATCTCGATCATCATCGCTTCGGCCATCGCCATTCTGGGTGCCGTCGCCAAGCTGTCGACCAATGGCTTTGCCTATGCGATCGCCAGCTTCTACACCTCGTTCTTCCGCGGCCTGCCGCTGTTGATGCAGGTCTATCTGATCTATCTCGGCCTGCCGCAGCTCGGCTTCGTCATCGACGCGGTTCCGGCCGGTATCCTGGCGCTGTCGCTCTGCTACGGCGCCTATATGACGGAAATCTTCCGGTCGGGCATCCAGAGCATCGACCGCGGTCAATGGGAAGCCTCGCGCTCGATCGGCTTCGGCTTCGGTGTCACGATGCGCAAGATTATCTTGCCGCAGGCCTTGCCTGTCATCATTCCGCCGACCGGCAACCAGTTCATCTCGATGCTGAAGGACAGTTCGTTGGTCTCGGTCATCGGTGTCTGGGAACTGATGTTCCTTGCCCGCACGTTGGGGCAGAAGACCTTCCAGCACATGGAGATGCTGATCTCCGCCGCCATGCTCTACTGGATCATGTCGATCTGCCTGGAGCTCATCCAATCCCGCATCGAGCGTCACTACGCCAGGAGCAAAGTCCGATGAACGGCGACAAGATCATCGAAGCGAATAACGTGTCCAAGTGGTACGGCGCCTTCCAGGTGCTGAAGGATATCAACCTCACCGTCACCAAGGGCGAGCGCATCGTCGTCTGCGGTCCTTCGGGATCGGGAAAATCGACGCTGATCCGCTGCTTCAATCGGCTCGAAGCGCATCAGGAAGGGGATATCACGGTCAACGGCATCACCCTGCACAACAAGATGCGCAACGTCGGCGACGTCCGCAAGAATGTCGGCATGGTGTTCCAGCACTTCAATCTCTTCCCGCATATGACGGTGCTGATGAACTGCATGGTCGGGCCGATGTGGATCAAGGGCGTGCCGGCGGCGGAAGCGAAGAAGACGGCGCTGCGTTTTCTCGAGCGCGTGCGCATTCCGGAACAAGCCAACAAATATCCGATCCAGCTTTCCGGCGGCCAGCAGCAGCGCGTCGCCATTGCCCGCTCGCTCTGCATGGAGCCCGCCGTGATGCTCTTCGATGAGCCGACTTCGGCGCTCGATCCGGAGATGGTCTCGGAAGTCCTGGAAACGATGACCGGTCTTGCCAAGGACGGCATGACGATGGTCTGCGTCACCCACGAAATGGGCTTTGCCCGGGCCGTTGCAGACCGTGTGATTTTCATGAATTCGGGCCAGATCGTCGAGGAGGGAAAGCCTCACGACTTCTTCACCAATCCGCAGCATGAGCGGACCAAGCTGTTCCTCAGCCAGATCCTCAAGCACTGAGCGCTGGCATCAGGCCTTGGCGAAGCGAAGGCACATCGGCGTGCCGATGCGGATCGTCTTGCCGCTGTCGCGGAGCGTTCCGGTCTCCCGGTCACGGGTGAAAATGGTCACGACGTCGCTGTCCTGATTGGCGCAAAGAAGGTGACCGCCCTGCGGGGCGATTGCCAGGTTGCGCGGCGTGCGGCCGCCGCAGGGAGTTTGACCCTTCGGCGAAAGCCTGCCGGTCTCTGCGTCGACCTCGAAGACCGCGACGCTGTCGTGGCCACGATTGGCGCCGTAGAGAAACCGGCCGTCCGGCGAGATCTGCAGGTCCGACGCATAGTTGGTGCCCGTGGTCTGCGGCGGCAGCGTCGAGTGGATCTCGATCTCATGCAGCATCCGGCGGGAGGCATCGAAGCGATAGCTCGCCACCGTGGAATCAAGCTCGTTGATGACGAAGACGAAGCGGCCGGACGGATGGAGCGCAACGTGGCGCGGTCCTGCACCAGGCCTTGCCGCGGTCTCGCTCACCTTCTCGAACCGGTCCCCTTCGAGAGCGTAGATCGTCAGCCGATCCGTGCCGAGATCGGCAACCAAGATCAGGTTCGGGGCGATCTCGGTGAGGCTGTGCGGATGGCTACGTTCCTGGCGGGCGGGGTTCGGGCCGGTTCCGGATTGCGCCACACTGATCTTGCCCGGCGCCAGCGAGCCGTCGGCCCGGCGCTCAAAGGCGACAAGCGCCTGATCCGGACCACCTTCTCCCATCGCATAGTTGACGGCAAAGAGGTGCCTGCCGTCATGCGAGATTGCGTTATGTGCCGTCGTAGCGCCGAGCGACGGCTGCATGTTCAGATGGCGGAGGCGCCCGGCCTGCCTGTCGAACGCAAGCGCGGTGACGAGGCCCTCGTACCAGCCTTCGATCTCCGAATTCGCATAGACGAGACTGCCGTCTGCTGATGGCGAGAGGAAGGTTGGATTGACGATCTGCGGCGCCGTTGCCAGCCGCTCGGCAGTCAGCGTCTCGTCGTCGAAGAGATGAACCGAAAGCCCATCGCCATTGGCACCTTCGAAATAGGAGGTCGGCTGGTTGAGCGTGCCGATGAAGAGCAGGTGTTGCATGATCGGTTCCGGCTAGAGGATCAGGATCGCCCTGAAATCGTTGACATTCGTGCCGGTCGGGCCCGTTTCGAAGACGTCGCCGGTCGCCTTGAAGCCGGTATAGCTGTCATTGGCATCGAGAACGCGGCGCGGATCGAGACCGGCTGCGCGCAGCCGCTTCACCGTCGCACCATCTGCAAAGGCTCCGGCATTGTTTTCCGAGCCGTCGATGCCATCCGTGTCGGCTGCGATCAGATGGATGTCGTGCCCGTCGAGGGCAAGGGCTGCTGCCAGCGCGAACTCGCCGTTACGCCCCCCTTTGCCGCCCTTGGCGCGCAGCGTCACTGTCGTTTCACCGCCGGAAAGGATGACGACGGGTTTGGCGAACGGCCGGTTGCGGCCGAGCACTTCCCTGGCGATGGCCGCGTGGACCTGCGCCACATCGCGGGATTCACCCTCGATCGCATCCGAGAGGATCGCCGCCTCGATGCCTCCTGCCCGCGCCAATGCGGCAGCGGCCTCCAGCGAAACGCCGGCCGAGGCGACGATATGGTGGCTGTTGCGGACAAAGGCCGGATCATCCGGGAGCGGCGCGTCGGCTGCCGCCGAATTGAGATGATCGATCGCCGCCTGCGGCAGTTTGAGGCCGTACTGGGTAATGATCTCCAGCGCCTCCTGACGGGTCGAGTGATCGGGCACCGTCGGGCCGGATGCGACATGGGCAGGATTGTCGCCGGGAATGTCGGAGACGATGAGGCTGACGACGCGGGCCCTGGTCGCTGCCGCCAGCCGTCCGCCCTTGATGGTCGACAGATGCTTGCGCACGACATTCATCGCCGAGATCGGCGCGCCCGAGGCAAGAAGCATCTCGTTGAGCGCAATCTCGTCTTCGAGCGTCAGTCCCTGCGGTGGAGAGGGCAACAGCGCCGAGCCGCCGCCGCAGACAAGAGCGATCACGAGATCGTCGGCGGAGAGATCCTTCACCGTCTCGATCAGCCGCTTCGATGCGGCGAGACCCGCAGCATCCGGCACGGGATGCGAGGCCTCGATGATCTCGACATGTTCGGTCTCGCAGCCATAGCCGTAGCGGGTGACGACGACGCCTTCGAGCGGTCCATCCCAAAGGCTTTCCAATGCCCGCGCCATCTGCGCCGCCCCTTTGCCGGCGCCGATGACGACGGTCTTGCCCTTCGGCTTTTCCGGCAGGTGCGCCGCAATCCCCGTCAGGGGATCGGCGGCCTTGACGGCGGCGTGGAAGAGCGAGGCCAGGAATTCGCGGGGAGACGGGATGGAATGGGTCATGGAATGATCTGCGCTGGAAAGGATCGTCATGCGTAATCGTGCTGTGGCCGCCGTTGCAAGACTCCCTTGAGAATATCGGCTGCCTTTTCGGCGATCATCACTGTGGCCGCGTTGGTGTTCGAAGAAATCAGCCGCGGCATCACCGAGCTGTCGCAGACCCTGAGGCGATCGATGCCGCGCACCTTGAGGTCCGGATCGACGACGGCGTCTTCGCCGCCACCCATGCGGCAGGTGCCGACGGGATGATAGGCGGAACGGCCGTATTGACGGGCGAACTGGCGGTATTCCTCCTGCGTGCGGATATTACCGTCGGGCAGATGCAGCCGTTTGACGAAGGGCCGGAAGGCCGGTTGCGAAAGGATTTCCTGGCAGATCTTGATGCCATCGACGGCGCGTTCCAGATCGTAAGGCTCTGCAAAGGCGTTGGGGTCGATCTCAGGTGGAACGGCCGGGTCCTTGGAGCGCAGCGTTACCGTCCCACGCGAGCGCGGCCGGACGTGATAGGAATTGAGCGTGCAGCCATTGCCGCCGGGTACGCCGCCGATGCCTTCCTCGACACCGGCGCCGGGCAGGAAGTGGAATTGCAGATCCGGCGTCGCCTCGGTGCGGTCGCCCCACCAGAAGCCACCGCCTTCGACGATGTTGGATGCGACCGGCCCCTTGCCGAACAGCGCATATTCGATGCCTGCCGCCACCTGCCAATGCCGCTTCTTGTAGCGGTCGATGCCGTGTGATCCGGTGAGCTCGGCGAGAACATCGACATCCATATGGTCCTGCAGGTTCTTGCCCACTTGCGGCAGGTCCCTGACGACGTCGATATCGAGCGCCCGCAATTCGTCTGCAGGGCCGAGGCCGGAGAGCATCAGCATCTTCGGGGAGCCGATGGCGCCTGATGTCAGGATGACCTCGCGCTCGGCACGCAGCAGCACCGGGCGGCCGTTCTCGATGATCTCGATGCCGACGGCGCAGCCGTTCTCAATGACGATGCGGTTGACGGCCGTATCGGTGCGGACCGTCAGGTTCTTGCGGTGCGCTGCGGGTTTCAGGTAGCCGACGGCCGTGCTGCTGCGGCGCCCATTGCGGGTCGTCGTCTGGTAGAAGCCGGCTCCGGCCTGCGATCCACCATTGAAGTCGGGATTGAAGGGGAGACCCGCTTCCTGCGCGGCGCGGACGAAAACCCGCGTGAGGGCATGCGGCGTCTGCGAGCTGACGCCGAGCGGTCCCTCGGTGCCGTGATGGGCGCCGCCGAACGTGTCGTTGCCTTCGGACTTGCGGAAATAGGGCCGGACATCGTCGTAGCCCCAACCCGTGCAACCCTCGAGGTCGCGCCAGCCGTCGTAATCCTCGGGGCAGCCGCGGGTGAAGACCTGGGCATTGATCGAGCTGCCGCCGCCGAGCACGCGCGCCTGCGGATAGACCATCTTGCGTCCGGCGATCTCGCGCCCTGCGACCGTTTCATAGCCCCATATGAGCGGACCGGCCGTCATCTTGAAGAAGCCGACGGGCAGATGGATATACATATTGCTGTCGCGCGGGCCGGCCTCCAGCAGGGTCACGGATACGTCCGGATCCTCACTCAGGCGCGCAGCAAGCACGCATCCCGCCGAGCCGCCCCCGACGATGATGTAATCGGGCATTCTTTCCTCCGTAAAATCCAGATGAAACCGGTCGCTCCTCGTTGTCCCGGCATCAATTCGCGATCACAATCTCAAGTCTCTTGCCCCTCGTCAAGAGAAAGGGTACGGTTATCGTCTTGAAGGGTTGTCGTACAAATGTTATGACGACGTCGCTTCAGATGGAGGTGCCGGGGAAATAAGGACGGCATCGCTATCTTCGTCATTCAACGGGAGGTTTTCGAATGAACGATAAGATGAATTCGCGTTTCGGCAGCATGAACCGCAGATCGTTTCTGGCGACGGTCGCAGCGGGTGCGACGGTCGCCGCCCTGCCACGGCAGCTCTTCGCCGCTGACAAGCCGACGCTTGTCACGTCCATCCGCTCTCTTTCCAACCCCTATCATGCCGTCTGGAAGACGGGTGCCGAGGCCTTCGCCTCCGCGATCGGCCTCGACCACGTCACGCTGGTTTCCGAAGGCAACAGCGAAAAGGGTATTGCCGACATCAAGGCGATGCTCGCCAAGACCGGCGGCAACATGGTGCTGAACTCCGACCCGAACGATACGCCGGATGCGCGCCCGATCGTCGAAGCCTGCGCCAAGGCGGGTGCCTATGTCGTGACGCAGTGGAACAAGCCGGCGGACCTTCATCCGAAGGATTTCAATCCGAACTACGTCTCGCATATCGAATTCGACGGCATCTCCAGCGGCAAGCAGATTGCCGAAATCCTCTTCAAGACGATCGGCGGCTCCGGCGGCATCATCGCGCTTGGCGGACAGATTTCCAACACGGCGGCGATCGAGCGCAAGAAGGGTCTGGAAGACGCGCTGGCTGCCAACACCAACATCAAGCTCCTGGATTTCCAGGTCGCCAACTGGAAGTCGTCGGAAGCCTATGACCTGACGAGCAACCTGCTCACGCGCTTCGGCGATGACGTGAAGGGCATCTGGGCCGCCAACGACGACATGGGCACCGGCGCTCTCGAAGCGCTGCGCGCCGAAAACCTCGCTGGCAAGGTTCCCGTAGTCGGCGTTGACGGCATCAAGGCTGCGGTTGACGCGGTGCGCAAGGGCGAATTTGCCTGCACGGTCACCTCGGATCCGTTCTGGCAGGGCGGCATGGGCCTCGCCATCGGCCTCGCAGCACTCCAGAAAAAGTTCGACCCGGCCAAGGAGCCGGCTGACCATCGCGAGTTCTACGGCAAGGCCGTGCTGATCGCGAAGGACAATGTCGAGGAATATTACAAGACCAACATCGACTCGCATCCGACGCTGGACTGGAACGACCTTTGGGGTCGTGTGACAGGCGCCATCCGCACCTAGCGGGTACCGTCTCTCCCGCAGCATCGGCTCCTCCCGAGGCTGCCTCGTCGCTGGCGGGCGCTACGGCGCCTGCCAGCTCCTCCGCATGACGCAGTGAGGTGCCGTCTGTTGACCATCAATGCCGAAAACATCAAGACTATGACAAAAAGCGAACAGGCAGGTGCCATGCCGACTGTTGGAAGCCGCCTGTTCAGCGGGCCGAACCTCAAGCGCTTGCGCGCCTACGCTCCGGCGCTGGTGCTGATCGCGCTCTGCATTCTGATTACCATCGCCAATCCCAATTTCATCGAGCCTCGCAACCTGGTGCGCGTTGCCAATTCCGCCGCGGTTCCGCTGACGCTCGCCATGGGCCTGACCTTCATCATCCTGCTCGGCAGTATCGACCTCTCGGTCGAGGGCTCGCTTTCGGTTGCGGCCATGGTGACCGTGCTGCTCGCCACCAATGATGCCAATGCCAATGCCTACGGCTGGCTTGCCGTCATCGCGGCCATCGCCGCCAGCACCGTCATGGGCCTGACGACCGGCATCATCCAGACCTATCTCCGAATCCCGTCCTTCATGGCGACGCTCGGTGTCTGGTTCATCGGGCTCGGCATCTCCGTCTATATGCTCGGTGGTTCCGCCGTGCGCCTGATGGATCCGTCGATCCGCGATCTGGCGCTTGCCCGCTTTCTCGGATTGCCTTTCGCCGTCTGGGTGGCGCTCGCCGCATTCCTGATTGCCTGCACCGTTCAATACTATACCCGTCTCGGCCGCCATATCATGGCGATCGGCGGGGGCGAGGATGTCGCCGAACTGTCGGGCATCAATCTCCGCCGCGTCCGCATCATGGCGTTCGGGCTGGCGGGCTTCTTCTTCGGCATTGCCGGTGTTCTTGCCGCGGCCCAGCTCGGCCGCTCCGATGCCGTCATCGCCGATGGCCGATTGTTTGCGGCGGTGACTGCCGTGGTGGTCGGCGGTACGGCGCTGACCGGCGGTGAAGGCGGCGTCATCAATACGCTGGTTGGCGTCCTGATCGTCACCGTTCTCAGCAACGGCATGATCCTGCTCGGCGTCTCGCCCTATGTGCAGCAGACCGTTCAGGGCCTGATGATCATCGCTGCCGTCGCGCTGTCGCTCGACCGCCTGCGCCTCCAGATCGTGAAGTGACCGCCATGTTTTCAGCCAACGATATCAGCAAATCCTTCGCCGGCGTTCATGCATTGAAGAACGTCTCGCTCGAAATCCGGCCGAACGAGGTCGTCGGCCTCATCGGCGAAAACGGTGCCGGCAAATCGACATTGATGCGCATCCTTGCTGGCACCCATCAGCCTGACAGCGGCACGCTGATGCTCGACGGCCAGCCGCTGAAGCTGCGTAATGCGCGCGACGGCGCCGCCAACGGCATCGGCATGGTGTTCCAGGAGCAGTCGCTGCTGCTCAACATCTCCGTTGCCGAGAACATCTATCTCGGCCAGGAAAGCCAGTTCGTCCGCTTCGGCATCGTCGACTGGAAAGCGATGCGGGCAGCGGCAAAGCGCCAGCTCGACAAGATCGGCGTCGATATCGACGTGACCGCGCGCACCTCTGAACTGACATTTGCGGCGCGCCAGATGGTCGAACTCGCCAAGGCCCTGACGCTGGAAGAGACCGTCTCGCGCCCGCTGGTCATCCTGCTCGACGAGCCGACCTCGGTTCTGAGCGGCAGCGATATCGACGTGCTGTTCAAGCGCGTGCGCTCGCTGAAATCGCGTGCAAGCTTCGTCTTCGTCTCGCACCGGCTGGACGAGGTGCTGCGCATTTCCGACCGTGTCTACACGATGAAGGACGGGCAGGTGGTGGCCGAGCATCGGGCTGCCGATGTCACCGGACCCGAACTGCACGAGATCATGGTCGGGCGCGGCCTGCAGTCGACCTACTACAAGGAAGACAAGCAGCTGCCGCCGAAGAGCGAGATCGTCGTCGATGCCAGCAGACTGGCGATCGATGGCGCGTTTCACGATGTCGACCTGCAGATCCATGCCGGCGAGATCGTCGGTATTGCCGGCGTTGTCGGCTCCGGCCGCGAGGAAGTGACTCGCACGATCGGCGGCTTCATGACCCATACCGGCGGAACCTTGAAGATCAACGGCGAGGCGGTGCAGTTCCGCACGCCGGAACAGGCGGTTCGCAAGAGCATCGGCTATATCCCGCGCGAGCGCCGCGTCGAGGGGCTGGTGATGTTCCTGTCGATCGCCGAAAACATCACGCTCGCCGACCTCTCCTCGGTGATGCGCAACGGCGCAATCGATTATCGCCGCGAGCGGCGGCTCGCCGCCGACTGGATCAAGCGGCTGCGCATCAAGGCGCCGGGGCCTGATATCGCCTGCCGGAAACTCTCCGGCGGCAACCAGCAGAAGGTGGTTCTGGCGCGCTGGATGACGGCGGGTTCGCGGATCCTGATCCTCGATCACCCGACGCGCGGCCTCGATGTTGGCGCCAAGGAGGAAGTCTATGAACTGGTGCGCGACCTGTCCTCGCAGGGTGTCGCGATCCTTTTGATCTCCGACACGCTGGAGGAAACGATTGGCCTGTCGCATCGGGTGCTGGTGATGCGCGATGGCGCCGTCACCGCGCATTTCGATGCGGCGCCCGGAAACAAGCCGGATCAGGTCGATCTTGTCCGGGCGATGGTGTGAGGAGGCGATGATGGAACGTTTCAAGGATATGAAATCCCTTCTCGCCGCAGGCTGGATGCAGGGCGCCATTCCGCCCGCACTTCTCGTCGTGCTGGTCCTCGTCATCGAGGTCGCGGCCCCCGGATTCCTGACCGGCGATACGCTGATCCTGTTGCTGTCGAACACGGCAGTGCTCTTCATTCTCGCTGCCGGTGTGACCTTCGTCATCCTGATCGGCGGCATCGACCTGTCGATCCAGTCGGTGGCGTCACTGTCGAGTGTCATCCTGGCACAGCTTCTGCCACAGATCGGCATGCTCGCCTTTCCGGTGGCAATCTTGTCGGGCCTCGTCTTCGGCGCGCTGAGCGGCTACGTCCATGTCCGCCTAAAGGTGCCGTCCTTCGTGGCGACGCTGGCGACCGGCGGTGTCGTCGCCGGTATCGCATTGTGGGCAGCGGCCGGGCGGGCGATCACCATCGAGGAAGCCGGCCGTCTGAACACTGCCTGGATCAACGACAACTTTGCGGGCCTGCCGACGGTCATCTGGATTGCCGCGATCATCGGCATCCTGGCATTCTTCGGTCTCAGATATACGCGCTTCGGCCGCCACAGCCTGGCGATCGGTGCCGGTGAACCTGCGGCGATCGCTGCCGGTATCAATGTCGAGCGGACCAAGATCGTCGCCTTCGCAATCTCCGGCATGCTGGCGGCGATTGCCGGCGTGATCCTGGCTGCGCGTCTGTCGAGCGGCTCGCCCAATCTGGCCAATCAGCTGCTGCTGCCGGCAATCGCTGCCGTCATCGTCGGCGGCACGGCGATCACCGGCGGTCTCGGTGGCGTTGCCCGCACGGCCGTCGGCGCGCTGATCATCTCGATCGTGCGCATCGGCATGACCTTCATCGGCATCAACATCTTTGCCGAAAACGTCGTCTTCGGCTCGGTGCTGATCCTCGCCGTCGCCATTACCATCGACCGCAGCAAGATTGCGATCATCAAATGATGGGCCGTGCGGAGACGCTACCGGCAAACAAAAAAGGCCGCGCTCTGCAGCGCGGCCTCCGGAAAACGAAGCGGGACTTACATCGTGTCGAGGCCGATCAGCTCGATCTTGTAACCGTCGGGATCCTCGATGAAGGCGATATGCGTGGTGCCGTGCAGCATCGGGCCCGGCGGGCGCGGGATCTTGGCGCCCTGCTTCTCAAGCGCGGCGCAGACGGCATAGATGTCGTTGACGCCGAGTGCCAGATGGCCGAAGCCGGTGCCGAGTTCGTAGGGTTCTTCGCGGCCCCAGTTGTAGGTCAGCTCGATGACGGTATCGGTCTCCTCGGGACCATAGCCGACGAAGGCATTGGTGAACTTTCCGCCCGGATAGTCATCCTTGCGAAGAAGCTTCATGCCGAGCAGTTCCGTGTAGAACTTGATCGACCTATCGAGGTCGAACACACGGATCATGACGTGCATATTTCGAAATTGGCCGGACGCTGCGGTCATAGTACGGATCCTCCTGCAAGTTATCGTTTTTACACTGGTTTTTAGCGAAAGGCGAGCATTGGAAAAGATCGCCGCACTTGATGTTCGAAACCAGTGTTGTATGATAACCATGTAAGTGACCCAGTTGTCCAGATGTTTTCCCGCTTAACCGGAGCAACCGAATGAATGCCCTTCCGCCCCTCCAGGAAAGAGCGCTCGCCGCCCTCTCTGCCGCTATGCCGGCAGACCTGCTCCTGACGGAAGGCGAGGCGCTGGAGCGCTACAGCCGCGATTGGTCCGGAGAGCATTACGGCCGGCCGCTGGCCGTGGCGCGGCCGCGTTCGGCCGCTGGGCTCAGCCGCCTGATGGCGTTTTGCCATGAAGAGAAGATCCATGTCGTTCCGCAGGGTGGGCTGACCGGGCTCGTTGGCGCGGCAGTGCCAAGCTATCCAGGCGGCGAGGTCGTCGTTTCACTGGAGCGGATGAACAAGGTCCGCTCCGTCAATCCGATCGATTTCGCCATGGTCGTCGAGGCCGGCTGCATTCTCGAAGATGCCAAGCGCCACGCCGAAGCGGCCGACTGTATTCTGCCGATCACCTTCGGGGCGCAGGGCACCTGCCGGATCGGCGGCAACGTTTCGACCAATGCCGGCGGTTTCAACGTGCTGCGCTACGGCATGACCCGCGACCTGGTGCTCGGCCTCGAGGTCGTGCTTGCCGACGGCCGGATATGGAACGGCCTGCGCACGCTGCGCAAGGACAACCGCGGCTATGACCTGAAACAGCTTTTCATCGGCAGCGAAGGCACGCTCGGCATCGTCACCGCCGTGGCGCTCAAGGTGTTTCCGAAGCCGGAACAGGTGGAAACCGCGCTGGTCGGGCTGGCCTCCGTGGATGATGCCATGCAGCTTTACGCGCGGGCGCGCCGCCAGTGCAGCGACCTGCTGACGGCATTCGAGCTTATCCTGCGCGGCGGCATCGAGATTGCCATCAACGCTCGGGACGATCTTCCCGATCCCTTGAGCGAGGCCTATCCCGTCTATGTGCTGATCGAGGCTTCGGCAGCCGGACGTGTCGATCTTCGCGCCCTGCTCGAAGGGTTTCTCGGCGATGCCTCCGATCTGGTACTCGATGGCGTCATCGCCAGCAGCAAGGCGCAGGGAGACCGGCTCTGGCTGCTGCGCGAGATGATGGTCGAGGCGCAGGGCCGCGGCGGACGATATCTGAGGACCGATGTCTCGGTCTCGATCTCAAGCCTGGCCGCCTTCGTCGGCGACACGCTGGAGGCGCTGTCGCAGACGCATCCCGAGGCAATCGCAGTCACCTACGGTCATGTCGGCGACGGCAATATCCACCTGAATATCGTTCCGCCTGTCGGCATGCCTGATGATCAGTTCGATGGGCTGTTTCATGCCACGGAAGAGGTGATCTTCGATGTCGTCGACAAGCATGGCGGCTCGATCAGCGCCGAGCACGGTATCGGCCGCGTCAAGCAGGATGCCTTCCTGAAACGTGCCGACCCCTTGACGCTGGAGCTCTCGCGCCGGATCAAGGATGCATTCGACCCGCGGCATCTCTTGAGCGAGGGGCGGATATTGGCAAGTGCAGATGGCATGGCAGGGGGTAGGGAATGACGCTGAAACTCGACAAGGTCAATCGGGGCCCGCATCTGTCGACGCTGGTCGCAAGTTCGATCTCGCGCGAAATCGCCCAGGGGCGTTTGAGGCCGGGTGATCAGTTGCCGACCGAACAGCAGCTGGCGCAGACATTCGGTGTCAGCCGCAACGTCGTGCGCGAGGCGATCGCGCGGCTGCGGTCCGAGGGCCGGATCTGGTCGCAGCAGGGCCGCGGGGCCTTCGTCGCCGACCAGCCGAATGCCACGACGCTGACCATCGATTACGAAGCCCTGCAGCAGGCTGCGGCCTTCCAGTCGCTGTTCGAACTGCGCGGCATTCTCGAAGTCGAGGCGGCGGCCCTTGCCGCCAAGCGCCGGACCAGCGACGACCTGACGGCGATGAAGGATGCGCTGGTGACGATGCGTGATGCGCCCTACGGCAGCGTCATGTGGCTGAAGACAGATCTCGAATTCCACAAGACCGTCGCTGCCGCGACGGGCAATCTCTACATGGTCCAGTTCCTGATGTTCGTTTCCGAGCGGGTGCGCGAAAGCATTCTGGCCTCCGGCAACCAGCAGCGCTCCGAAGATCTGGCGGCCGTGACGCTCGGTGAGCATCAACGCATTCTCGATGCCATCGAAGCGGGCGACGGCGACGAAGCCCGTGATGCCATGCGGGCGCACCTCCATGGTGCCGCAAACCGCGTCGGGCTGGCCGGAGAACAACCCGAATAATCTGTTGAGGACATGACATGACTGGAAGACTTGAGGGAAAAACCGCTGTCGTGACGGCAGCCGGGCAGGGGATGGGGCGCGCCACGGTGCTCGCCTTCCTGCGTGAAGGCGCGCGCGTCTGCGCCACAGATATCGACGCCGCAAAGCTCGATACGCTGCGCGATCAGGCGGGCGTCACCGCGCACAAGCTCGATGTGCTGAACCCGGCGGCGATCAGCGCCTTCGCCAACGAGATCGATGCGCCGGACATCCTCTTCAACTGCGCCGGTTTCGTGCATCACGGCTCGATCCTCGATTGCGACGAGGATGCCTTCGATTTTTCCGTCAACCTGAACATCCGCGCCATGTACCGGATGATCCGCGCCTTCCTGCCGGGCATGATCGCCCGCGGCGGCGGCTCGATCGTCAACATGGCATCGGTCGCCTCGACGGTCATCGCCGCGCCGAACCGCTTCATCTACGGCACCACCAAGGCTGCGGTGATCGGCCTTACGAAATCGGTGGCGCTCGATTATGTCGGACAGGGTATCCGCGCCAACGCGATCTGCCCCGGCACCGTCGAAAGCCCGTCGCTGCAGGACCGCATGCGGGCCCTCGGCGATTACGATCAGGCGCGCGCCGGCTTCATCGCCCGCCAGCCGATGGGACGCCTCGGCACGCCCGAGGAAGTGGCCGACCTCGTCGTCTACCTCGCCAGCAAGGAATCGGCCTTCATGACCGGCAACGCCATCGTCATCGATGGCGGCTGGGCGAACGCCTGAAGACACATCTGAAAAACGGACAATCGATATGAAGCTTCTGAGATACGGTGAGCGCGGCGCCGAAAAGCCCGGCATTCTCGACAGGAACGGCAAAGTCCGCGACCTCAGCGGTCATGTCGGCGACATATCAGGTGACAGCCTGACGGCTGCGGGTCTGGCGAAGATCGCCGCGATCGACGTCGAGAGCCTGCCCGTCGTTGCCGAGCCCGGCCGGTATGGCCCCTGCGTCTCGCGCACCGGCAAGTTCATCTGCGTCGGCCTGAACTATGCAGACCACGCTGCCGAGACCGGTGCGGCAATTCCCGAAGAACCGATCCTGTTCATGAAGGCCACCAGCGCCATTACCGGCCCGAACGACAACGTCATCATCCCGCGGAAGTCGAAGAAGACCGACTGGGAAGTCGAGCTCGGCATCGTCATCGGCGACGAGGCCCGCTATGTTTCGGAAACCGACGCGATGAAGCATGTAGCCGGCTACTGCCTGATCAACGACGTTTCGGAGCGTGAATTCCAGGCCGAGCGCGGCGGGCAGTGGACAAAGGGCAAATCGGCCGACAGCTTTGGCCCGATCGGCCCCTGGATGGTGACGCGCGACGAGATCGCCGATCCGCAGGACCTGAAGATGTGGCTGTCGGTCGATGGCACGATGCGCCAGAACGGCTCGACGAAGACGATGATCTTCGGCGTCTCCTTCCTCGTTCACTACATCTCGCAGTTCATGAGCCTGCAGCCGGGCGATATCATCTCGACGGGCACGCCGCCGGGCGTCGGCCTCGGCATGAAGCCGCCGCTGTTCCTGAAGGCCGGGCAGACGATCAAGCTTGGTATCGATGGTCTCGGCGAGCAGACGCAGCTGACTGTCGACGCTGCCTGAGAAAACGTCGAGGAGCCGCACTGCGGCTCCTCCTCAGCGAAGTTTCATGACACCAAGCATGCGCAGCGCCGCACAGGCCGCGCCATAACCGTTGTCGATATTGGTGACGAGCAGCCCCGGCGCGCAGCTGGCCAGCATGGCGTTGAGTGCCGTGCGGCCCTCTTCGGCCGCGCCGTAGCCGACCGAGGTCGGCACGCAGATCAGGCTGCCGCTGTAGAGGCCGCCGAGAACGCTTGCGAGCGCCGCGTCCATGCCCGCGACTGCGATGACGACGGGAAAGCGGCGGATCTCCTCGATCCTGTCCATCAGTCTCCAGAGCCCGGCGACCCCGACATCGATGATAACGGATGCCTCGACACCTGCGTGGCGAAGGGTCCGCTCGGCTTCCCGGGCGGCCGGTGCGTCCGAGGTTCCGGCTGCGACGATCACGACGTTTCCGGTCGAGGATACTGGCGACACCGGGCCGAAGAATGCGGTTTGCGACAGCGGGCACCAGTCCGTGGCGGGCTTCAATTCACTCGGGAGCGCCGCGAATTTCTGGTCGTCGAGGCGCGTGAGCAGCAGACCGGCATCCCGCTCGCTGGCGCTTCGAAGGATCGCGGCAATCTGCTGCGGCATCTTGCCGGCGCAAAACACGGCTTCGCTGAGGCCGATGCGCTCGGCCCGGGCGAAATCGAAGACGGCATCGCCGGTCATGGCCTGGCACCGACGAAAGCGCTGCCGTTGCGGTAGGGCTCGAAGGTCAGCGGACCGTTCCTGTAGGCGCCGGGCAGCATGCCGCGCAGGTCGTTGCCGACGTCGTTCATTGCCGTTGCCAGTGCCAGCGCATCGCGATCAAGCTCGATGGCGATGCCGCTGCGCCTGATGCGGCAGCGGACGGTTTGAGGTCTGAGCGTCTCGGTCAGGAACGTCTCGATCCGGTGCACGGCCTCCAGCATTTCCGGCTCGATGGCGATCGTGGTTTCGATCCGGCTGGAGAGGCAGGGGGAGGCCGGCAGTTCCGACAGCGCACCAAGGCCCGCATCACGGGCCAGCTGGCGCAAAGCCTGCTTGCCGATACCGGCCTCGACGAAGGGATGGCGGACGGAGAAATTCTTGGCTGCTTCAAGCCCCGGACGGTACTCGCCGAGATCGTCGAGATTGGTTCCGGACAGCAATTGACGGCTCGACCGGGCGGCGATGGCGCCGTAGAGATTGCCCTTGCAGAAGAAGCAGCGGTTGACGGGGTTCCGGAGATAATCCGGATCGGAGAATTCGCCGGCGTCGATGATCTCGAGGTCGAAGCCTTCGCTTCCCGCCAGCATCCTGACGCGCTCGGTGGCTTCTGCGGGGACGGCAGCCGAGACCGCGTGCATGATGTTGACGCGCGCCGGTCCGAGAAGCCGGGTCGCAATGACCGCCAGCGTCAGCGAGTCGATGCCGCCGCTGACCGCGATCGAGACGTCGCCGAGCGAGGCGAGACATTCCTCCAGAGCCTTTCTCACAACAGGTCTCCTCTTTTCTGTTTCAACAGCCCCTCCAGAAGGTTCCTCAGGCTGCCGCGCGCTGCCGCCCCCGGGGTCGATGTCAGGCTGTCGGCTTCGAGCTTGGCGGTGCGGCCCGAGGGGCGGTCGACGAGCTTGAAGGCGTAGATCTTTCCTGCGTGCTCGACCGTTTCCTGCTCGCGGCTCAGCGTCATCCGCTCAGCCGTCGTGGCGCGCACGCCGATGGTTGTCGTTTCGTCGAGCATGGCGGCGGCGACATCCCTGCTTTTCGATGGGTCGGCAAGCACCCGGAGATGGGTCATCATCCGGCCCTTCTTGCCGAAGACCGGCATCTGGACGACGTCGCGCACATCCGGCCGGTCACGCAGCCGGTCCACCGCCTGGGCGATATCTTCCCCGGTCTGGTCGTCGATCTCGCATTCGAGCACCGCCACCGTGCCGTTGAAGGCTAATACCTCGTCGCGGCGCTCGAAAGCCAGGAGCCGCAGGCAGTTGCTGAGGCCGGGGAGCCGCTTGGTGCCGAAGCCGTGGCTTGATGCCTTCAGCACCCTTCGGCCGGGTGCAGTCCTTGTCCCGCAGAGATAGGCAAGGATGGCGGCACCCGTCGGCGTGACGCGCTCGCCGCCGATCCCGTCATCGATGACATCGAAATCCTTCAGCAGGTGAACGGTCGCCGGCGCCGGAACCGGGAGCAGCCCATGCGCGGTCTTCACCCGGCCGCTTCCGAGCGGGACCGGACCAACGCTCCAATGCACTGCGCCGAGCTGCGTTATCAGCCAGGCGGCAGAGACGATGTCGGCGATCGAATCCCACGCGCCGACCTCGTGAAAGGCGACGTCTTCGGGCGTCGTGCCGTGGACTTTGGCTTCGGCTTCCGCCAGCTTTTCGAAGATACCGGTCGCGTGACGGATGGTTTCTCCGTCGAGTGCCGAACGGCTCAGCGCATCGCGGATGTCCCGCCAGGCGACATGATGGTGATGCCCTGCATGGCTGTGATCGTGCTCCGCATGGCCGTGATCATGGTGGTGGTGGCCGTGATGGTCATGGTGATGATGGTGATCATGCGGGTGATCCGCCCCGTGCTCGGCATGATACACCTTGAAGCGGCTGCCGGTCAGCACGCCGTCGTGATGCGCCACGAGTTCGCACGCGACGTTTTCGATCAGCGGGCAGAGTTTCAGCGCCGCCTGCAAGCCGGCATTCAGGTCCGGCCTGAGATCGAGCAGGGCTGCCACGAACATGTCGCCTGCAATGCCGCCGACGGGATCGAGGTGAATCTCGAGCACGGTCATCCGTCCTATTTTCCGTCCGCCGCTTCGGTCAGCGAGACACCATTTGCCGCCGCGATAACATCCGAGAGGGCCGGTACGAAGGATTGGCCGCGCCCTGCGGCAACCGCCGTCGCAAAGCTGTTGCGAACGGCAGCGCCGACCGGATTGACCGCCTGCAGCGCCTGGGCCAGCGAGGCGAGATAGGACATGTCCTTCAGCGCATTGGCCATGGCGAAGCGCTGAGCGTTTTCGTTGCGGTTCAGCACGAACTCGAAGAAGGCCTGGTAGAAACCGCAATCCATGCGGCTGCCGCGCAGCACGCTGTCGAACACCTGAGGGGTCAGGCCGGCCTTCGCGGCAATCATCAATGCTTCCGAATAGATCGCCGAGTAGCCCATCGACACGAAGTTGTTGAGCAGCTTCATCGTATGCCCGGTACCCGCCGGACCGGTCTCGATGATGCGAGCGGCGAAGGCTTCGAGGATCGGCCGGGCGCGGGCAATGCCATCGGCAGAGCCACCGGCCATCACATCCAGCTTGCCTTCGGCCGCTTCCTTTGGCGTGCGGGCCAGGGGAGCGTCGACGAGCGTGATACCCTGCTCCGAAAGTTCGGCAGCGAGCTTGATCGTCACGGCGGGGTTTGAGGTCGAGCAGTCGATCAAAAGCATCCGCTTTCCGGAGGCGAGCAGGCCATCTGGACCGGACAGGAGTTGCTGAACTTCCTCGGAACCGGTGACGCAGAGCACCACCACATCCGATGCCAGCGCCAGTGCCTTGGGCGTCGCCGCTTCGCTGGCGCCCTGCGCCTTCAGCTGCTCGACGGCCTCGCGCTTTCTGTGGGCCATGACGGTCAGTGGCCAGCCTTTCGACAGCAGATTGGCCGCCATGCCTGATCCCATTGCACCGAGACCGATGAAGCCGATTTTCTCTTTCATTCTTTCCTCCCCGTTCGTTATGGTTATCCCCGCCAGGCGGGCTTTTGCTTTTTGTGCTGGTATGCGGTAGCAACGGCATTATTCCCCGGCCGCCGCCTGACGGCGAGAATGGACGTCGCGACAGCATGAAGGACAGGGACAACGCCGTTTTCAACACCATTCCGCAGACGCCGAATCTGCGCAGCGGGCTGGCCGACAGCCTGATCGCCCAGATCGAATCCGGCGATCTGAAGCCCGGCCAGCGGCTGCCGACCGAGCAGGCGATCATGGAAGCGACGGGGGTCAGCCGCACGATCGTGCGCGAGGCGCTTGCGACGTTGCGTGCGAAAGGCTTGATTACGACCCGCCAGGGGCTCGGCGCCTTCGTTTCCAACGATCCGACGCCGCGTTCCTTTTCGATCATCCCCAACGATCTGGAATCGATCGACGAGGTGCTGCGGGTTCTCGAATTGCGCCTCGGCATCGAATATGAGGCTGCCGGTCTCGCGGCGCTCCGGCGCACGCCGGAGGATATCGTCCGCATGCAGGACCGGCTCGATGCGCTGGACCGGGCGATAGCCGAAGGCGGCTATGGCGCCGAGGAAGACTTTGCCTTCCATCGCTCGATCCTCGTTGCGACGCAGAATTCCTATTACGGACGGCTGTTCGACACGTTCGGCAATGCGATGGTGCCGCGCCAGTGGGCCCGGCTCGACAAGATGACGGCGGCCGGGCGCGAGCAGCATGCCGAGCGGATGCGCAAGGAGCACCATGCGATTTTCGCCGCGATCCGCGACGGCAACGAAGCCGCCGCCCGCAAGGCGCTGCGCAATCACCTGTCGAAGAGCACCGCGCGCTTCGAAGAGTTGCGCGACGCCAACCTTCATCGCTAACCGCTCACGCCGCATATCGAGGCACGACATAAGGCCCCTCCGGGATGATGGCGACATCGGCGTCGCCGCTGGCACTAATGCTGCGGGCGATGGCCGCCTGGATATCGCCAATCATGCCGACGCCTGTCAGCGTCCAGTCGTCGCCCGACAGCCCGGTCGTATAGAGCTCGACGCTGCCGAGCCGCATCGGCTTCAGCTGCATCTCCGTCTGCCATTCGTCAATTTCGGCCAGGCTCTTTGCCGTCAGCGTCGCCAGGAAACGTTCTGGTCCGAGCTCGACCAGTCTTGCCTGCGCCTCGCGGAATTCCGGTGAGCCGAAGCCTTCCGAACATTCGGAGGCGATAATAAGCGTGCCGCCGGGCTTGAGGATATCGAGCGGCGTCACCATGCCCTTGATGGTCTGGTAGTAGGTCTTGTCGAGTGGATAGCCGGCCGAGGAGGTAATGACGGTGGAGAATTTCCGGGCAAGAGGGATCTGCGTCGCGCCGCTGACGAAATCGACCGCCGCCTGATGGCTGGCGATGATCTCGCCGAAGGTGACGCAGACGAGATCGCGATCCTCATCCAGCACGGTATTCAGCGCATAGACCTCACCGAGCATGCGGACGATTTCCAGCTGCTCCTCGTGCAGTGGATTGCCGATGAGATTGCATTGGACGGCCAGCGGATCTTCCATGAAGCGTGCCGAGTGGAACGTCCGGATCGTTTCGTGATGGGCAACGCCGGGAGCAATGACCTTTCGCCCGCCAGACCAGCCGGCCATGAAATGCGGCTCGACGAGGCCGGTGGCGATCCTGAGATCGGCTTCGGCAAACAGCCGGTCGAGCTTGACCGGCGTGTTTCGCGTCTTGGTGAAGCCGAAATCGATATGGGCGTCCTCGTCCCTGGCATAGTGGTTTTCGACGCGGACATTTTCGAGCACCCAGGGATCGCCGACCAGTTCGGCCAGCTCGTCGCCGAGGTTCGGCCGGTGTAGGCCGGTGGCGACCAGCACCGAAATCTTCTCCTGCGGAATGCCTGACGCGATCATCGTCTCGATCATCGGGCGCAGAAACAGCCGGTTCGGCACCGGTCGAGTGATGTCGCAGATCAGGATGCAGGCGCTTTGGCGGTTCTTCGCAAGGTCAGAAAGAGGCTTGGAATTAACCGGATGGTGCAGCGCCTTGATCACCGCTGCCTTGCCATCGGCGAGTTTCGGCAGTTGCTGCTTGCGGATCACCGTGGGCCGGGCGCCCGGCGGAAGCGTGATGTCGAGATGGCCACGGCCGTAGGAAAGAGCGATCTTGTCCATCGTCACACCTGCTCCGCCACGCCGCCGAGATAGAGCTCGCGCATCAGCGACATGTCCTTGAGTTCTGCGATCGGCCCTGATGTCGCGATGCGGCCGTTCTGCATCAGATAACCGCGCGTGGCGACGGAAAGCGCCAGGCCGGCATTCTGCTCGACCAGCAGAACGGAGGCGTTGAAGGTCTTGCCGATGTCGAGAATGATCGTCTGGATCTCCTTGACGAGCAGCGGGGAAAGCCCGAGCGACGGCTCGTCGAGCAGCAGCACGCGGGGTCTCGCCATCAGGCCGCGGGCGATCGCCAGCATCTGCTGCTGGCCGCCGCTCAGCGAGCCACCCTTTTGCTGTCGCTTGGTGGCAAGGATCGGGAAGAAGCGCTCCATCGTCTTGACGTCGGCTTCGACAGCGTCGGTATCACGCCGCGCATAGGCGCCGAGACGCAGGTTTTCCTCGACGGTCATGTCGCCGAAGATCCGGCGCCCCTCCGGCACAAGAACGACGCCACGCTTTGCAATGATATCCGGTGTGCGGCCCGTCACGTTCTCGCCGGCGAAGCTGATGGTCCCCGCGCGCGGTTTGACGAGGCCGACGATGGTGCGCAGCAAAGTCGATTTGCCAGCGCCGTTCGGGCCGAGAATGGTGATCACCTCGTTCTCGCCAAGCGTCACCGAGACATCGCGGTTGACGACCGTTGCGCCATATCCCGTTGTCACGTTGGAAACATCGAGCAGGTTCACAGCGCACCTCCGAGATAGACTTCGAGCACCTTCGGATTGGAGAGAACGTCCTGTGTCGGCCCGTCGGCGATCTTCGATCCGAAATCGAGAACGACAAGCCGCTTGCAGAGCATCTGCATCAGCTTCATGTCGTGATCGATCACGCAGACGCTGATGCCGTGGGCCGGGAACTGCTTGACCAGACCGACCAGCGTTGCGGTTTCCTTGTCGTTGAGGCCTGCCGCCGGCTCATCGAGTAGGATCAGCGAGGGCCGCGTGGCGAGCGCCAGCGCGATGCCGAGGAGACGCAGATTGCCGAAGGGCAACACGCCGGCGCGCTCATTCGCGAGTGCAGTCAGTCCGACGAAATCGAGCAGGGCAGCAGGCGTCGTCCAGGGGTAGGGTCGGCTGGTGTTGCGTGCGTGCTCGCAGGCGATCTGGGCGTTTTCCCAGACGGTGAGGCCTGGAAAGGCCATGGCCTGCTGGAAGGTGTAGCCGATACCGGCGCCCGACACTTCATGGGCGGCAAGGCTGGTGATGTCCCGCCCGCGCCAGCGGACATGCCCCTCGGTCGGCCGGTAGACGCCGGTGATGACGTTGAAGAGCGTCGTCTTGCCGGAGCCGTTCGGACCGACGATGCCGAGGATCTCGCCCTCTTCGATCGACAGATCGACACCTGACAATGCAGTGACGCCGCCGAACTGCTTCTTCAATCCGCTGATCTCAAGAATGGCGTTCATCGGCCTGCCTCCGAAGCATGCTTGGCAGTTGCCGCCTGGCGCGACGCCTGCTTTTGCGCCGGGCCTCGAACGAGCCTGTTCCAGCCGTCGACGAGGCCGGCAATCAGGCCGTTCGGCAGCAGCAGGATGACGGCGATCAGACAGACGCCGTAGAGGATGCGGGATTCGACCGGATCGAGGTTCAGCACCTCAGGCAGGAAGGAGACGAGAATACCGCCGGCGATCGGGCCGAGCAGCAGGCGCGCGCCGCCGATCATCACCATCAGCGCCAGATAGATGCTCGGGAAGGAGGCGAACTGGCTGGGCGAAATGTGTCGAAGGAAATAGGCGAGCAGCACGCCGGAGACACCGGCAAAGACGCCGCTGACGATGAAGGCGCCGATCTTGTGGCGGCCGACATTGATGCCGAGCGATGCGGCCAGTTTCTCGTTTTCGCGGATGGCCCGCAGCGTCCGGCCATAGGGCGAGTTGATGATCCCCCAGCTGGCGACGGCACTGAGTGCCACGAAGGCCAGCACGACGAAGTAGTAGGGGACGAGATCATCGAGACGCATGCCGAAGAAGCTGACCGGCAATTGCAGGTCGAGCCCGGTCGCGGCACCGGTGAAATCACCGCCATTGGTGAGAACGATGGTCAGCAGCTGGCCGAAGGCGAAGGTCATGATGACGAAGTGGTGGCCGGAGACGCGCAGCGAGGGAACGCCGATGATGGCCGCGAAGGCGGCAGCGGCGATGCCGCCAAGCGGCAGTGCCACCCAGAAGCTGATGCCGGTATCGCGGGCAAGCAGCGCCGCCGCATAGGCGCCGACGCCGACAAGGGCCGCATGGCCCATGGAGAGGATACCGGTCTGGCCGAACAGCACCGAGAGGCCATAGAGCGCGACGATGTTGATGCCGGCCGAGATCGCCAGCGACAGCATACGGTTGCTGGCGCCAAGCGCCGGGACGAAGGCAAGGATCGCCAGCACGACCAGAGCCGGTATCAGTGAGCGGAGCGACGAAAGTGAATTGTTCATAGCATGTGCCTTTCGCGCGTCAGGCCATTTTCGGGCCGCTCGTGCCGCCGAACAGGCCGTTCGGGCGGAAGAGCAGAACCAGGATCATCAGGGCGAAGGAATAGGCGTCGGTCCAGGCGGAGAAGCCGTAGCCGGCGCTGAAACCTTCGACGATGCCGAGAATCAGGCCGGCGACGACAGCACCGGTCAGGTTTCCGAGGCCGCCGATCAGCGCCACGGCAAAACCCTTCATCACCATGGTGCCGCCGGTGAACGGCGTGATCGGGAAGAGGGCGATGAGCAACGCGCCGCCGAGACCGGCAAGGGCGCTGCCGAGCACGAAGACACCGGTGATATAACGGCGGACCGGGATGCCCATCAGTGCAGCCGTATCGCGGTCATCGACCGCGGCGCGAAGCGCGCGTCCATAGCGGCTGCGGGTGACCATGGCGAAGGTCAGCGCCACGACGGCGATGGTGACCAGAATGACCATGACGCGGACCGAGGCGATGCGCACGCCACCGATCTCCCAGACGCCGGTCAATGGCCGAGGAATGCTCTTCTGGTTCGGGTCGTAGAAGAAGATGACGATGTGCTGCAGCACGACGATCAGCCCGAGCGAGACGATGAAGCCATTGGTCGGTCGCGTCAGCGTGAAGCGGAACAGCCCGCGTTCGAGCACGAAGCCCATGACGCCGACGGCAAGGACGGCGAGCACGAGGGCGACGAAGAAGCCGAGGCCAGCCTGCACGGCAAGCCAGGTGACGATGCTGCCGACCATCAGGAATTCGCCATGCGCGAAATTGATGATGCCGGTCAGGCCGAAGATCAAGGTGACCCCGACCGCGATCAGCGTGATGACGCTCGCGATCGACAGGCCGTTGAGGATTTGCTGAATGAGAATGTCCACAGCTCTGTTCCGCTGTTACGGGGACTGCGCGTCAGGCGCGTCCGCTTTCAATAACGAAAGTCCCGCCGGCGCAGAGGGCCGGCGGGAGGCGCATCGGCAGTTTATTCCGCGGGGGCTTCGGCGGGTGGCTGCTGCATCGCGCAGGAGATGTCGCCGCCTGGCGCTGCAGCGCAGACTTCGGTCGCGTGTGTCACCTGATGGCTCTTGTTGAAGGAGAGATCGTCGGAAACCACGCCCTTGTGATGGAGCGATTCCAGGGCTGCGACGGTCTTGTCCGGATCGAGTGAACCGGCCTTTGTCCAGGCCTCGGCGAGCATGTGGACATAGTCGTAGTAGAGCAGCGAGACCGAGGAGGTGACGCCCTTCGGCGCGCCGGCTGCGAAGTAGGCCTTGAAATAGGTCTTCGCATTGGCGTTGGAAGATTCACCCCAGCAGATCGGCACGCAGCTCATGGCGACCGGCACGTCGGCGGTCAGGCCGCGTTCCTTCCAGATGCCCGGGTCGACGCCGAACAGGAAGTAGCTGGGCGCAACGCCGAGTTCGAGCGCCTGCGGCAGGGCCGTCAGCGTCGAGTCGCCGTTGTACCAGAAGTGCACGACATCAGGATTCAGGCTCTTGGCGCGCGTCAGGAACGGCGAGAAGTCGGTGGTGTCAGGCGGATAGGAGATGACTTCGGGGACTTCCTGTCCTTCGGCCTTCAGTGCCTTGACGTAGTAGGAGGTCAGGAACTGGCCGGTTGCGTCGTTGCCGACGATGACGACTGATTTCTTCAGCGGGTGGCCGACGAGCGGGGTCAGCAGGCTGAGAACGCCGCGGGCCGTCGAGCCGGAGCGCTGGAATTCCTGCGGCTCGGACTGGAAGAGGTAGTGGTCTTCGGCGCCGGGGGCGACGGACTGCGGGTTCAGGATTTTTGCCAGCGTGCTGTTGCCGGCAAACTGGATCACCTTGGCAGGCTGGGTGATCTTGGTCATCGCCAGGGTAAAGTCGTGGGTTTCCGAACCGAAGATCGCCGAAACCTTTTCGTCGCGAACCAGTTCCTGGGTCGCGGCAATGGCGGTGGAGATGTCGGTGCGGTCGTCGCGCTTCACCATCTCGACCTTGTAGGTCTTGTCACCAACCTTGACGCCTCCCGCGTCGTTGATTTCCTTGACCGCCAGGCCAACGCCTGCCGGCAGGGTGTGACCGGCCGAGACGAAAGCGCCGGATTCTGCGGCCACGACACCGATCTTGATCGTGTCTTCAGCCGATGCCATTTGCAGTGACGCGCCGAGGCTAAGCGCTAGAGAAATGCCTCCCAAAACAAGTGATCGCACGGTCTCATCCTCCCGATGCAGATTTTGCGTACTTACCGGGTTGTCGTACAACCCTGTTTTCTGATAATTGGGTTGACGGAGAATGTCAAGCAAGTCTAACCAGACGGTACCGGCCCGCCGGTCACCGCAAATCAGGGAGTGAGAGATGCGAACGAAGGAGTTCGGCCGGACAGGCCGCAAGGTCAGCGACATCGGATTTGGCGCGTGGGCGATTGGCGCCGCATGGGGAGACGTCAACGATACGGAGGCGCTCGCCGCCCTTCACGCCGCCCTCGACACCGGCGTCACTTTCATCGATACGGCCGATGTCTATGGCGACGGCCATTCGGAACGCCTGATCGCCAAGGTGATGAAGGAACGCGGCGGCGAACGCCCGTTCATCGCCACCAAGGCCGGACGCCGCCTGCCCGAGCAGTCCGTCGAAGGCTACAGCGCCGAAAACCTGAACGGCTGGATCGATCGCAGCCTCAAGAACCTCGAGACCGATTGCCTCGATCTCGTTCAGCTGCATTGCCCGCCGACGGATCTCTACTATCACCCCGAAGTTTTCGGACGTCTGGACCGGTTGGTGGAGCAGGGCAAGATCCGCAGTTACGGCGTCAGCGTCGAGCGTGTCGAGGAGGCGCTGAAGGCGATCGAATATTCCGGCGTCGTCAGCGTCCAGATCATTTTCAACGCCTTCCGCCAGCGCCCGATCGAGCATTTCTTCAAGCAGGCCGAAGAGAAGAAGGTGGCGATCATCGCCCGCGTGCCGCTGGCAAGCGGGCTGCTGTCGGGCAAGTTCAAGAAGGACACCAAGTTCGAGAGCAACGATCACCGGCTCTTCAACCGCAACGGCGAAGCCTTCGATGTCGGCGAGACCTTCTCCGGCGTACCCTATGAAGTCGGTCTCGAAGCCGTCGAGAAGGTCCGTCCGCTGGTCTCCGGCGATACGACGATGGCGAAGTTTGCGCTCCGCTGGATCCTGATGTTCGACGCCGTCACGGTCGCCATTCCGGGCGCTCGCAATCCGGCGCAGGCGAGCTCCAATGCCGAGGCAGCCAGCCTGCCGGCGATTTCCGACAGCGCGATGCAGGAAATCAGGTCGATCTACGACACCTACATCAAGCAATATGTTCATCAGCGCTGGTAGGGAGCGTCAACCATGACAAGCCCGATCATCGATTCCCATCATCACTTCTGGGATCCCAAAAGCGGTGGCGATTATGGCTGGCTGAGCGGCCCCTTCGAGCCGATCAACCGCGTCTTCGAGCCGGACGATCTGCGCCCGGCTCTGCAGAAGAATGGCGTCAACGGAACCGTTCTGGTGCAGACCTGGAACGATCTCGGCGAGACCTGGGATTTCATCAGGACGGCGGAGGCGACGGATTTCGTCGCCGGTGTCGTTGGCTGGGTGGATTTGACCGATCCGAAACTCGTCCAGACGCTTGCCGAACTGCAATCGTCGCCTCAGGGTAAGTGGCTGGTCGGCGTCCGCCATCTGATCCAGACGGAAAGTGACCCGAACTGGCTGCTGCGCGATGAGGTCAAGAAGGGCCTGAAAGCTGTCGAGGCTGCCGGGCTTGTCTATGACCTCGTGCCGAACCTGCCGCAACTGCCGTCCTGCATCGCGACAGCGGAAGCCTTCCCTGAAATGCGCTTCGTGCTCGACCACATCTCGAAGCCAGAAATCCGCAATCGCGGTTTCGATGAATGGGCGGTGCTGATCCGCCAGTTCAAAGGGCAACGTGACCACGTCTGGTGCAAGCTCTCCGGCATGGTGACGGAAGCCAACTGGCAGAGCTGGACGCCTGAGGACCTGAAGCCCTACGTCCATGAAGTGCTCGATGTCTTCGGCACCGATCGCTGCATGTTCGGCACCGACTGGCCGGTTTGCCTGGTAGCGGCAAGCTACGACCGTGTCGTCGAGGCGCTGCAGGAATGCCTCAAGGATCTGTCGAGCGCCGAGCGGGAGCGGATCTTCGGACTGAACGCGATCGATGTCTACCGGCTTCCGGGCTTTGGGGAGGCCAGAGCATGACGGTGGTTATGACTTCGAGCAAGATCGGCTTTGCCTCTCGCCTCGGCTTCGGCGCAAGCGGCATCGGAACGCTCTACCGAGATGTGACCGAGGCGCAGGCGGCCGATGTTCTGGCTGCTGCCTATAACGGCGGAATGCGCTATTTCGACACCGCGCCGCTCTATGGCCATGGTCTCAGCGAGCTGCGCCTTGGCACCTTCCTGCGAACCATCGACCGCAAGACCGTCACCGTCTCGACCAAGGCCGGCCGCTATATGGCGCCGCCCTATGGTGAGAAGGTGGATTACGGCCTGTGGGCGTCGCCACTGCGGCTCAAGCCGGTCTTCGACTACAGCTATGCCGGAACGATGCGTTCGCTCGAGCAATCGGCAAACCGTCTCGGCATCGCGGATTTCGATCTGGTCTATATCCACGATGTCGATCGCTTCACCCACGGGGATGCCTACGAGCGGCGTTTCAACGAGGCCGTCGAGGGCTGCTACCGGGCGCTCGACGATCTCAGAAAGGCCGGTCACATCAAGGCGATCGGTGTCGGGGTCAACGAGAGCGATGTCGCAACGCGGTTCATCAAGGCCTGCGCGCTCGATGCCGTCATGATGGCCGGGCGCTATACCCTGCTCGACCGGGCGGCCGAAGCCGATCTGCTGCCGGAAGCGGCGCATCGGGGCGTCGAGATTGTCGTCGCCGGGGTGTTCAATTCGGGCATTCTCGCCACGGGTCCTAGCAATTCAGGCACGACCTTCGATTACGGCGCTCCGCCGGAAGAGGTCGTCGCCCGGGCCAAGCGGATCGAGGCGATCTGCGAGCGTCACGGCGTCCCCCTGCAGGCGGCGGCGATCCAGTTCGCCTTCCGCAATTCACAGGTCTCTGCCGCGGTTCTCGGCATGAGCCGGCCGGAGCGCATTGCGCAGAATCTCGACTGGGCGAAGCTGCCGATCCCTGATGCCCTGTGGCAGGAAACCGACGCGCTGTTCGAGCGCGAACCCTAGGACAAAGCGCCCGCGCGAACCGCGCGGGTGCCTTTCAGCGCCTTGTGGTGCCGACTCGCGAGAGCAGGATGACGGGCAGGAGGCTGACGAGGACGATTGCGAGAGCGGCGATCGACGCTTCCTCGTATGTTCCCCTCGCTGCCTCGCCATAGAGATGCGTGGCGAACGTCTCGACATTCAGCGGGCGCAGCAGCAGGGTCGCCGGCAGTTCCTTGACGCAATCCACGAAGACCAGCAGCGCAGCCGCGGCAATCGCCGTCTTCGACAGCGGCAGGTGCACGAGGCGGAATGTGCCTGATGGTGTCTGGCCAAGGGTGCGCGATGCGTGGTCGAGCGTGACAGGAATCCGCGCCAATCCGGCATCGATGCCGCCCGCCGAAATCGCCAGGAAGCGAACCGTCAGCGCATAGACGAGCGCCGCTCCCGATCCCATGAAGAACAATCCGGTGGCGACGCCCAACCATTGCGTACCGGCATGAAAGATCATCCTGTCCGCGCTGCCGAGGACGATCAGCACGCCGATCGCCACGACTGTTCCCGGTGCGGCATAGCCGGTTGCCGCAATCCGCATCAGCAAGGATGAGCCTGCACCCGGCCATAGACGGCCGGCATAGGCAAGCAGAAGGCCGAGAAGGATGACCGCGGCGGTTGCGACCGAGGCGAAGAGCACTGTATATCCGGCTTCGCTGAGGAAATTGGCGGAAACCCCGGCGAAGCGGAAGCGCTTCCAGGCCTCGTAGGCCAGATAGACAGCCGGCGCCGCGAAGCCGAAGATAACAGGCAGGAAGCCGAGAGCAGTGAGAAAGAGACCCTTGGACAGAGAGACCTTTTGCGGCTGCAGGCCGCGGCTGCGGCGACTGTCGGTTGCGTAGCGCTGATTGCGCCGGGCCCAGCGCTCGATGCCGATCAGGGCAACGACGATGAAAAGCAGTGCCAGCGCGAGCTGCGCCGCGCCGGGCAGGTCGGTGCGGGTGATCCAGGTCGTGTAGATCGAGACAGTGAGCGTGCGGACGCCCAGGAATTCGGCGGCGCCGACGTCGTTCAGCGTTTCCATCAATGCCAGGCTGACGCCGACGGCAACGGCCGGGCGGGCAAGCGGCAGGGCGATATGCCAGAAGACGCCGCGCCTGCTAATGCCGAGCATCCGTCCCGCTTCGATGAGATTGGCCGACTGCGTCAGGAACATCGCCCGGACAGGAATATAGACATAGGGATAAAGCACCATGCCGAGCAGCAGGATGCAGCCGGTCATCGAGCGGATATCGGGCAGGCGGAACTGGCGTGGGCTTTCATAGCCGAGCAGCCAGCGGATCGCGCCCTGCACGGATCCGATCGGGTGCAGGATATCGAGATAGGCATAGGCGATGATGTATGTCGGCACCGCCAGCGGCAGCAGCAGCGCCCATTCGAGAATGCGACGGCCGGGAAAATCATAGGCGGTCACCAGCCAGGCCGTCAGCGTGCCGATTGCCGCCGTCAGCAGGCCGACACCGGCCAGCAGGATGACTGTATCGGCAAGGGCCACCGGCAGGATCGTCGAAGACAGATGGCTCCACAGCGACGGCGAGCCTTTGAAGGCTTCGAAGGCGAGGCCGCCGAAGGGCAGGATGACGAGAAACGCAACAAGCCCGGCTCCGGAAAGCCAGGCGCTGACCGGCCGCCTTGCGGAGCGATCTGCCACTGATGTCAGGGACATGCAATCATCCGAACGGAAAGGGGCGCCCGCAGAGCAGGCGCCCCGATCGCCTTAGTTGTCGAAACCGACCTTGTCGACGAGCGCGCTCGCCTCCTTGCGGTAGCCGACGATCTCGGCCAGCGGCTTGCTGTCGATCTTCAGTTCGCCGAAGGAGGCGATGATCGGATCAACAGAGGCACCGGACTTGACCGGATACTCGTAATTGGCTTCGGCATAGATCTTCTGGGCTTCGTCGGAGACGAGATATTCCAGAAGCTTCACGGCCTCTTCCTTGTTCGGCGCGTGCTTGGCAACGGCCGCACCGGAGATGTTGACCTGCGTGCCGCCGTTCTTGAAGGTCGGAAGGACCACCTTGATTGCGTCGCCCCACTTGACCTGGTCTTCGCCGCCCTTTCCGGAGCGCATCAGACCGACATAGTAAGAGTTGGCAATCGCGATGTCGCAGACGCCGCCGAGGATGTCCTTTGCGCCGTCGCGGTCACCACCGGCCGCCTTGCGGGCGAGGTTGTCCTTGACGCCGGAAAGCCACTTTTCGGTTTCGGCTTCGCCGTAATGGGCGATATAATCCGCAAACAGCGCCGTGTTGTACGGATGCTGGCCAGAGCGGATGCAGATCTTGCCCTTCCACTTGGGATCGGCGAGATCCTCGTAGTTGAAGGCCGTCAGATCGACATCCTTGGCGGCATAGAGCACGCGGGCGCGCATCGACAGGCCGAACCAGTAGCCCTTCGCATCGCGAAGCTGTTCTGGAATGGCGGCGTTGAGCGTTGCGGACTCGATCGGCTGGGTGACGCCCTTTTCGGCGAGATCCACCAGATTGCCGGCATCGACGGCCATCAGGATATCTGCCGGAGAGGCAGCACCTTCGCTTGCCACACGTTCGGCAAGACCGTCCTTGAGAAACACGGTGTTGACCTTGGTACCGGTCTTCGCCGTGTAGGCCTCCAGAAGCGGCGCGATCAGCGCCGGCTCACGTGTCGTGTAGAGATTGAGCTCGGCTGCGGAAAGAGTTGCCGGCAGAGCGCACAGAGAAACAGCGGCGAAAGCCGCGGACATTTTGGTTTGCATCATACTACCCCCGTAAATGACTGCGCCCCGTAGCTGCAGTTCTTGACGGAGATAGTCAAGTTTAAGTCGCCGCCATCACGGCTTCGTGATGGCGTTCTCACCCGTTCAGGCGAAGGCGAGCACCCGTTCGGGAGCGATCGAGATTCGCACGCTCTGCGCATCGTCCGGCAGGCGCCGCATGGTGCGGGTCCGGATCGGAGCCTGGAGACCCTCGACATCGAGCGTCAGTTCCTCGATTTCCCCCTGGAAGGAGCGCCTGATGATGCGGGCCGGCAGGTCACCTTCATCGACCGAGACCGTGATATCCTGGAAGCGCACATAGACGGTGCCGCTTTCCTCGTCGCGCAGGTCGAGCCCATGCGCGAAGCTGCCGATTGCCGTTTCCATGCGGCCGTTCCTGCTGATGCCGGGAATCTTGTTCGCCAGCGAAAAGAATTCGGCGGCATAGGCGCAGTTCGGCCGGTCGTGGAGATCGTAGCCGGTTCCCACCTGAACGATCTCACCCGCCCGCATCAGCACCACCCGGTCGCCCGCCGACAGCGCCTCCTGCGGATCATGGGTGACGATGATGGCGGTGGTGCCGAGTGTTCTCAGAAGTGCGATCGTCTCGGTGCGGACCTGCTCGCGCAGCCCCTGGTCGAGGTTGGAGAATGGCTCGTCCATCAGCAGGATGCGCGGCCGCGGCGCCAGCGCCCGGGCAAGTGCCACGCGCTGCTGCTCGCCGCCAGAGAGCATATGCGGGTAGCGGTCCGTCAGATGGCCGATCCCGGCAATGCTGATGACTTCCGCCGCCATCGCTGCCGCTTCGGCCTTTGGCCGCCTGCGCAGACCGAAGAGAATGTTCTGCATCGCCGTCAGATGCGGAAAGAGGGCATAGTCCTGGAAGACGAAACCGATCTTGCGTTCTTCCGGCTCGACGAAGCGGTCCGGCCCGGACACCATCTCGCCCTCCAGCACCACTGCCCCGCCATCCGGCCGCTCGATGCCTGCGATCACTCTGAGCAGCGTGGACTTGCCGCAGCCGGAATGGCCGACCAGGGTGACGATCTCGCCACGGGCGACGGTCAGCGAAAGGCCGGCAAGTGCTGCCTGGGCGCCGAAGCTGCGGCGGATCGCTGATATCTCGAGCGCGGGTGAAGAGGCCTTGTCCTGCATGCGGGTCCTTGGAAGCTTGGTTCGAACCGCCTTACTTTAGGGAGCCCAAGGCCCGCGTACAACCACCGCCCGAAATCCCGCGTTCAACGCCAGTCTTCGGAGGCGCAGCAAAAATGGCGCAGGCGCGCAAATTTTAGACATTGGCGTACCGCTCTTGGCCAAAGCGGGCTGTGCCGGACGCAGAAGTTGCGATAGATGCTGTGCTAGCGAACGCCACCGGGAGGATTTCACCCGGTCCCGAACGCTTCCATTTCTTCATCACATGACCGCAGCAGGCAAGGAATCCTGTTGCAGGAGGATATATTCATGGCCGTAGTGAGCGAAACCGCGCCGCGTTTCCAGAAGACGACAATGTCGATCCTGATGGCAGTCAGCTTCTGCCACATGCTGAACGATATCATGCAGTCGCTTCTTGCGTCGCTATATCCGCTCTTCAAGGCCAATTATAACCTCGATTTCGTGCAGATCGGCCTGCTGACGATGACCTTCCAGGTCACCGCCTCGCTGCTGCAGCCCTTCGTCGGCATCTTCACCGACCGTTGGCCGATGCCCTATTCGCTGCCCGTCGGCATGGCCAGCACCTTCTGCGGCCTGATCCTGCTCGGCAATGCCGGCAGCTTCGAGCTGCTCTTGGTCGCTGCCAGCCTGATCGGCTTCGGCTCGGCCGTCTTCCACCCGGAATCCTCCCGCGTTGCGCGGCTTGCCTCCGGTGGCCGTCACGGCTTTGCGCAGTCCTTCTTCCAGGTGGGCGGCAATGCCGGCCAGGCAATCGGCCCGCTGATTGCCGCCTTCATCGTCTTCCCGCTCGGCCAGCACAGCGTTTCCTGGCTCTCCGGCATCGCGCTGATCGGCATGATCGTGCTCGGCTGGGTCGGCAACTGGTACATGAGCCACCGCCGCCAGAATGCCGGCAAGCCGGCCGTCAGCCGCACCTTGCCGCTGCCGCAGAACAAGGTGGTGATCGCGCTCCTGATCCTCGTGCTTTTGACCGCGACGAAGAACGTCTACATGGCCAGCATCTCGAGCTACTTCACCTTCTACGTGATCGATCGCTTCCAGCTCGGCGTGCAGCAGGCGCAGCTGATGCTGTTCCTGTTCCTGGGCTCGGTTGCCGTCGGCACTTTCCTCGGCGGCCCGATCGGTGACCGCCTGGGCGCCCGCTTCGTCATCTGGTTCTCGATCCTCGGCGTCATTCCCTTCGCGCTGCTGCTGCCCTATGCCAACCTCTTCTGGACCTGTGTTCTCAGCGTCGTCATCGGCCTGATCTTCGCTTCGGCCTTCTCGGCGATCGTCGTCTTCGCGCAGGAGCTGGTGCCCGGCCGCGTCGGCCTGATCGCCGGGGTGTTCTTCGGCTTCGCCTTCGGCGCCGGTGGTCTTGGAGCCGCCTTCCTCGGCGATTTCGCCGATAGCCACGGCATCGAGTTCATCTACAAGATCTGCTCCTACCTGCCGCTGCTCGGCCTGCTGACGATCTTCCTGCCGAAGATCCCCAGACACGCGCACGGGTGACCGGGCACGCGGAAGCGTGACGGGAAGGCTCGCGTAAATTATCCTAAGGCCCTATCGCGCCGCATGCATTCCTGGTGATAGCGTGCCGCGCAATGACATGCCGGAGGACGATATGACGAAGAAGACCGTGGCCGATTGGCAGGGGCTGGCCGAGAAGGAGCTGAAGGCTTCTCCGGATGTGCTGACCTGGCACACGCCCGAAGGGATCGACGTCAAGCCGCTCTATACGGCCGAGGATCTCGCGCGCACCACGCATCTGGACAGCATTCCGGGCTTTGTTCCCTTCACCCGCGGACCGCGGGCAACGATGTATGCCGGACGCCCCTGGACGATCCGCCAATATGCCGGCTTCTCGACCGCCGAAGCCTCCAATGCCTTCTACCGCAAGGCGCTCGCCGCCGGTCAGCAGGGCGTCTCCGTCGCCTTCGATCTCGCAACGCATCGCGGCTATGACAGCGATCATCCGCGCGTCGAGGGCGATGTCGGCAAGGCCGGCGTGGCGATCGACAGCGTCGAGGACATGAAGATCCTGTTCGACGGCATTCCGCTGGAGAAGATCTCGGTGTCGATGACGATGAACGGCGCAGTGATCCCGATCCTCGCCTCCTTCATCATCGCCGGTGAAGAGCAGGGCGTGTCGCGGGCGGCTCTGTCCGGGACCATCCAGAACGACATCCTCAAGGAGTTCATGGTCCGCAACACCTATATCTATCCGCCCGAACCCTCGATGCGGATCGTTGCCGACATCATCGAATATACAGCGCGGGAGATGCCGAAGTTCAACTCGATCTCGATCTCCGGCTATCACATGCAGGAAGCCGGTGCGACACTGGTGCAGGAGCTTGCCTTCACGCTGGCCGATGGCCGCGAATATGTGCGCGCGGCCATCGCCAAGGGTCTCGATGTCGATGAGTTCGCCGGACGCCTGTCGTTCTTCTTCGCCATCGGCATGAACTTCTTCATGGAGGCGGCAAAGCTGCGCGCCGCCCGCATGCTGTGGACGAAGATCATGGAGGAGTTCCAGCCGAAGAAGGCCTCGTCGCTGATGCTGCGCACCCACTGCCAAACATCGGGTGTCTCGCTGCAGGAGCAGGATCCCTACAACAACATCATCCGCACCGCCTTCGAGGCGATGTCGGCGGTGCTCGGCGGCACGCAGTCGCTGCACACCAATTCCTTCGACGAGGCGATCGCGCTGCCGACCGAATTCTCCGCCCGCATCGCCCGCAACACGCAGCTGATCCTGCAACACGAGACGGGCGTCACCAAGGTCGTCGATCCCCTGGCGGGTTCCTATTATGTCGAGAGCTTGACCAAGGAACTCGCCGACAAGGCCTGGGCACTGATCGAGGAAGTCGAGGCGCTGGGCGGCATGACCAGGGCCGTCAACGAGGGCCTGCCGAAGCGCCTGATCGAGGAAGCGGCAACGCGCCGTCAGGCCGCTGTCGACAAGGGCGACGAAGTGATCGTCGGCGTCAACAAGTACCGGCTTGAGACCGAGGAAGAGCTCGACATCCTGGCGATCGACAATGCGGCTGTGCGGACCGCGCAGGTCAAGCGCATCGAGGATACCCGCCGCCGCCGCGACGGCGTCAAGGTTGCCGAAACGCTGAAATCCCTTGCAGACATCGCCCGCAGCGGAGAGGGAAACCTGCTTGCCGCCGCAGTCGAGGCCGCGCGGGCGCGCGCCACCGTCGGCGAAATCTCCGATGCGATGCGCGCGTCCTTCGGCGATCATGCGGCGGTACCCGAGGTGATCAGGGACGTCTATGGCGAGGCCTATCGCGATCAGCCGGAGCTTGCCGTGCTGAAGGGCCGCATGGCGGATGTGACGGAGAGCCTGGGGCGCAAGCCGAAGATCATGGTCGCCAAGCTCGGCCAGGACGGCCATGATCGCGGTGCGAAAGTCATCTCTTCGGCCTTCGGCGATGTCGGCTTCGACGTGCTGGCCGGGCCGCTGTTCCAGACGCCCGACGAGGCGGCCGGTATGGCGATCGGCGAGAAGGTCAACGTCATCGGCGTCTCGTCGCTGGCGGCCGGTCACAAGACGCTGCTGCCGCAGCTGGTCGAGGCGCTGAAGGCCAGGGGTGGTGGCGACGTCATCGTCGTCTGCGGCGGGGTCATTCCGCGCCAGGACTATCAGTTCCTCACCGACCACGGCGTCGCCGCCGTCTTCGGGCCCGGCACGAATGTGCTCGATGCCGCAAACTCCGTGCTCGATTTGCTGCAGGGCATCAGGCGAAATACCTGACGCTAGCGGCCGGGGCTATTACCAGCCGAGGCAGTTACCGCCCGGGGATCGCCACGCGCATTTCGATGAAGCGGAAGATCCGGCCGAAGACCGCACCCATCAACAGATAGAGCGTACCGGCGATCAGGAAGGTTTCGAAAGGCGCGTAGGTGCGGGCGACGAAGACGCGGGCAGCACCGGTCATTTCCATGACGGTCACGGCGCTGGCGAGCGTCGAGCCCTTCATGACCAGCACCAGTTCGTTAGCAATCGCCGGAAGGATGGCACGGTAGGCCTGCGGCAGGATGATTTTCAACAGCAGCACCACACGATGCAGCCCGAGCGCCCGCCCGGCTTCCCATTGACCCGCCGGGAGCTGGCGGATCGCACCGGCGAGCAGCTCGGCGGAATAGGCTGCCGAATTCATGCCGATCGCGAAGATGGCGCAATAGATGGGGCTGCGCAGCACCGGCCACAGGAAGCTGTGGCGGATCAGATCGATCTGGCCGAGGCCGTAATAGACGATGAACAGCTGGACCAGCAGCGGGCTGCCGCGGATCAGGAACGTATAGGTCGAGACCGGCACGCGCAGAGAACGGCGCGAGGAGGTCAGCGCCAAAGCCAGCGGCAGGGCCAGAACCTGGCCGAGCGCGAAGCTCGCCACGGTGATCAACACGGTGAGGATGAAGCCGTCCTTGACGGTCAGAAACGCCGGAAGAAACAGATCGAAGGAGAGCATGGTCACCTCATATGCGGCGTGAGGCGCAGCTCATACGCCTTCAGGAGAAGGGACGAGATGCCGGTGATGGCAACATAGAGGCCGGCAGCGGCCAGATAGAAGGCGAGTGGTTGATGCGTCGCGCCGGCGGCGACCACCGATTTGCGCATCAGCTCCTCAAGGCCGACGACCGAGACGAGGGCACTTTCCTTGAGGATCACCAGCCACTGGTTTCCAAGGCCGGGAAGGGCGCGCACCATCATCTGCGGCAGGATGACGAGAAGGAAGGCGCGGGGCTTGCGCAGCCCGAGCGACAGTGCTGCCTCCCACTGTCCCTGCGAGACGCTGAGCAGAGCGCCGCGCAGGATTTCGGTCAGGTATGCGGCGGCAACGACCGACAGCGACACGACACCCGCCGTCAACGCATCGACTTCGACATAGCGGCCGATCATCTTGGTCAGCAGCACCGTGCCGCCATAGAAGACTAGGAAGATGACGAGCAGTTCCGGCAGGCCGCGGATCAGCCCGACATAGCCCATGATGATCTTGCGCGTCAGCGGACTGCCATAGACGGCGAGCGGCGCAAGGGCTGCGGCGATGACGAAGCCCGCGACGAAGCTGGCGACGCCAACGATCAGGGTGGTCAACAGCCCCTGCAGAAGCTGTCCGTGATATTGGACGAGGGCATCAAGCATCTGCGGCAGCCTCCCGGGTCACTGCGCTCTCGCAAAGGGCCGCGAAAAACTCGGCGGAAAAGCCGATCATGTTCTCGAAATGCGAGATCAGGATATTCTCGTCCGGAGAGTGCAGCATCGCGCCGTGATGCGTCAGCCCGGCGCCGAACAGGGTAGCGCCGAATTTATGGACGAAAGGATGCGCAAGCCCCGAGGCGGCCGAACTCGGCTGGATCACCGCTGGCCGCCCGAACCATTTTTCCAGCAGCGCCGCCCCGAGATCGACGGCGGGATGCGACGGGTCGCTTCTGACGCCGAGAACCTCGGCATCGAGGATTTTCATCTCGACGTCGTCAAATCCCTTCACGTCCAGGTGACGGCGCAGCAATGCGGCGATCTCTACCGGGTGCTGGCCCGGTGCCAGCCGGAAGTCGAGCTTGGCCATTCCGGTGCAGGGCAGAACGGTCTTTGCCCCTTCGCCGTCATAGCCGCCATGGAAGCCGTTGACGTTCAGGCAGGGTTCGAAATTCAGGTGCTCGTAGAATGTCTCAGCATCGACGCCATCGAGCAGGCGCTGTCCGCCGGTTTCGGCCTGCAGGCTTTCGAGCGGGAAGGGCGGGGTCGCGGCAAGCGCGCGGCTGCGGACATCCGGCGCGACGACGCCGTCATAAAAGCCGTCGATCAGGATGCGGCCTGAAGCGTCTCGCAGCGAGGCAATGGCAGCCGCAAGGCGCCAGAGCGGATTGTCGAAAATGGCGCCAAGGCTCGAATGCAGGTCGGCCCGCGCCGTGCGGCATTCGAGCTCGACCGCGAGGATGCCCTTGAAGCCCATGAGAATGATCGGGCGGCCTGATTTGTCGACCTCGCCGAATTCCCACCAGCAGAGGTCGGCCCTGGTGTCCGGGAAGCGGCTGTCGAGGAAGCGGGTCAGCGACGGGCTGCCGATCTCCTCTTCACCTTCGACGATCCAGATCAGCTTGAACGGCAGGGCGCCGGGATGGGCTTGGCGGAAAAGATTCCAACCGGCTATGCGGCTGATGAACTCGCCCTTGTCGTCGGCCGATCCCCGGCCGTAGAGGCGGCCGCTGCGCTCGGTGAGCACGAAGGGCGGATCAGTCCAGAGGGCGACCGGGTCTTCCGGCTGCACGTCGTAGTGATTGTAGATGACAAGCGTGAATGGTCCATCGCCGATCTCGCCGACGACGAACGGGCCGACATCGCCTTTGTGCTGCCCTGTGCTGAAACCGGCTTCGGCAAGAAGGCGCTCGACCTCGTCCGCGCAGGCCTCCATGCCTTCGCCACGGGCGCTGACGGATGGAATGGCCACCAGGGCGGACAGATCGTTCCTGGCTGCCGCCAGGATGTCGGGTGAAATGCGCATGGTCTCTCCTGGAAGGGGAGGCGGGCATGCCGCCTCCCGCATGCCATTATTTCTTGGAGGCGTCGTAGCCGAACCACTTCTCGGAAATGGTCTTGACCGTACCGTCCTTCAGCATCGCTTCGACGGCGCCGTCGACCTTGGTCTTCAGCTCGGCCTTGCCCTTGCCCATGGCAACGCCCTGGCCCTTGCCGAATTCGGCAAAGTCGGCGCTGGTCAGCAGCGGACCTGCATAGGCGAGCTTGTCGGCGCCGCGATCCTTGATGAGCGGCTCCCAGGCGGAACGCTCCATCAGGCCGGCATCGATGCGGCCAGCGACGAGGTCGTCGGCAACTTGGTCGGGACGGTCGTAGACCCGTACGTCGGCATCCGGGAAATGGGCGCGGATCACCTGCTCGTGGGTCGAGCCGGACTGAACGCCGATCGAAGCCTTGGCGAGGGCCTTGGTGAGATCGGCGGCAGACTTGGCCGAGGCTGCATCGCTGCCCGGCGCGGTGACGATCGCGTTCGGAGCGTCGGCATAGGCGGCCGAGAAATCGACCTTCTGCGAGCGTTCGTCGTTGATCGACACGCCGGAGATGACGAGGTCGAACTTGCCGACCTGAAGACCCGGCAGCAGGCCGTCATAGGCCTGGTTCTGCCAGTTGCAGGTGGCGGCGATGCGCTTGCAGATCTCGTCGCCGACATCCTTGTCGAAGCCGATGATGTTGCCGCTGGCATCGACCGATTCCCACGGCGGGTAATCGGCGCTGGTGCCGATGCGAAGCTCGTCGGCAAAGGCGGTGCCCGCGAGAAGCGAAAGCGAGAGCACTGTCAAAAGTCGTTTCATGGAAATTCCCCTTTTGTTTGGAAACGGACTCGATCCGCCGCCCGCAACCGGGCGGCTGGAATTCTTGGGTTTTCGAAGAGATCAGGCGGCCGAAACGGCGGCCTCCTTCAGGAACTGCGAAATGCGCTTCAGGCCTTCGTGGAGCACCGCTTCGCCATTGGTGTAGCCGATGCGCAGATAGCCCTCCATGTCCATGGCGCTGCCCGGCGTCAGCATCACGCCCTTCTGCTCGAGAAGGCGAAGGCAGAAGTCCTCGGAGGAGATCGGCAAATCGTATTTCAGCAGGGCCGTGGTGCCGGATTTCGGCTTGATCCAGGAAATGAGCGGCTCGGCATCGACCCAGTCCGAAAGGATGGAGAGGCCGCTGCGGGTGATCTGATGGCTGCGCTTCAGGATCTTGTCGCGATTTTCGAGCGCGATCGCCGCAAAGTGGTCGTCGAGGCGGCCGACGCTGATCGTGTTGTAATCGCGATGAACGGAAACCGCATGTATCAAATCTTCCGGGCCGGCAATCCAGCCGAGACGCAATCCGGCCAGCGAATAGGTCTTCGACATGCTGCCGGTGCTGATGCCCTTTTCGTAGAGATCGGCAATCGAGGCGGTCATGCCGTCTGCGCCTTCCTGATCCGTGCCGCGATAGACTTCGTCGCAAAGGATCCAGGCGCCGCAGGCACGGGCGATCTCGACGATCTTTTCGAGATAGGCGCGGTCCATCAGCGAACCGGTCGGGTTGTTCGGGTTGTTGATGGCGATCAGCTTGGTGCCCGGCGTCGCCAGCTTCTTCAGCTCTTCGAGATCGGGCAGGAAGCCGGTCTTCTCTGTCAGCTTCAGGATCTGGATGTCGGCGCCGATGCTCTCGGGGATCGAATAGTGCTGCTGATAGGTCGGCAGAACGGAGATGACGCGGTCGCCCTTTTCGACGAGGGTCAGGTGAACGAGTGCGTTGGCGCCGATGGCGCCGTGGGTGATCACGGTATTTTCGAGCTTCTGGCGCTGGTAGAGACCTGCAACCAGATTGCGCAGCCGCACGCTGCCTTCGATCTCGCCATAGGTGAGCTTCAGGGGCAGCAATTCGGCAGCGATATCGGTCTTGCCTGCCATGTCGAGCAATTCGCCGACGGTCAGCGATTCAACGCAGGTCTCGGCGAGGTTCAGCTCGCAGACGTTCTCGTATTTGTTCATCCAAATCTCGACGCCGAAATTGCGGATCTTCATGTCATTCTCCTGGCTATTGCTTGTGTCTTAGGCGCGGGCGGCGGCGAGCAGGGCGACGGCGGCTGCGACGTCTTCGAGGCCGAGGCCGATCGAGCGGAAGAAGGCCGGGCGTTCGCGGCTGGGAGCCTTGGCTTTTCCGGCCAGCAGTTCGGGCAGGTCGCCGCAAAGCGCGTCAGCGCTCCATTGTCCGGCGGCGGCGGCCAGCTTCATTTCGCCTGCTGATGCCGGTGTCGTCGCGCGGTAGTCGCAATAGACGTCGAAGCCCTGCAGGGCCGCGGGATCGACCTCGTGGGCATTGGCGGCATTGGTGCTGATCGAGGTGACGACGGCCGATTTCGACAGCGACTTGACGTCGATGACGGGCTTGCCCGAGGAAGTGCAAAGCAGCACCACGTCGGCGCCCGCAACGGCGGCATTGGCATCGGCGTATTGGCTGACCGCAACGCCACTGGCGATCGTCGCAGGAATGTCCTTGCGGCTGGCGACGTTCGGCGACGCGATGCGCACCTCTTTCCAGGCGCGGATCGTTTCCGCATAGCGCAAATGGGCAAGCGCCACCGGGCCGGAGCCGACGATGGTGAGCAATGACGCATCTGAAGGCGCCAGGGCATCGGCAGCGATGACAGATGTCGCAGCGGTGCGCTCGGTGGTCAGCTTCTTGGAATCGCAGAGCAGTACCGGCGTGCCCGTTTCCATCGACATCAGCAGCGTCCAGGCCGTGACCAGCGCCTTGCCGTCGCCGGGGATGTAGGGGGAAAGCTTGGCGCCGAAGACCTTCTCGCCCGAGAGCACGCCGAGATAGGTGATGAAGTCGCCGGCATCGCGCGGAAACAGGCTCAGCGTCTGCGGCGGCTGAACGGCATCGCCATCTGCCAGCGAGCGGAACATGCGCTCCAGCACCGAGCGGACGTCCACTTTCGGAAGAAGAGCGGTGATATCGGCTTCGTGGAGAACGATTGGCTGTTGCGACATGAATGACCTCGCCTTTAAATGCGGGGCAGACGGCTGCGCGCAAACATCCGCTCCCGCGTAGGTGCCCCACGCACGGCTGAAATCGCTGTTGAATAGTCTGCCCATCAAGAGTAAAAGGAGCCTATGAGCAATATACTGCACAGTCAAGTGCGTCGCGATGTCCTAGCGCATGTTTCCGGCAATCTTCGCAGGCATCGTCAGGCCTCCGGCATGAGCCAGGTGGCACTGGCTGAAGCATCGGGGATCAGCAGGCGGATGATCGTCGCCGTCGAAGCCGGTGATGCGAATATCAGCCTCTCAAGTCTCGACAAGCTGGCGGCTGCGATGGGCGTCGGGTTTGTCGATCTGGTGCGTGATCCCGACCGCAGCTCCTCTGCCGATATCAACGAGGTGACTTGGCGCGGAAGCGGCCCGGCAAGCGCCGGCGTGCTGCTCGGCACCGCGCCTGCGGCCCACGAGACACAGATGTGGCTCTGGTCGCTTGAAGGCGGCGAGCGCTATGACGCGGAACCGGACCCGCAGGGCTGGCACGAAATGATCTTCGTCACCGAAGGCGTGCTGACCCTTACCGTCGGCGGCGCCGAGAAGGACTACCCGGCCGGGACTTTTGCGATTTACAGCTCGGCCCAGGACTATTCCTACGCGAACCGGCAGACCGGGATCGTGAAGTTCATCCGCAACGTGGTGTCATAGACCGCTCGGCTCAGAAGCTCTCGTCGGCACCGCCATCGCGAAGACCGTCCTGATCGCGTGCCAAGTTTTTCTTGAAATGGGCGATGAAGCCCTTGATGACCGGCGATGGCTCGACCTTGCGGTAGGCGATCGCCAGATCCGATGTCACCGAGCATCCTTTCAGCCTGGTGTAGGTAATGCCCGGAAGCTGGACGCATTGGAACGAGCGCGGCACCAGCGCAACGCCGACGCCGAGCACGACCATGCTGGCGATCGTTATGAAATCCCGGCCGGAGCTGTTGATATGAGGCTCGAAACCGGCTTCGCGGCAGGCGGCGATCGTGTTGCGGTGAAAGCCGGTATCGGCGGGTTGGCGCGGCGTGATGAACACTTCCGGGGAGAGTGATTTCAGCGAAACGGATGCGGCACTCGCGTGTCGATGGCCGGCAGGCAGGGCCACGACGAAATCTTCGCGCACGGCGACTTCGGCTGCCAAACCCGGCGGAAGCGAGATCGGCGGCCGGATAAAACCAAGATCGAGCGTCTTGTCGGCGATCTTTTCGAGTTGCTGGCGCATCTCGATCTCGATCAGCTGGAATTCGACACCGGGGCTCGCGGCCTTGAACTTCGAAAGCGCATCGCCGAGCACGCCGGAATAGGCAGCCGAGGCGACATAGCCAACCGAGACCCGCTCCAGATCGCCGCGCGCAGCGCGGTGAACGGCGTCGATGGCGTTCTCCGCCTGGCCGAGGACGCGGCGGCCCTGTTCGGCGAGCTCAAGTCCCGGCCGCGTCAGCCGCACCGAGCGGCGGCTGCGATCGAGCAGGGCTACGCCGAGCAGGGCTTCGAGCTTGATGATCTGCTGGCTGAGGCCGGGCTGGGCGATGCCTAACCGGGCCGCCGCACGTTCGAAATTCTGCTCTTCGGCAAGCGCAACGAAATATCGGAGATGCCTGAGCTCGAGCGCGGAGCTATTCGCCAATTGCCACCTGTTTTCATAACCAGCGCTTATGAAAAACGCTCGTTGCCTTATTGGATCAAAAAAACGAAAGCGTCTAGTAACGTGACTGAAATTGTCAAGTTTTAGACGGGTCGTCCCGTCCTCGTCTCCATGAGGTTGCCGTGCGCGTGAAGAATCTATCGCTTGTCCTGCTGTCCACCGTTTGCGGGGCAGCGCTTCTTCCGGCAGCCGCGGTCGCGCAGGATACGCAGACCGTGACCGAGCTCACGCCAATCACCGTGCAGGGCCAGGCGAAGCAGGACCCGAAGGCGCCGTTGAAGGGTTTCGTTGCCAGGACGAGTTCGACGGCGACCAAGACCGGAACGCCGATTCTCGAAACCCAGCAGTCCATCTCCGTCATCACCGCCGATCAGCTGAAGGCGCAGGATGCCGAAACCGTCGGCCAGGCCCTCGATTACACGCCCGGTGTCGTCAGCCAGCCGGGCGGGTCCGATCCGCGCTTCGATGCGCCGCGCATGCGTGGGTTCGATGGCCGTCAGTCGCAATATCTGAACGGCCTGAGACTGATGCGGACGGCAGGCGCGCCGGCGATCGATCCCTACCAGCTCGAGCGTATCGAAGTGCTGCGCGGCCCGGCCTCCGTGATGTTCGGCCAGGGCAATCCGGGCGGCATCATCAACCTGATCAGCAAGCGGCCGACCTTCGACCGCTTCGGCGAGGTGGGGCTGCAGATTGGCAGCTACGATACCTATGGCACCTATTTCGATGCCGGCGGCCCGGTCAGCGACGGGTCGGATTTCGCCTACCGTGTAACTGGCTTGGCAAGAACCGCGAGCACCCAGGTCGATCAGCTCGACAACGACCGTTATTTCATCGCTCCTGCCGTCACCTGGCAGCCCAATGAAGACACCAAGCTGACGATCCTGACCAGCGTGCAGCACGACAATCCGAGCACGCCGTCGGGCGTGCCTGCGCTGTTTGCCAATACGCTCAGCCCGGACTTCTATGTCGGCGACAAGAGCTTCGACCATTCCAACCGGACGCTGACCAATCTCGGCTACGAGTTGGAGCACAAATTGAACGACGCCTGGACCTTCCGCCAGAATGTCCGCTACTCGAATTTCGATTGGGATTATCAGGCGCTGGGGATGTCAACGACCGTCGCGAACGTAGCCTATGGTCCGGGTGTCGGCGCCGATGGTCACTCAATCCTGCGCAATGCGACTTTCCAGGACGAACTGCTCGACACCTTCAATGTGGACAATAGTCTGCTGGGAGAGTTCGAGACCGGTGATCTGGAGCACAAGCTTCTGATCGGCTTGGACTATCGCTACTTCAGCAACAATGCGCGCACCCGGTTCTTCCGGGCAACGCCGCTCGATATCCTGAATCCCACTTATGGTGGACCGATCAGCCTGCTGTCCCGTACGACGGACACGCTGGTGGACACGGACCTCAGTCAAGTCGGTATCTATGTTCAGGACGAGATGGCCTACAACAATTGGCGGGCGACATTTGGCGTGAGGCAGGATTGGGCAAGTACGGATGGCACCACGACGAATTTCCTGCCTGCAACGCCGGTGGTCAGATCTCTCGATCGCGATGACCAAAAGCTGACGGGACGTGTCGGGCTGGGCTATGTCTTCGACAATGGTATTGCGCCATATGTCAGCTACAGCACTTCGTTTGAGCCGGTTGCGCCCACGGCAACCTTTTCCGATGTCCGTCCCACGGAAGGCAAGCAGGTCGAAATCGGTGTGAAGTATCAGCCCGAAGGCTGGGACGGATTTTTCTCTGCGGCGGTCTACGATCTGCGTCAGCAAAATGTCCTGCAGACAGTTGGCGGCGTTACCAGTCAGATCGGCGAAGTTCATGCCAAAGGCGTCGAGCTCGAAGGAGTGACGAGTTTGGCGGATGGCCTCAATCTCAGAGCGGCCTACACCTATACGGATACCGACACGATTGCCCCCGGAATGCTGACGAACCGCCTTCCGCTGGACGGTGTCCCGGAACATGCCGCCAGTCTCTGGATGGATTACAGCTTTGCAGAAGGCTCCCCGCTTGAAGGCGTCGGCATCGGCGCGGGTGTTCGCTATGTAGGCCAGCGCTATGGATACGCAAGCTATGGTACGCCCGCGGCCCTGCACACCTACGACCTCGACGCAGTCACACTCTTCGACGCGGCACTGACCTACAAGAAGGAAGGCGTCACCGCCTCACTTAACGTTCGAAATCTGGCTGACAATGAATATATCGCCAGCTGCAGCTCGTTCGGCTGCACCTATGGCGATGGCCGGACGGTGATGGGCAAGCTGACCTTCAACTGGTGAGGAAACGGCGGAACCGCGTCCGCATCCTTACGGCGCGGGCTGGCCGCCGAAGAAGTTGAAATAGCCCCAGGCGGCCGCAAAAAGCACCAGGATGGTCAGGACCACGATGAGCTTGCGCAGCGCCGGATTGATCTGGCGCGGCGGCTTCGGCTTGTTCGGTTTCTTAAACTTGATGACGTTGTCGTTCATGCTGCTCTTCTAACCCGATTGCGGCGCCAAGCACAATTGCCGCTCACAACAAGCCGCGCCTTGCGAGACTTTTGAAGAGGGCCGAGATGCCGAATGTCCAGGGCGGGCATTGCGTCGACAGGCGCACGGTGTTGCTAAGCGTTCCGAGCCCGGCCGAAGAGATCTCCACGACATCGCCGAGCTTGTGGGTGAAGCCCTGGTTCTTGGCGTCGCGGTCCTGGGTCGGGGCAAAGAGGGTACCGAGAAACAGCATGAAGCCATCGGGATACTGGTGGTGTGCGCCGCAAGTCTGCTTGACGAGATCAGTCGGATCGCGGCTGATCTTCGACATTGAGCTCTTGCCGTGCAGAACGAAGCCGTCCTCGCCTGTTACCTTGAGGTCAAGCTCGGCCTTGCGTGTGTCGTCGAGCGTGTAACTGCCGTCGAACAGGCGGATGAAAGGGCCGATCGAGCAGGATGCGTTATTGTCCTTCGCCTTGCCGAGCAGCAGCGCCGAGCGGCCCTCGACATCGCGCAGGTTGACGTCGTTGCCGAGTGTCGCGCCTTTAATCTCGGCGCGGCTGTTGACCGCCAGGACGATTTCGGGCTCCGGATTGTTCCAGGTGGAGATCGGGTGCAAACCAACATCGGCGCCCCAGCCGACCGACGACAGAACCGGTGCCTTGGTGAACACCTCGGCATCGGGGCCAATGCCGACTTCGAGATATTGTGACCACATGCCTTCGTCGATCAGCGCCTGCTTGACCTTGGCGGCCTCGGGCGAGCCCGCCTTGATATTCGCAAGGCTGCCGCCGATCAGCGCGCCAACGCGATCGCGGATCGAAGCGGCGCGGTCAGGATTGCCTGCCGCCTTCTCCTCGATGACGCGCTCGATCATCGACTGGGCGAAGGTGACACCGCAGGCCTTGATCGCCTGGAGATCGGCGGGCGCCAGCAGATAGGGCTTGCTCGTATCCGGAGCGCCGGTGCTGTTTGCGGCGATTGCCTCCAGCGTCCCGGCAGGCTTCCCGGCCGCCCCGCGGACGAAACCTGCAGGATCGGCCAGTTCCAGCAGCGCGCTCAGCGTCGGCACGTCTTTGGAAGTGATATCGATGAGCTGCCCGTCGCGGATCGTCACGATCGACGGGCCACCGGCCTCAGGGTTCCAGATGCGGCCGACGAAGAGGCCGTTTGCGGAAGCGGCGTCGAGAAGCTGGGACATGGTAACCCCTCCAATGCTGATGAGCGATTGCTCATGGAAATCGCGGAAAATTGCCGCCCTCCAGCAGCGCTGGAAATCGATCACATTCGGCCAGCGCGGGCAAGGCTGATCACCGGAAAAACTGACTGCACGTTTCGTTGAAGGCTAGATTTCGGACTTGCGGCCCGGTTGCAGAGGCGTAGGTTCGGCAGCGATTTTTCATCCGCCTGCCGGGGAGAGGAGGCCCCGCCTGCAATGCTGAAATCCTTCGAACACGTCGGCATGACGGTCAGCGACATGGATCGCACCGTCGATTTCTACTGTAGCCTGCTAGGCCTCAGACTTCATCTTCGGAAAAAGCAGCCGGATGGCTCCGATCTCGTATTTCTGGATGCAGGCGGCGGCATGCTGGAGATCGTCGCGCCGCCAGGCGGCGCAGCCAGAGCCGCGGATGTGCCTGACGGCACCGCGGGTATGCGCCATCTGACCTTCCTGTTCGACAGCGTCGACGAGACTTTCGCAAAGCTTGAAGCCGCCGGCGTCGAGGTGAAGGAGCGGCCGCGTCTCGCCTTCAATTCCGAGGTGCTGCACAAGATCGCCTTCTTGCGCGACCCCGACGGCATCATCATCGAGCTTGCCGAGCGCAAGGAGTAGAACACGCACATTCTTTCGGCCTGATCTTGCTGCTGATAGTGCAAGTAAATCCGCTCAAATTTCGTCCGCGCAAGTAACGACTCTGTAAGCCCGCTGTGGCAGTCTTCCCGGAGATTATTTTGCTTATTTCAGTTGGACATATCATGAGCCGTACGAAGGACGATTGGATCAATCAGCGTGCCTATGCCATCTGGGAGGAAGAGGGCCGCTCGCACGATCGGGGCGGTGCTCACTGGCAGCAGGCGATGGCGGAATACGAGCAGCTCGAACGAACGCGCGCATCGACCGACGGCAGTGAGCTGATCGACATGTTGCGCCGCACCGGCCGCCTGATGCGGGCTGCTGAAAACGACGCGTTTCGTGTCGTCCGGCCGGAACAGAAGCCGGTCCGCAAGATTGGTAAACGCGCCTAGATTTACAGCTCCAGCAGCGCGTAGGCCTTGCCGGTCGGTTTTTCGATATGGGCGGCAACGTTATAGACTGGCGCCCCGCCAGGTGTGCGCCCTTCGTATGTGCCGCGATGGGCATGGCCGTGGACGACCGCATTGACCTTGAAGCGGTCGATGGTTTCCGCCAGACGCGAGGATCCGAGGAACGGGTAGATCTCCAGCGGTTCGCCGACGACGGTTTCGGCGATCGGCGCATAGTGGAGGATCACCATCGATCTGTCGGCGCGCACCTGGCGCATGGCATTTTCAAGTCGCATCGATTCCTCGACGCTTTCGGCGACCATCGCCTTGATGGCGTTCTCGCCGAACGAGCCAAGCATATGCCGGCCGAAGCCGCCGGCAAAGCCTTTGACGCCGACGAAGCCGACGCCCGCTATCTCCGCCGCCTGACCGTTCAGCAGTTTCACCCCGGCATCGGTCAGGATCTGGGTCACGTCCTCGACAGACCCGCTCTCGTGGTCATGGTTGCCGAGAACGGCAACGACGGGAACCGTGCAGCTGCGCAGATCCGCAGCGAGAAGCTCAGCTTCCTTGGGCTTGCCGAGATCGGTGAGGTCTCCTGCCATGACGAGAACATCGGCAACACCGGAGACCTCGGCAAAAAGCTCCTTGTAGGATTTGGCGCCGTCTTCCTTCACATGCAGGTCGGCGACGGCGGCGACGCGGATCTTCTTTCTCGTCTCAGCCATCGGCTTCCTCCCATTCGCCGCGCGGCTGTCCCTCGCCACCGACATCGGCAAAACCCCATTCCTTGACGTCAATCTCGAAATCGACGCGCGAATACATACGTCCGCGGCAGATGCGCATCTGCGGCAGCGGCAGCTCGCGCTGCGCAGCAAGGCGCTCCAGCAACTCGTCGATCAGCCATTGCGGAATCTTGTCGCGCTCGGTCGGGTAGATCCACCGGAAGTTCAGGATAGCAATCAGCAGCACTTCCCAGTGCACTTCCATATAGCCAAGCAGCTTGCGCCAATCGATCTTATCATGGGCGCGCAGGATCACATGGGCAATATCGGCGCCGTCATAGCGGTGGCGCAGCTGAACGAAGAATTTCGACCAAAGCAGCTCTGTCGGGCTGATGATCCAGACCGGGCAACCGCACATCTCCACCTGGCGCGCATCCTTGAACCAGTCGTCGCCGACGGGCATCGTGCCGTTGGACGATGCAAAAATGACATCAAAGAAATGCTTGCCCTTGAAGACCTTGCCGAGCCAGCGCTCATCCTCGACTTCGACGGCGTAACCCTTGTCTTTGAAATGCCCAAGGATGCGGCCGTAGTCACCGGCCTTGCAGAAGATGTCGAAGTCCTTCGTCTGCCGCTGGATGCCGGTGTAGGCGCAGACAGCATAGGTACCGGCGACCAGAAACGGGATCTTGCAATCGACAAGCTCACGCACGGCTTCAGCGACGAACGGTTCGGCATCCGGGTCAATCAGCTGCGGAACCGCCCGCGCTTTCATCATCGCGGCGTTGGGCTTGGCCTTCTTGCTGGCTGCGGTCGTGGCGTTCATCGTCCATTCTTTCGTCAGAGACTGCCGTTCGCGAGCCGCATGACCGGGTCGGGATCGATTACATCACCTGCTCGAGACGCACAGGCGGACGGCGCTTGGCGGCCATCAGCAGATCGAGTTCGATCGAGGAGGGGCCGAAGCGCACGAAGAGGTCTTCAGCCTGATCGTCTTCGAGGCCGTATTTCTTGGCAAATTCCGGAAGGCTATACGGGCGGCCGCGCAGAGTACGGCCACGGCGCTCGGTTTCTCGGATCTGTGTCATAAGGTATTCTCCCCAGGCTCGTTGAGCATGAAGAACCGATAGAACGCTTAAAAGTTCCGTTTTTCGGAAACGTGAAGGTTTTGGTTGTGCCGCGGAGACGATGGCCTGCGGCGTTCCGAAACATGCCAGATATCGCTATGGAAACGCTCCGGCCACGAAAAAATATCCGCCATTCAACGGATCGTTTGCTTTCAATGTCAGCGCTTTACCCTTATCTTGGGGCATCCTTGTCGATATCATAGGCTCCTTTTGTTAGTCGAAATCATTATCGTGGTCCTGCTTACCGTTCTGAACGGTGTGCTCGCCATGTCCGAACTTGCTGTCGTTTCTTCCCGCCCAGCCCGTCTTAAAGTTCTCGCCGATCACGGCAGCCTGGGGGCCACCCAGGCCATCAGACTTGCCGAAAATCCCGGACGCTTCCTGTCCACCGTGCAGATCGGCATCACGCTGGTCGGCGTGCTCTCGGGCGCCTTTTCCGGCGCCACGCTCGGCGGACGCCTGACGCAGTGGCTGTCGGAGCAGGGCGTTGGCCCGGCGCTGTCGGATGCGCTCGGCGTTGGCACCGTGGTCGTCGCCATCACCTACCTGTCGCTGATCGTCGGCGAGCTCGTGCCGAAGCAGATTGCGCTGCGCGAACCGGAAGCGGTTGCAGCCAAGGTGGCGCCTGCGATGGTCGTGCTCTCCAAATTTGCGCTGCCGCTCGTCTGGCTGCTCGATGCATCGGGCAAGCTGGTGCTGAAGCTGCTTGGCCAGTCCGGCAAGGTCAGCGACGGCGTGACCGACGAAGAGATCAAGACGGTCCTCGCCGAAGCGCAGAGCGCCGGCGTGATCGAAAGCGAAGAATCGGCGATGATTTCGGGCGTCATGCGCCTTGCCGACCGCACGGCCCGCGCCCTGATGACGCCGCGCCGCGATGTCGAGGTCGTCGATGTCGATGATACCCCGGAAGAGATCCGCACCCTGCTGCATGCGACGCGCCGCTCGCGTCTGCCGGTTCGCCGCGGCAGCTCCGACGAAGTCTTTGGTGTCCTGTTCGTCAAGGACTATTACGACGCCATGAATGCCAACGGCCATGCCGATATCCAGGCGCTGGCCCATGAAGTTCCGGTCATTTCGGATCTATCGACCGCAACGCATGCGATCCAGGCGATCCGCAAATCGCCCGTTCACATGGTTCTCGTCTATGACGAGTATGGCCATTTCGAAGGCGTCATCTCGTCCGGCGACATCATGGAAGCGATCATGGGCGCGTTGCTGGAAGGTCCTTCGGAAGAACAGGCAATCGTTCGCCGCACCGATGGCTCCTATCTGGTATCCGGCTGGACGCCGATCGACGAATTCGCCGAGTTCATGAGCTTCAAGCTCGACGACGACATCGAGTTCCAGACTGTCGCCGGTCTCATTCTCGAAGAGCTGAAGCACCTGCCGGAGCTCGGTGAGAGCTTCGTCAAGAATGGCTGGCGCTTCGAGGTCATCGATCTCGATGGCCGCCGCGTCGACAAGATTCTCGTGTCGGCCGAGGCCGATGAGGGAGAAGCACGGTCGGCGTGATGCCGGCCGCCTGTGGAAATCTTACCCGGCTTACGGCGCTGCTTCCCGTCTGCGCAAAAGGCAGCTAGGTTCCTGCAACCCTGAATGCAGGAAGCCTTGATGCAGGACATGCGGACATTGATTGCAAAGCCTGCCGCGGTGGCGATCGTGCTGTTTGCGCGCGCCATCACCGCGGTGCGTGCCATCTGGTCGGGCGAAGGCCTGCCGCCGCGGCGCTGCGTCTATTTTGCCAATCACTCCAGCCATGGCGATTTCATTCTCGTCTGGGCGGTGCTGCCGCCCAGAATGCGCGCCGAAACACGGCCGGTGGCCGGTGCCGAATATTGGCTGAAATCCAGGCTCAGTACCTTCATCGGCCGCGATGTCTTCAATTCGGTGCTGATCCAGCGGGATCGCGAGAACCGGACGCAGGATCCGATTGCGCAGATGGCCGACGCCATCGACAGCGGCTCGTCGCTGATCGTCTTCCCCGAGGGCACGCGAAACCAGACCGAAGAACAGCTGCTGCCGTTCAAGAGTGGCATCTTTCATCTGGCCGAAGCGCGGCCGGATATCGATTTCGTGCCGGTCTGGATCAACAATCTGAACCGCGTCATGCCGAAGGGAGAAATCGTGCCGATACCGCTGATCTGCACCGTGACGTTCGGCAGCCCGATGCAGCTGGAGAGCGGCGAGGCGAAGGAAGATTTTCTCGAGCGTCTGCGCGCCGCGATGCTGGCGCTGTCGCCGAAAACGGCCGGAGCTGGCGAATGAACGGGGCGCAACACGATCTGATTACCCTGGTTCTCGGCATTTTCGGTGTGCTGATCCTGGCATCCGCTATCGGCTATGTGCTGCACCGGAAGCTGTCGCCCGACGGTTCGAACAGCGCCATCGAAAACCTGAACGCCCGCATCAAGGCCTGGTGGATCATGGTGATCTTCATCGGCGTCGCCTTTCTGGCCGGGCGGGCAGGGGTCATCATTCTCTTCGCCTTCTGCTCCTTTGCGGCGCTGCGCGAGTTCATCACGCTGACCAATACCAAGCGGGCCGATCACTGGGCGCTCGCCTCGGCCTTCTTCGTCGTTTTGCCGATCCAGTATTATCTGCTCTGGGCCGAGGAATACGGTATCTATTCGATCTTCGTGCCTGTTTACGCCTTCCTGCTGATGCCGATCATCTCGGTGTTGCGCGGCGATACCGAGCGCTTCCTGATCCGCATCGCCGAAGTCCAATGGGCGCTGATGATCTGCGTCTTCTGCGCCTCGCACGTGCCGGCGCTGCTGACGCTGACGATCCCGGGATATGAGGGCCGCAACGTCCTGCTGATCGCCTTCCTCGTCATCGTCGTGCAGCTGTCCGACGTGCTGCAATATGTCTGGGGCAAGCTCTTTGGCCGCACCAAGATTGCGCCGAGACTCTCGCCCTCAAAGACCGTCGAAGGCTTCATCGGCGGCATCGCCAGCGCCACGCTGATCGGTGCTTCGCTCTGGTGGATCACCCCGTTCACGCCCTTCCAGGCGGGCCTCCTGGCGCTCATCATCACCCTGATGGGCTTCTTCGGCGGGCTCGTCATGTCGGCGATCAAGCGTGATCGCGGCGTCAAGGATTGGGGCCATATCATTGAGGGCCATGGTGGCCTTATCGACCGGCTCGATTCCGTCGTCTTCTCGGCGCCGATCTTCTTCCATCTCGTTCGCTACTGGTGGTCGCTGACATGAGTGGCCTCGTCGCGCGGCTTGGCCGAAGCAGCGCCGTGCATGTCGCCTTTGCCTTTATCGCTATGGGCAGCTGGGCGCTGTTTGCCAACCGCGCCTATCCGCTGCCGGCCATGCTCATGGCAGGCGCCGTGCAGGGCATGCTTTCCGCCTGCCTGACGTTGTTTCTGAAACGGGCGGTCGAGGCGCTGTCCAATCTGTTTTCCGGTGGCGTCCGTCTCGTCGCGCCGCCGCTGATTGCCTGCCTGGGGTCGGCGACCATTCTCGTCGCCTTCCATATGCTGAGCGGCACGCCCGAAATCCTGAAGACCATCGCCGTGCCGCTTGCCGTTTCCACCAGCTATGCGGCGATCTACAATTATTCGATCTCAAGAGGGAGAACTGCGCCGTGACCGAGGCCGGAGACCGCCGTCCGCTGACGAGCCGCAATACATGGTGGGCGCAGGCGATCGCCCGCTGGCTGGCGCAAAAGTCAGTCACGCCGAACCAGATCTCGCAGGCGAGCATTGCGGCCGCGGCGCTGGCCGGACTGTTCTTCTATTTCGCGGGACAGGATACCGGCACCCAGCGGATCGTCTTCCTGCTCCTCGCAGCACTGTCCTGCCAGCTTCGTCTGCTTTGCAATCTGTTCGACGGCATGGTCGCGGTCGAGGGCGGCAAGGCTGCGGCCGATGGCCCCTTCTGGAACGAGTTTCCGGATCGCGCCGCCGATATCCTGATTTTCGCGGGTATCGGCCTCGGCATCGGCTTTGCCGGCCTTGGCTGGGCGGCGGCCGCCTTTGCGGTTCTCACCGCCTATGTCCGCGAGCTTGGCCGTGCCTGCGGGCAAGGCGCCGATTTCTCTGGCCCGATGGCCAAGCAGCACCGCATGGCAACCGTCACGGCGGCAGCCGTCCTGTCGGTCTTCGAACCACTGCTCGGCCTGCACAACGATGTTCTGTGTGCCGCGCTCTGGATCGTGGCCGTCGGCGCGGCCATCACCGCGTTGCGGCGCGGCCGCAACCTCGTTCAGGCAATGAAGCGCGGCGGCTGACGCGTCAGTCCTTTGACAGCAAGGCCATGACGGCAGCGCGATCAGGTGCGCCGAGGCGACCGCCGAAGACCGTGCATTTGAGCGCGGCGGCAGCCGAACCCAGCCGGATTGCATCTTCGGGTCCGGCGCCCTCGGCAATCGCCAGGGCATAGCTTCCGTGGAAAACATCGCCCGCCGCCAGCGTATCGACGGCCTTCACCCGAAAGGCTGGAACATGAGCGACGGCGTCTTCCTGCCGGTTCCACCAATAGCAGCCGCGTTCTCCTGCAGTCACGGCGACCAGGGCATTCGGATAGCGCTCGCGAAGGATCGGCACCATTGCAGCAGGGTCGTCGCATGCGCAGAGCAGACGCGCGGCGGGTTCCGAAAAAAGCAGATGATCGCCCTCTTTCGCCAGCATATCCAGTGTCTCTGCAGGCGCGACGTCGCCGTCGAAGATGGCGGGTTTGCCAGCCTGGCGGGCTGCCTGCAGTACCTTTTTGGCCAGCCCGGGCCAACGCACATCCACCATAACCGCATCGAAGATTGAGAGATCGGCGGGCGTCACATCCCGCACTACGTCGTGCAGCTGCTTGTCGTAGAAGGGAACGATGAGCCGCTCGCCATCATCGTCGATGAGAATACTTGAGACTGCTGAGCGTGCGCCCGGTACGAGCGTCATCCCTTCCACGTCTATGCCTGCCTGCTGCAGATCGGAGATGATCTGATGCCCGGCGGGGTCATCGCCGGTGGCGGCCCAGAGGCTTGCCATGCCGCCCAGCCTGACAATCGCATAGGCGGCGCTCGAGGCCATACCCTCGGCAACCTGCAGCATTTCGTAGGGAAGCACCTTGCCCGGCTTTTCCGGGATCGATCGCACCCTGAACAGCGTGTCGAGCACGGCTGCGCCAACGCAAAGCACATGGCGGCGGCCGGTGGATGGAGGAGATGACAGGTTCAAGGCTGCGGTCACTCGTTTGGTTGAATTGTCCTGCCTAGCCACCCTTGACCGCGCCTGAGGTCAATCCGGCAACGATCTGTCTCTGCGCAAACATCGTCAGCACCAGCACCGGCAAGGTGACGATCAGCGCGGCAGCGGCCAGCGGCCCCCAGCTCACCTGCTCGAAGGACAGCATGTTATAGACCGCAACCGGCAGCGTTCTCGTTTCGCGGCTTGCGAGCACGATACCGAAGACGAAGTTGTTCCACGAGAAGATCACGGACAGGATGAAGGCGACGACGATGCCGGGCCTGGCGATCGGCAGCGCCACCAGGCGGAACACCTGCCAGGCCGTCGCGCCATCGATGCTGGCTGCCTCCTCCAGCTCCTTTGGCGTCGTCTCGAAATAGCCGATCATGATCCAGACAACGATCGGCACGGTGACCACGAGATGGATGATGATCTGCGGCCAGAGCGTCCCGAGCAGGTTCAGCCATTGAAACAACAGGAACAGTGGGATGAGGAAGGAAAGACCCGGCGTCATGCGGGCGATCATGATCACCATCGCCGAGCGCTCCGCCTTCAGCCGGGCGATGCCGTAGCCGGCGGGTACGCCGATCAGAAGGGCCAGCAATGTCGCGCCGCCGGTGACCAGGATCGAATTCCAGAAATATAGGAAGAAATTGTTTTCCTGAAACACCTGGAGATAGTTCGACCAGGCGAAGCGTTCCGGGATCAGGATCGGCGGATAGGCGCCGTTGTCGATTTCGTATTTCAGCGATAGCGAGATCATCCAGAGGAAGAACAGGATGACCGGCGAGACCATCACCAGGGCGACGAAGAAAAGGCCGATGCGGTCGAGCGTCTTGCGCTTCATCATCGTGTCTCCGTATCCGACCAGTTGGCGCGCTGACGGACCATCATCAAAACGAAGGACAGGACGACGATGATGACGAAGAAGATCACGGCCATCGCCGAAGCGTATCCGATGTCGTAGTAGGAGAAGGCGGTGTTGTAGAGATAGATGTTGATCGTCTCCGACGCCGTGCCGGGCCCACCCTGCGTCATCGCATAGATGATGTCGAAGCTCTTGACGGCGTCGATCGAGCGGATGATGACGCCGATCATCAGGAAGGGCGCAATCATCGGAAGCGTCAGATAGCGGAATTTCTGCCAGACATTGGCGCCGTCGATCTCGGCACTTTCATATGGTTCGCGCGGCACGGCGGCCAGACCACCAAGCACGATCAGCATGATCAGCGGCGTCCACTGCCAGGTCTCGACCAGCACCAGCGAAGGAATGACGCTCTTCTGGTTGTAGATCCATTCCTGCGGGCCGATGCCAGCGAGCGACAGAAGATAATTGAGCACACCGAGCTGCGGATGGAACATCATGGTCCAGACGAGCGCAATGGCAACAGGCGTCGCCATCATCGGCATGACGAAAATGCCGCGCAGCAGGCCTCGGAGCGGAAATTGCGCGTCGAAGATCAGTGCGGCCAGTGTTCCGAAGAACAGGGGGGCGACGACGGCAAGCAGCGTGTAAACAGCCGTGTGCCAGAGCGACTCCCAGAAACGGAAGTCGGTGAACAGCCGGATATAATTGTCCAGGCCGGCAAAGACGACGGCCTGGCCAAGTGTCCAGCTATTCACGCTCATCCACAGCGTGAAAACCCACGGAAAGACGATGACCGCGGCAATAACGATCAGTGCCGGGATCACGAAGGGCCAATAGTTCGGAGCAAGCCTGTTCGGCTTGCTCCTCGCTTTTGCGTCACGTCCGCTCCGCGCGGTTTCCATGCTCACGGATGCCATTATCCCTCGCTTCGTGCCAGGACCGGTTCGAACTGAGCGGTTGCCGTCTTCAGCTCGGCCGCCGGATCGGCGCCGCCGATCATGTTGGTGAGGCCGACGCCATAGATGTCGCGGAACTCCGTGACCGGAATGATGACCGGCAGGGCGAGCTGCGAAACCTTGGCGGAGCCTGCAACGGCATCGACCCAGGCGCTCGGCATCTTGACGCCTTCGCGAACCTTCGGATCCTCGAGCACGGAGTTGCGAAACGGAACGCCGGCACCAGCCTGGAGCAGGCGGGCACCCATTTCCTTGGAGATCACCCACTGGCAGAAGAGGTAGGCGGCTTCCTTGTTCTTGCTGGCGGCAACAACACCGATGCCGTCTCCCGTCGTCGCCGCTGCCTGCGCCTTCGGGCCTTTCGGCATGACGCCATAGCCGACCTTGCCGACGACGCGGGACTTTTCCGGGTTTTCGATCGGCGGTGCGAAGCCGACGCCATCGAGCCACATGCCGATCTTGCCCTGCAGGAAGGCAGACTGCGCTTCGGCCCAGTTGAAGCCCGAGACGCCGACCGGCGCTGCGTTCGTCATCAGCTGCTGGTACATCTTGGCGGCAGCCACGGCATCATCGGAGGTCGTCCGCAGCTTGCCGTCCGGGCCGAGCGGCGTCGTGCCGTAGCCCAGCATCAGCGTCGTCCAGACCGGTACGTTGGCATTCTTCAGGCCGCGGGCGACGAAACCATAAGTGTTGCTGCTCTTGTCGGTCAGGGCCTCGGCAGCGCTGACCATCTCCTCGAAGGTCGCCGGGTAGGATAGGCCCTTCTTCTCGAAAAGTTCCTTGTTCCAGTAGACGATCCAGTAGTCGACCGAGAAGGGAAGCGAGCGCAGCTTACCCTCGGAATCCTTGGCGAAGGTCATGCCGGCCTCGGCAAAATCGCTTTCCACCAGCGATGGGTCGGTAAGCGAGGGATCATTGAGGAAGCCGCTGATATCGGCCAGCCAGCCGCCCTTTTCGAACTGGCGCTTCTGGACATGGTAGCTGAGGTGCACGACGTCAAAGCTCGGCTTGCCGGAGCTGAGTTCGATGGTGGTCTTCTGGCGTTGCTGCTGTTCGGGCGTCGCCTCGGCATTGACCTTGATGCCGGTCAGTGTCTCGAATTCGCTGAGGTATTTGAGGATCGTTTCGCTGCGCGGGCTCTTGACTAGGTTGACCTCGAGCGTCGTTCCCGCGAAGCGCTTCCAGTCGACCGCCGCCGAGGCCGGCTTGACGCCCAGGATGCCGGCCGCGCCGACTGCGGCAGATCCCGCCAGAAAGCTGCGGCGGGTGGGATTGATGAATGAAGATGCCATGCTGTTACTCCTCCTCCTTTGTGCCCTGCGATCTCCTCACCGCGGGCGGTCGTCTATAGTCTCAGCGCACGGCTTCGCGCGTGATTGATATGTGCTGCGAGGGCATTGACCGCCTCGTCCACATTGCGCCGTTCGATGGCCTCCAGCACCTTGAGGTGCTCGCCCATGACAGGACCGACGCGGCCGTCGATGCGGAAGCGCTCCTGGCTGATCAAGCGCATCTTGATCGAGTTGACGCGGTAGGCGTTGGAAATGATCGTGTTGCCGAGCGCGTCGATAAAGGCGTCGTGCATGCCCCAGTCGACCGCCTGGGCATGGACTTCGAGCTCATGCGTTGCGTTGCCGCTCTCGATCGCCGCGACAATGTCGCGATGCTCGGCGAGCATGGCCGCAACGGTCGCGTCGGAGGCCGTCTGCGTGAACAGGGCGACGGCCTCCTTCTCGAGAAACAGGCGAAGCTGGAACGCTTCGCGGATCAGGTTGAGGTCGATATGGGCAATCTGCAGGCCGCGCTGCGGCACCGTCTTGATCAGCCCCTCCGCCTCCAGACGCGGGATGAGCTCCCTGATGGCGCCGAGCGTCAGTCCTGTGAGTTCGACCAGCCGGCGTTGGGAGACGAATTGCCCGGGACGGACGTCGCGCGCCAGCAGATGCCGGGTAAAGCTCTCATAGGCTTTCTCCCGTAGCGTCGGCTGCTCGTCGGCTCCATCCATAGGCTTCTCCTCGTACATTTCGCTCAGGCCGCCTTGGTGCGAAACAGGCTTTCGAAGGCAGAAGCGAGTTCGCGTCTGCCGCCGGCGGAAATTGACGTCAAAGGCGGACGGACTGCAAGCCATGTTTCATCGTTTGTCATGGTTGCCACCATGACTTTTACGGCGGGTGTCACGGGATGCTTCAGGAGCTCTGCAACGAAACGTTCGACGCGCGTATCGTCCTTGCCATCGACCGCCATGGCGCGGACCTCGAGCGGCGCGAAATTCGCCATGCCCGAAATCGCTCCCTGGCCGCCCAGCCGCACGCCCTTGGCGAGATGGCGCTCGTCGCCGATCAGGATGATCAGGTCGCCATGGGTCTTCAGCAGCGTTTCGGTGTAGGGCCAGTCGCCGGAGGAATCCTTGACGCCGGTGACGATCGCCGGGAAGGCAGTCCTGAGGCGGCCGATCAGATCGATGCTGAGGGCAACCATCGTCACCGAGGGAATGTTGTAGACCAGCACATCGCGCGCTTTGTCGCCCACCTGCGCGAAGACGTCGGCATACCAGGCAAAAAGCCCATCGTCGCTGACGTTCTTGAAGTAGGACGGCGGGGCAAGCAGGATGTTGCGCACGCCTTTCGAGAGTGCCTGCGCCATCTGATGGGCGGCATCCTCGGCGGCATCGACAAGCACACCGGCAACGATCTGCGACGGTTCGATCCCTGCTTCCATGAAGGCATCGAGGATCCGTGCGCGCTCTTGGGTGCCGATCGAGGCGCCTTCGCCGGTCGTGCCGAACAGCGTGACGCTGGCGCAGCCGTCTGCGAGACTCCGCCTTGCCTGCTTCACCATGACATCGGCCGCAATCGCGCCACTGCTTTTGAAAGGCGTCGCCAGAGCGACCGACAAACCAAATCCCGCCACCATTTTCTCTCCTGAAGTCAGTAATTAGAGAGCTAACATGTTAGTAATTTACTGTAAACCTGTTTGTTGTAAATGAGTGTCGGGCGTGAAGCGGCTTTTGACGGGCCGATAGGGCGCCTGCGGAAAAAAGATTGATCCGGTGCGCGTGCCCCCTTACTCGATAGGTGAGAGACAAGGATTTCCGCGATGACCGAAACAGACCCGGCCTCCGTTCCCGAGCGCAAGCGCGGCTCAGGCGTGAAGATGGTCTACGAACTGCTGCGCGACGAGATCCTCGATCTGGTCCTGCCGCCGGGTAGTCCCATCGATGAAGTGCAGTTGGCCGAGCGTTTCAAGATGTCGCGCACGCCGATTCGCGAGGCGCTTGTCCGGCTCTCGGGAGAGGGGTTGATCGATACGCTGCCGAACCGCTCGACGATGGTGGCGAATATCGACTTCCTCAATCTACACACCTTCTTCGATGCGCTTGTCTTGATGTACCGGGTGACGACGCGGCTCGCGGCTCAATATCAACGCCCCGAGGACCTTGTGGCGATCCGCGCCGCGCAGGCCCGCTTTACCGCCGCCGCCGAGGCTGGCGATGCGCTGGCGATGATCGCCACCAATGCGGCGTTGCATGCGGCAATCGCCGAGGCTGGACGCAACCCCTATTATATCAGCCTGTTCAACCGGCTGCTCGACGAGGGCCGACGTATCCTCAGGCTCTATTATCAATCCTACGGCGACCGTCTGCCGCAGCAGTTCGTCGACGAGCACGAGGATATGATTGCTGCGATCGAGGCGCGGGATATCGATGCCGCCGACAGGCTGGCCAAGGCGCATGCCGAGCAGATCGTGGCGCAGATCCAGGCGTTGTTTTCGCGAAACCAGCGGCACGATATCGATTTGTGAGACGTCGGCGATTTCTTGTCGACAAATAAAATACAAAGTGCTAGATGATATATCAGAGCTTGAGGCGCTGATACGTCCGCGCCCGTGCTGCCCCGATCATTCGCTATCCGCTGAAGGAGTTTGACATGAAGGCCAAGATCTTTTCCGGCGTCATCCCGGCGCTCATGACCCCCTGCAAGAAGGACCGGACCCCGGACTTCGACGCGCTGGTGCGCAAGGGCAAGCAGCTGATCGCCGACGGCATGTCGGCCGTCGTCTATTGCGGCTCTATGGGTGACTGGCCGCTGCTCAGCGACGCGCAGCGCATGGAAGGCGTCGAGCGCTTGGTCAAGGCCGGCATTCCCGTCATCGTCGGCACGGGTGCGGTGAACACCGCCTCGGCCGTTGCCCATGCGGCGCACGCCCAGAAGGTCGGCGCCCACGGCCTGATGGTCATCCCGCGCGTGCTCTCGCGCGGCTCGGTCATCGCCGCCCAGAAGGCGCACTTCAAGGCGATCCTGTCGGCAGCCCCGGATCTTCCGGCTGTCATCTACAACAGCCCCTATTATGGCTTCGCCACCCGCGCCGACCTGTTCTTCGCGCTGCGCGCCGAACATTCCAACCTCGTCGGCTTCAAGGAATTCGGCGGCCCGGCAGACATGCGCTACGCGGCCGAGAACATCACCAGCCGTGACGACGGCGTTTCGCTGATGATCGGTGTCGACACTGCCGTCTTCCACGGCTTCGTCAATTGCGGCGCCACCGGCGCCATCACCGGCATCGGCAACGTCCTGCCAAAGGAAGTCATCACGCTCTGCAACCTGTCGCAGGCCGCGGCGAAGGGCGACGTCGATGCGCGTCAGCGGGCTCTGGAGCTGGAGCAGGCTCTCGCCGTCCTCTCCTCCTTCGATGAAGGTCCGGATCTCGTCTTGTTCTTCAAGCACATGATGGTGCTGAAGGGCGACGAGGAATACACGCTGCATTTCAACGAGAGCGACACCCTCAACGACAGCCAGCGCGGCTATGTCGAGAGCCAGTTCAAGCTGTTCAACAGCTGGTACGGCGAGTGGAGCAAGCTTCCGGGCGCGGTTGCAAAGTATAAGGCTTGAGACTTTTCTAGGTCTGAGTTTTGAGGCGGCTGGAGGCAACTCCGGCCGCTTTTGTTTTGAGCGGTTGTCTTTACGTCTCCCTCATTCCTCTGCTCGTCACAGGAATCCAGTCACCGCGCGTCTGCGCGGTGGGAAGAGTCTTTTCGGCCCAAGGGCTTGGGCGGGCTGGATCCCTGTGACAAGCACAGGGATGAGGGGAGTTTGCGGAGCGCTGCCCGCTTCAATATGCCAAGTCGGCGTTGGCGCTGAAGTGCAGGCGTCGCCTACTTAACCAACCGAATCCAACCCAAGCGCAAGCTGCCGGTCGAGCTGCTCTATCTCCGCCTTCGTCAACACAATCCCCTCAGCAAGCGACTTAACCCGCGCCGTATAGCGGCGTTGCGAGGGAAGGCGAGCGCCCTGGCCAGCGATGGCCTCGAAGAGAACTTCGGCGCGGGCGAACGGGTCTCCGGCGCGACCTGATGCAAAGGCCTGTGGCGAGAAGGCAAGCACCAGTTCGCCGTGGCGCGGCGCCAGGGTCGTGGTGCCAAGATAGTCGAGCACTTCGGGGCTGGTGAGGTCGCCGATCATGATACCGGCCAGCAGTTCGACCATTGTGCTGATCGCCGAACCCTTATGGCCGCCGAAGGGCAGCATGGCGCCGGCGAGTGCGGCTTCAGGCTCGATCGTCGGTTCGCCATCGGCGTCGATCGCCCATCCCTCCGGCAGTTTCTTGCCGGCGCGGCGGTGAAGCTCGATCTCGCCACGGGCGGCGACCGAGGTGGCGAAATCATAGACGTAGGGCGTCTTGTCCGGGCGCGGCCAGCCGAAGGCGAGCGGATTGGTGCCGAGCAGCGGCTTGTTGCCGCCAGCCGGCGCCACCGTTGCGTAGCTTGGGCACATGACGATTGCTGCGAGGCCTTCGGCTGCGACAGCCTCGACCTCCGGCCAGAGAGCCGAGAAATGCGTGCAGTCGTTGATAACGAGCGCCGCGAGGCCGGAGGCGCGGGCACGTTCTGCCAGCAGCGGCAGACCAAGCTCGAAGGCCGGATTGGCAAAGCCGCCCTTGGCGTCCACCTTGACGATTGCCGAGCCATCACGCTGGGCGAGTACCTCAGGCACGGCATCGGGTGTCACCTTGCCGGCCTTGATGGTGCGCAGCACGCCCTCGATACGGTAGATTCCGTGCGACTTGCAGGCATCACGTTCGCCGGCGGTGATGACGCGGGTGACCGCCTCGGCCTGGACGCCGTTCATGCCGGCCTTCCTGAAAATGGCGACGACGCGTGCCTGCAGTTCGCCGGCCGTGAAAATCGAAGTGTCAGTCATCAATGCGGCTCCTCAGCCCTTGGCCCCGAGTTGCTGATCGACCAGCGCCAGCCAATAGTTGACCCCGTGGATGATCGCCTCGTCGTTGAAATCATAGGCGGGGTTGTGCAGGTCCGCACTATCGCCGTTGCCGAGCCAGATGAAGGCGCCGGGGCGCTTCTCCAGCATGTAGGAGAAATCTTCCGAGCCCATGGTCTGCGGGTAGTCGTCGTTCACGCGCCCCTTGCCGGCCACGCGTTCGGCTGCGGCGACCGCGACCCTGGTCTTTGCCACATCGTTGACGGTGACCGGGTAGCCGGGGCGCCAGTCGATCTGGGCCTCGGCGGAAAACACCTTGGCGGTCATCGTCACCACCTCGCGGAAGCGCGCTTCGACGGCCTTGCGCGTCTCCGGCTGCATCGTGCGGATGGTGCCGCCGATCTGGACGGCCGCCGGGATGACGTTGAGCGCCCGGTCATTGCCGCCGTTGACATAGGTGATCGAAAGAACCACCGGATCGAAGGGATCGATGAAGCGCGACGTGATCGACTGCAGCGCGGTGATCATATGCGCCATGACGATGACCGGGTCGTGGCTGAGATGTGGCGAGGCTGCGTGGCCACCTTTGCCGTTGATGGTGATGATGAAACGGTCGCCGCCTGCCATGATCGGGCCGCTGCGGATGGCAAAGGAGCCGATAGCAAGGCCGGGCTCGTTATGCATGCCATAGACTTCCTCGATGCCGAAGCGTTCGAGCACGCCTTCCTCGATCATTACCCGGCCGCCGCCGCCGCCCTCTTCTGCCGGCTGGAAGATGAGCACGGCCTTGCCGGCGAAGTTGCGGTTGGCGGCGAGATGTTTGGCAGTGGCGAGCAGCATGGCGGTGTGGCCGTCGTGGCCGCAGGCATGCATCATGTTCTCGACCTTGGAGGCATGCGGCAGGTTGGTCTGTTCCGACATCGGCAGCGCATCCATGTCGCAGCGCAACGCAATCGTCTTGCCGGCGCCGAGCTTGCCGTTGATGACCGCGACAACGCCGGATTTCGCCAGGCCGCTGACCACCTCGTCGCAGCCGAAGGATGTCAGCTTGCCGATGACGAGCGCTGATGTCACGGGCAGATCGAAAAGCAGTTCCGGATGCTGATGAATGGTACGGCGCCAGCCCTTTGCCTCTTCGGCAAGGGCGGCGAGGGACGGATCGGATGTCATGGAGCCTCCAGGAAACGCATTCGCTTGACTGTCAGCAAGGGCATAGCCCGGCATCAGGCCGTTTTCCAGAACGCAGTCAATTAAAGCTGGACTTTTTCGCCATCTCACCCAATTGGGGGCGGCAGAATCGTTATGAATAATCAATTCTATTCTGATCGGCGGATGGGACAATCGATGTATCGCGAAGAAACAATTCCTGGACTTGTCATAAAGCTCGTCTCGGTTGCTAATAAAGTGACGGATCTTTCAGATGTGGGAAAGAGAGATCTGGTGAAGGATACCGTCTCCCGGGTTGAGACCATCTGCGAATTGCTTGATGATGACAAAGACAATCTCCGCGTGATCGCGGATGAGTTGTGGGATGCTGTGGTCGATCTTGGTGCCGGCAAGAGCACAAACGCCCAGCTGCGCGCAGCACTCCTTGGTCTGGCGGCCGCTGCCGCGGATCTGCATGGCGCCTCCAGGGATGGCGCTGCGCTATCACCCGCGCAGGATGTGCCGGTTCGCATCATTCATTAGTCCTGTCTGCGCTCGCCTGCATAAATTAGCGCCACCGAACGCTTGACATCGCGGCCGTTAAGGCCGAAGCCGCCTGCGGCATCGATCATGCCGCAGGCGCGAGGAAATACCCGATAATGAAACCGAATTCAGCCACGGCGGCCGCCGGCAATATCGTCATGACCGGCATCGTCTTCATGCTGATCGGCGATCTGCTTTTCGCGCTCAATGACGCGATGGGCAAATGGCTGGTGGCGAGCTTTGCCGTCGGGCAGGTCTTGGTCATCCGCTCGCTCGGCGCTTTCTTCGTGCTCGGCCCGATGATCGTCCGCCAGGGTCCGCGGGCGCTTTTCAATGTGGAGCAGAAACGCCTGCAGCTGATGCGCGTCTGCATGGCCACATTTGACGTCGGGCTGTTCTATGCGGCCGTTGCCTATCTGCCGCTGGCCGACGTCATGACCTTCTATATGGCCGGGCCGATCTATGTTGCCGCACTTTCGCATTTCTTCCTCGGCGAGAAGATCGGCTGGCGGCGCTGGCTTGCCGTTTTCATCGGTTTCGTTGGTGTCGTAATCGCGCTACGGCCATCGACGGCGATGCTCTCACTGCCATCAATCTTCGGCCTCGTCGGCAGCTTCGCCTTCGCGCTGACCCTTGTTATGAACCGCTATCTGCGCTCCACCAGCGATACGACCCTGGTGACGTGGCAGACGATCGCCGCCCTTGCAACCGGCATCGTGCTGGTCGTGCTAACCGGCGACTGGCGAAACGTGACGCTTATCGATCTCGGCGGCATGCTGCTTCTCGGCGTTGTCGCCACCTGCGCGCATCTGCTGATCACCCGCGCGTTGAAGCTGGCGCCCGCCTCGCTGCTGGCGCCGCTGCAATACACGCTGCTACTCTGGGCGATCGTGCTCGGCTACGTCTTTTTCAACGATGTGCCGGATACGCAGATTATTGTCGGCGCCGCCATCATCGTCTTCGCCGGGCTGTTCATCTTCCACCGCAAGAATATCAAGGGCACCGTGCCTGCCGAAGCCGTGCCGCCGGATGGCCACTAGCTCTCAGTGCCCTCCAGGTGCCGCATCTTGCTTGAGATCGATGCGCCGAAGGATCAGCGCTAGCGGCACCATCAGCGCTGAGATCACCATCAGGACGTGGAAGACGTCGATATAGGCAAGATAGCTCGCTTGGGTCTGCACTTGATTGCCGATCCAGCCCATCGCCTGCGACTGCGCATCGAGCAGGCTTGAGCCGCGACCGGCGAAGAATTGCGTCGCTTGATTGAACGCGTTCGTATAGCCGGGTTCCGACGGAATGACATGCTCGACCAGCCGGCTCTGGTGCCATTGCTCGCGGTGGGCCAGCACATTGGAGGCGATCGAGACGCCGATCGAGCCGCCGGTATTGCGCGCCGCGTTGATCAGCGCGGAGGCCTGGTCAGTCTGATCGGGCCGCAGACCGTCATAGGATGCGGCGGTGATCGGAATGAAGATCAGCGGCAGGCCGAGGCCGAGATAAAGCCGCGACCATACGAAGAAGCCGAAGTTCAGATCGGCATTCAGCCGCGTCATGTCCCACATCGCCAGCGCGATGATCGCCATGCCGATGGCGATCAGATATTTCGGCTGGACCATCGATGTCAGGCGTCCGGCGGCAAACATCATCATCATCGTCACAAGGCCGCCGGGCGACAGGGCAAAGCCGGCCCAGGTCGCGGTGTAACCGAAATTGGTCTGCAGCACCTGCGGCACGAATTGCGTCGTGGCAATCAGGATCGCGCCGGTTGCCAGCATGACGATGACGCAGGCGCCGAACTGGCGGCTGGCAAGCAGCCGGACATCGATCACAGGATTTCGATGGGTCATCAGCCACGGGATGGCAAAGGCAAGGGCCAGCAGGCAGACTGCGGCCGTGGCGATGATGAAGTTCGAGCCGAACCAATCCTCCGTCTGCCCGCGGTCGAGCGCCAGTTCCAGCGCGCCGAGGAATGTTGCGACCAGTAGGAAGCCGGTAATGTCAAAACGCGTGCCTTTGCTGCGCATCTCCGCGCGCTCCCTGCGAAGCGATTCCGGCTCCTGCACCAGCATGTACACGAGGATGAAGGCGAAGACGCCGACCGGTCCGTTGATCAGGAAGCACCAGTGCCAGGAGAAATTGTCGGAGAGATAGCCGCCGAGCGTCGGGCCGATCACCGGGGCGACGACGACGGCGACGCCGAACATCGCGAAGGCTTGGCCGCGCTTGGAGGGCGGGAAGGAGTCGGCGAGGATCGACTGCGATATCGGCACCATGCCACCACCGGCAAAGCCCTGGATCATCCGGAAAACCAGCAGCGACTCGAGATTCCAAGCAAGGCCGCAGCAGATCGAGGCGACGGTGAAGGTGGCAAGGCAGAGCAGATAGAAGCGCCTGCGGCCATAGCGCTTGGCGATGAAGCTGGAGGCGACCAGAATGATGGCATTGGAAACCAGATAGGTGGTGACCACCCAGGACGCTTCATCCGCGCTGACCGCGAGGCCGCCGGAGATGTAGCGCAGCGCCACGTTGGCGATCGTCGTGTCAAGCACTTCCATGAAGGTCGCGAGCGATACGACCATCGCGATCAGCCATGGGTTCGATGCCCCGGACCCGGCTGTGGGCGCGCTTCCGGCCGTCGTTGCGGCGCTGCTCATCTCAATGCCTCGGCCGGACCGTCACCGTCGGCACGACCGACATGCCGGGGCCGATGGCGATATCCTTCGGCCAGTCGTCGGCGACGATCTTCACCGGCACACGCTGGGTGACCTTTACATAGTTGCCGGTGGCATTTTCAGCCGGCAGCAGCGAGAAGGCGGTGCCTGAGCCGGGCTGCACGGAATCCACCTTGCCCCTCAGCAGATGATCCGGATAGGCGTCGATCGTCACATCGACGGGCTGGCCGGGACGCATGTCGGTGAGCTGCGTTTCCTTGAAATTGGCGGTGATCCAGATCTCGTCGGGAACGAACATGGCTATTGCCTGACCCGCCTGCACATACTGGCCCTTCGAGCCGCTGAGCTTGACGACCCGGCCCGGCTGAGCCGCAGTGATGGTCGTGTAGTCGAGGTTCTGCTGCGCCGCTTCCACCTCCGCCTCAGCTTGGTGAAGGGTGGCGATCGCGCTCGCCTTCTGCGCTTCGGCGGCGGCCTGGTTCTTCACCGCGGAGGTGACGCTTGCCTGCGACTGGACGAAATTCGCCTGGTTCTGCCGTAACGTCGATGCGGCCTGCTGGGCGGACTGTTCGGAACCGGCGCCGCTCTTGACCAATTGCTGCTGCCGGCTGTTTTCATCATTGGCATATTGGAGGGCTGCGGCGGCCGAGGTCTGCTGCGCCTTCGCTTCGTCGATCGCCGCACCGGCGGCGGCGATCTGCGCTTCGGCACTCGATATTGCCGCTTTCGCGACGCCGATCTGGCCGTTCGATTGATCGAGGGCAATCTGGTAGTCGCGTGGATCGATCTTGACGATGACGGCGCCGGCATCGACATGCTGGTTGTCGGAGACGGGAACATCGGCAACATAGCCGGAAATCTTGGCTGCGACCGAGAAACTGCGCGCATCGATGAAGGCGTCATCGGTGCTCTCATAGGGATGGAAATAGACCAGCCAGACGAAGTAGCCGATAACCGCGACGGCCGCGATCGCGACAACGATGAGGAGTGCCGCCAGCGGATGGCGCCGGACAATCGAAGGCTTCTTTTCCTCTTTGCCGGTGGGCTCAGCGTCTGCGCTGTCCTTCGGTTCCTCGCGTTGATCTTCGTCCAGTTGCGGTGCGGTGCGCTGTTTCTGGTCCACGGCGGATCTCGGTCGTTGATGGAGGAATAGCGCCAGAACGCATCAACCGGGCTTTCAGTTCCTGGCCGCCGACTGCCGTCCCTGCGGCTTTTTGGGCACTGCAATTGCGCCGGAGAATTTGTCGCATTATGCGGCTAAACATTGCTTGACACAGAATTGGCGCAAGTATCTGAATGGTTACAAGAGGAGCGGGCGGGTCGCGGCGCGCCGTGCAAGCAGGAGGATTATTTCGAGATGTTGAGATTTGCGGTCATCGGGATCGATCATGGGCACACGTTCGATCACGTCAAAGGATTGCTTGCGGCCGGCGGAGAATTCGTTGGCTACTGCCCGAAAACCTCGGTTCCGGCGCTGCGCGAAAACTTCGAAAAAACCTACCCGGATACCCCGCAGATCGATCGCGAACAGCTGTTTGCCGATCCGTCGATCGATGTCATCTGCATCGCCGCCATCCCGCGTGACCGTGCAGGCCTTGCCATCCGCGCCATGAAGGCGGGGAAGGACGTGATGACCGACAAGCCGGGGGTCACCACCTTCGCGCAGCTTGAAGAGGTGAAGAAGACGGTTGCCGAGACCGGCCGCATCTTCTCGATCTGCTTTTCCGAGCGCCATTGCGTTCGCTCCGCCGTCAAGGCGGGAAAGCTGGTCAAGGAAGGCCGGATCGGCAAGGTCATTCAGACGATCGGCATGGGACCGCACAAGCTGCAGCTGCCGACACGGCCGGACTGGTTCTTTGATCCCGAAGCCTTTGGCGGCATCATCGTCGATATCGCCTCGCATCAGGTCGACCAGTTCCTGTTTTACACAGGCTCGACCACGGGCGAGGTCGTCGCCAGCTCGATCGGTAATTTCGGCATGCCCGATAAGCCGAAATTCGAGGATTTCGGCGAAGTGCTGCTGCGCTCCGACCGGGCGTCAGGGTATGTCCGCGTCGATTGGTTCACACCCGAAGGGCTCGGCACCTGGGGCGATGGCCGTCTGACCATCCTCGGCACCGAAGGCTATATCGAGCTGCGCAAATACATCGATATTTCCGGGCGCCCCGGAAAGGACCATCTCTTCCTCGTCAACGGCAAGGAAAACATCCACATCGACTGCAGCGACGAGAAGCTCGACTATTTCGACGCCTTCACCGCCGATGTGCGCGATCGCAGCGAGACCGCGATGCTGCAGACGCATGTCTATGAAGTCTGCCGGCTTTCGCTGGAAGCGCAGACTAATGCCGTCAGGCTCGGCGGACGATAGGAGAGCCTGCCATGACACAGAAATTGCGCGTCGGCGTCATCGGAGCCGGTATTGCCGCCCGGCATCTTGCGGGCTTCGACTGGAACAAGGATTTGTTCGAAGTGCCTGTCCTCTGCTCGCTGGACGAGGAGCGCGGACGGGAGCTCTGTGCGAGCCACCGCATCGGCGAATATACGCAGGATGCCGATACGCTTTTTGCCCGCGATGATCTCGACGTCATCAACATCTGCACGCCGCCGGATACGCATTTTGCGCTTTGCAAGAAGGCGATCGAATCAGGCAAGCATGTGATCTGCGAGAAGCCGCTGTTCGGCTCGATTGCCGAGGTCGACGAGATGGCCGGGATCGTCGCGCGCGCCGGCAGCAAGATGCTGATGCCGATCTTCCAGTATCGGTACGGTTCCGGCCTGCAGAAGCTGAAGCGGTTGATCGAACTCGGCCTTACCGGACGCCCGTTCCTGACGACGATCGAAACGCATTGGTGGCGCGGGCCGGATTATTATGCCGTGCCATGGCGCGGCAAATGGAAAAGCGAGCTCGGCGGCGGGCTGCTCGGCCACGCCATCCACGCGCATGATATGCTGAACTATGTGCACGGCGCCGGTGCCGAGGTGTTTTCCTATGGGGCGACGCTGGTCAATCCGATCGAGGTCGAGGACACGTCGGCGATCTCGGTGAAGATGCAGAACGGCTCGCTGGCGGCGCTGTCGATGACGCTGGGGTCGCGCAAGGAAATCTCGCGGCTGCGCTTCTGCTTCCACGATCTGGTCGCCGAAAGCATTCTGGAGCCCTATACGATGGGCCGCGATCCCTGGACTTTCATCGCCGGGACCGAGGAACATCAGAAGCGTGTCGATGACGCCCTTGCAGGTTACGAGGTCAAGGAAGACGGCTATACCCGCCAGTTCGAGCTGTTCCATCAGGCAATCACTGATGGCACCGAGCCGCCGGTGACGCTGCAGGACGCGCGCAATTCTCTGGAACTGGTGACAGCAGCCTATCACTCGCAACGAACCGGCAAGCCGACCCCGCTGCCGATCACGGCGGAGCATCCGCTTTATCGTTCCTGGCTGCCGGAAGGGTAGCTCAATCCACCCCCATCTCTGTGACATCCCGTGGGCGCAGCCCCGAGGCAAAGAGATGAGGGTATTGGAGAGGGAAAGATCGCAAGATGCGGCCCTCGCAAGTCCTACGACGGGATAGACCCCAGCGCGTAGAGGATCCCGCGCAGCTCTGCCAGGCCGCGCATGCGGCCGATCGCCGGATAGCCGGGCGTGACGGTCTTGTTGAGGTCGTCGAGCATGCGGTGGCCATGGTCGGAGCGGAAGACGATCTCGTCCTTGGCGCCGCGCTTGCTGTCTTCGGCAACGAGTTCCTTCAGCACTGCGACCATGTCGACATCGCCCTCCAGATGGGCGCTTTCGTGGAAGGTGCGGCCGTCTCCTTCGCGCTTGGTGGCGCGCAGGTGGGCGAAATAGATGCGCGAGGCGAAACGCCTTGCGATCGCGGGCATATCGTTCTCGGCGCGGACGCCAAGGCTGCCGGTGCAATAGCACATGCCGTTGGCAGGCGAGGGAACGGCATCGAAGAGCGCCGCATAATCCTCGGCATTCGAGGCGATACGCGGCAGGCCGAACAGCGAGCGCGGCGGATCGTCCGGATGCAGCGTCAGCTTGACGCCACGGGCTTCGGCAGCCGGCGTCACGGCCTGCAGGAATTCGATCAGATGCTGGCGAAGCTTCGCGGCATCGATGCCGGCATAGCTTGAGAGCTTGTCGCGGAAGCCGGGAATGGTCAGCGGCTCGGTGGTGGAGCCCGGCAGGGCAGAGGTGATGATGCGGGTGATCTCGGAGATCTCTTCCTCGCTCATCTCGTCATAGACCTCGCGTGCCCGCTGCTGGTCTTCAGCCGAGTAATCGTTTCCGGCGCTCTGGCGCTGCAGGACGAAGAGATCGAAGGCCGCAAAGCGCTCGTGGTCGAAGCGCATGGCGGTGGCGCCTGTCGGCGTGACGTAGTCGAGTTCGGTACGGGTCCAGTCGACGACGGGCATGAAATTGTAGCAGACGATCGGGATATCGTTGGCTGCGACCGCTTCGAGACTGGCGATCCAGGCCTCTATCTCGGCCTTCGCCTTGCCGCCCTTGCGCTTGACGGCATCGGGGATCGGGATGCTTTCGACGACGGACCAGACGAGCGGCGAACGCCCGGCGGGTGTCGTCTCGATCATCGACTTGCGCTCGGAGACTTCCTTTTCCGTCCAGGCGCGGCCGATTGGGACTTGGTGCAGCGAAGAGACAATGTTGGTGGCGCCGGTCTGGCGCACCTCGTCCAGTGTCACCGGGGCCTCGGGCCCAAACCATCTCCATCCTTGCCGCATCGGGTTCCTCCTCGTCAGTCGTTTCTATATTTTTGGCTTCTAGCAGAAATAATCGGGATAGCGGGTGCGCAGCTCCGCCACATCCGGGATGACGGCGCTGAGGTGATGCAGGATCGCCTCGCAGGCAGCATCGACGTCATGACTGGCGATCGCATCGCGAATGACGATATGCTCGCGCACCACATTGTCCATGCGCCCCAGCGCCGGCAGCGTCAGGCGGCGGGCGCGGTCGATCTGCACTTTCACGGTTTTCAGGATCGCCCAGATGCCGGGATAGCCGGCAATCCGGGTGATCGCTTCGTGGAAGGCTTCGTCTTCCTCGTGAAAACCCGATGTGTCGCCCAGCGAAGCCAACGATTTCTGCCTGCTGATGATCATATCGAGCCGCTCGATATCGGCGGGTGTTGCGTTGCGCGTCGCGGCTTCGATGGTCGTCGTTTCCAGCGCCTTGCGCACGACAACGGCTTCGGGAATGGCCGAAACGGGAACCCGGGAAACGACGGTGCCCGACTGCGGGTAGATATCGACGAGCCCGCCTTCGGCAAGCCGCAGCAGTGCCTCGCGCACCGGGGTACGGCTGACACCGAATTCTTCGGCGATCTTCTTTTCCTGGAGGGCCATGCCGGGCGGCATGCGCAGCGAGACAATGTCGGCGTAGAGCTGGTTGAAAATGGCATCGGCCGTCGTCACACGGCGCAGCTTCGCCGGTCTTTCCACCGTGGGCGGAAAGTCGATCGCTTCGGAGCCGGATGCCTGCCGCATGCTATTTCCTGCACGTTGACTCTGTTGTGCATACTAGTATATCAATCCTCATCCATTGCCAAGGCTTGCCGATGAGGAGCGGTCGCTTTGCAAGGCTTTCAACCGCTTTTCGGCGGTTGGCCGGCGCTTTGATCTCGCCTGGCAGATCACGGGAGAGCAGGCTGTCTGGGCTCGTCCGCAGACGCCGCACAAGAGGAGGAGAGACCCATGAACATTACGCGCAGAACATTCGTGAGCACTGCCGCGGGCGTTGCCGTTGCCGGCATGCTGCCCAGCCATCTGTTTGCCCAGGCGAAGAAGCCGGCGAGCCCGGTGACGATCACCATCGCCGACGTTGCCGGCAATCTTGCGCTGACGCAGGGCATGTTCGAAGCCTATGCCGCCGAAAAGGCCGACTGGGTGTCGAGCTTCGCCTTCACCAAGGCGCCGGCCCCGGAACTGCCCGGCAAGATCAAGGCGCAGCAGGCGGCAGGCAAGGTCGATATCGATCTTGTGCTGACCGGCACCGACGCGCTTTCGGCTGGTGTCGACCAGGGTCTCTGGATCGATCTCGGCGCGCATAAATCCGAGCTTCCCAATCTTGAAGGCATCCTGCAGCCGCAGGCCTTCAAGATGCAGGGCCTTGCCAAGGATCAGGGTGTCGTCATCACCTACTACCCGTCCGGTCCGCTGATCGAATACATGCCGGACAAGGTAGCGACGCCGCCGAAGACGGCGCAGGAGCTGCTCGACTGGACGAAGCAGAACAAGAACAAGTTCCTCTACGCCCGCCCCGCCAATTCCGGCCCCGGCCGCACGCTGCTGATGGGTCTTCCGTACCTTCTCGGCGACAGCGATCCGCGCGATCCGGCCAAGGGCTGGACGAAGACCTGGGAATATCTGGCCGCTCTCGGCGAGAATATCGAATATTACCCGACCGGTACCGCCGTGGTCTTCAAGGAACTCGGCGAAGGCACACGTGACATCGTGGCCACGACGACGGGCTGGGACATCAACCCGCGCGCGCTTGGCATCGTTCCGGCCGAGGCCAAGGTGCAGAAGCTCGACGGCTTCCATTGGGTCACAGACGCGCATTATGCGGTCATCCCGAAGGGCGTATCGGACGAGAAGATCGCGGTGCTGATGGATGTGCTGAACTACATCCTGCAGCCGAAGCAGCAGGCGATCGCCTATGACGCCGGCTATTTCTATCCGGGTCCGGCCGTCAAGGATGTCACCATCGACATGGCGCCGCAGGAAAGCCAGGACGTGATCAAGGAATTCGGCCGTCCTGAATATGCCGACTGGATCGCCAGCAACCCGCTGGAAGTGCCGCTGGAGCCCAAGCAGCTCGTCGAAGCCTTCCGCATCTGGGACGAAAAGATCGGCGCCAAGAAGGGCTGATCGCAATCCATGGCGCCGGTCACAGGGCCGGCGCCCTCATTGCCTCGATATGTATGGAGTTTCGATTGAACGCGCCCGCCCAGAACGCAGCGCCGTCGTCGCGCAACAAGGCCCGTCTCGAACTGGACGGCCTTCGCCGCTCGTTCGGCGCCTATAACGCGCTCGACGGTATCGATCTTGCGATCGAACCCGGCGAGTTCATCGCTTTGCTCGGCCCATCGGGCTGCGGCAAGTCGACGGCGCTCAACTGTATCGCCGGGCTGCTGGCACTCTCGGGCGGGGAGATCCGTCTCGGCGGCAGCCGCATCGACCAGCTGGAGCCCGAAAAGCGCGGCTTCGGCATGGTGTTCCAGAGCTACGCGCTCTTCCCGCATATGAGCGTGCGCAAGAATGTCGGCTTCGGTCTGGCGATGCAGGGCATCAAGGGGCCGGAAGCGGACAAGCGGATCAACGATGCGCTGGCGCTCGTCCGGCTCGAAAGCCAGGCAGACAAGCTGCCCGGCCAGCTCTCCGGCGGCCAGCAGCAGCGTGTTGCGATTGCGCGTGCCGTCGTCATCCGTCCGCCGATCGTCCTGATGGACGAACCCCTTTCCAATCTCGATGCCAAGCTCCGTCTTGAAATGCGCGCCGAAATCCGCGGCATTCACGACCAGATCGGCTCGACGACAATCTACGTGACGCACGACCAGGATGAGGCGCTGTCTCTGGCAGACCGCATCGTCGTCATGAGCCAGGGCCATATCGAGCAGATCGGCACGCCGCAGGATCTCTACCAGCGCCCGGTCAATCTGAACGTCGCCGATTTCATGGGCTTCCGCACCCGTATCCGCGGCCGCGTTACCTCGGTGTCGGGTGACGAAGCGCAGATCGAGGTTGGCCCGGCGCGGCTGACCGGCACGATGCGCGTACCGCTTCAGGTGGGCGATGCTGCGGTTCTCTCCGTGCGCCCCGAAGATCTGGTCGCGGTCGCCGGCGATGGGATTCCCGCTACCGTCAGCAGCATGGAATATCGCGGCCGCGCCTTCTTCGGCCTGGCTAAATCCGCCGACGGCTCCGATCTCTATTTCCGCTCAGACGACGTGCTGCCGCGCGGCGCTGCGACCTTCCTGCAGCCGGCTGCAGGGCGGGCGCTGCTCTTCAAGGAAACGGCTGCATGAGCGGGCCATCGCTTCGCACCCGGCTTGCGGTCCGCGGGCTCGACGGCACGACGATGCTGGTGCTGCCGGGCCTGATCTTCATGCTCGCGTTGTTCGTCTATCCCTTCTTCTATGGCGTGGTGGATTCGGTGACGCCGAAGGATGGCGGCGCGTGGTATGCGAATTACGCCAAGTTCTTCAGCGATCCCTTCCAGTACAACACCATCGGCGCGACGATGTGGCTGGCGCTGCCTGTCACCATCCTCAATCTGGCGCTCGCTGTGCCGATCGCGTTTCGCGTCCGCCTGATGCGCCGCCAGCGCCTGCTGACGACGATCCTGGTGCTGCCGATCACGCTCGGTACCGTCTTTGTCGCCGATGGCCTGCTGACGTTCCTCGGCCCGCGCGGCTGGTTCAATCAGACGCTGCTGCTGATCGGCATTCTCGATGCGCCGGTGAAGCTGACCAACAATTATTGGGGCGTCTTTGCCTCGCTGCTGATCACCGGCTTTCCCTTCGCCTTCCTGCTGACGCTGTCCTACATCACCGGCATCGACCCCGCGATCGAGCAGGCGGCGGCGACGCTGGGTGCCGGTCCGCGCAAGCGCTTCTTCCGGGTCTTCCTGCCGCTTCTGGTGCCGGGTCTCGCCGTCACCTTTTGCCTTGCTTTCGTGCAGGCCTTTGCAGTCTTTCCCTCGGCGGTTCTGCTCGGTGCGCCGGCCGGTCCGACGCGCGTCATCTCGATCGCGGCCTATCAGGCGGCCTTCGAGCAATATGACCATTCACTGGGCTCGGCGATCGCGCTCATCATGGGGGCTGTCGAGCTTGTCGTCGTAGTGGCGGTTCTCGCCTGCCGCTCGTTCTTCTATCGCGGCCCTGCCGGCGGCACGAAAGGCTGAGCCATGATCCGTGACCAGGGCCTCACATCGAAAATCTGGCGCTTCGCCGTCTGGGCCGTTGCAGGACTTTTCATCCTCAACCTCTTGGCCGTCATCGCCGTCGTCATCATCAATTCCTTCTCGACGCGCTGGCTCGGCACCTGGCTGCCGGCCGGCTGGACGACGCGCTGGTATTTCAGCGCCTGGAAGGAATTCCAGCTGTCGAGCGTCGTGCTAGTCACCTTCCAGATCGTCTTCACGGTCACGGTGATCTCGGGCATTCTCGGGGTGCTGACGGCCTATGCGCTGGCCCGTCGCGACTTCCCCGGCAAGAAGCTGATCGTTCTGCTCTTCCTGCTGCCGCTGCTGATCCCGCCTTTGACCTACGGCATTCCGCTTGCGACCGTGCTCTATCAGCTCGGCCTCGGCGGTACGTTCTGGGGCGTCGTGCTGATCAACCTCGTGCCGTCTTTCCCCTTCGTCGTGCTGGTGATGATCCCGTTCATCGAACAGATCGATCCGCGCATCGAAGCAGCGGCCCGGGTGTTCGGGGCGGGGACCACGAGCCTCTTCATCCGCATCCTGCTGCCGCTGCTTCTGCCCGGCATGCTGGCGGCGCTGCTTCTGGTTCTGGTTCGCACCATCGCGATGTTCGAGCTGACCTTCCTGATCTCGGGGCCGACGACGCAGACGCTGGTCGTCTCGCTCTATTACGCAGTGTTTGCCTCCGGCGTTCGTGCCGCGCAGTCGATCGATGCGATGGCGGTGATCTACATGATCACGACGCTCTTCTGGCTCATCATCGCCCTGCAGTTCGTCAATCCGACGCAGATCGTCGCCCGCGCCAAGCAACAGTCGTCGCATTAGGCATTCTGGTTCGCGCTTCGCATGAAGCCGATCGTCGCGAACCAGAGGACCACACCGATGCCGATCAGGCAGGCGGCGATCACGTACTGGACCGGATCACGGCCGGTCCAGGGGCCGACGAGGAACAGGCAGGTCGCCGCGCCGAGGACCGGCACGATGGTCGGCGTGCGGAAATGCGGGTGATCGACCTTGTCGCGGCGTAGCACCAGCACGGCGATATTGACGACGGCAAAGACGCCGAGCAGCAGCAGAGCCGTGGTTCCGCCGAGCGCCGGCACGCCGCCGGCAAACAGGATCAGGCCGACGGCCAGCAGTGACGTAAAGCCAATGGCGATATAGGGCGTCTGGCGCGCGGCATGAACCTTGCCGAGAGCGGCCGGAAGGACCTCTTCGCGGCTCATACCGTAGATCAGCCGGCTCGCCATCATCATGTTGATCAGCGCCGAATTGGCGACGGCGAACATGGTGATGATGCCGAAAATACCGATCGGGAAGTTCGGCGCGCCCGCCTGCACCACCTTCAGCAGTGGCGTCTCGCCTTCACCGAGCTCGGCCGCAGGCACCAGCGTGATCGCCGAGATGGCAACCAGCACGTAGATAACGCCTGTGATCAACAGGCCGCCGAGCAGCACCTTCGGGAAGATCCGGCTCGGCTCCTTGCATTCCTCGGCCATGTTGACGGAATCCTCGAAGCCGACCATGGCGAAGAAGGCGAGCGTCGTGGCGGCGATGACCGACCAGAACACGCCGTGCTCGCTGCTCGGCTGAAAGGTCCAGGCGCGTGATACGTCGCCCTCACCACCGGCAATCGCCCAGAATCCGATGCCGATAATGATCAGCAGGCCGGTCAGTTCGACCATCGTCAGGACAACGTTGAGCTTCACGCTTTCGCCGACGCCGCGGAAGTTGATGGCGGCGATTAGGGCGATGAAGGCGACGGCAATAAAGGTGACGCCATAGTCGCCGAATTCAAAGCCGAAGGCCTCGGAAAAATTGGCGGCAAAGGCGCGCGATGCTGTCGATGCCGAGGTGATGCCAGAGGACATGACGGCAAAGGCGATCAGGAATGTCAGGAAGTGGACGCCGAAGGCCTTGTGCGTGTAGAGCGCCGCGCCGGCCGCCCGCGGATATTTCGTCACCAGCTCGAGATAGCTGAGCGCCGTCAGCAGCGCCACCACAAAAGCAATCAGGAAAGGCAGCCAGACGACCCCGCCGACTTCGGCTGCGACCTGGCCGGTCAGCGCGTAGATGCCGGTGCCGAGAATATCGCCGACGATGAAGAGCAGCAGCAGGCCCGGTCCCATCACCCGTTTCAGTTCCGGCTGCTCCGGCAAGCTTTTCAACGGCGCTCCGCTCATCAGTTGCTCCTCGTCATCCCCGCCGCAAGCGGCTCCTCTTTTTGGAACTAGAGCGGGAATTCCGGAAGAAAAGCAGGGATTTGCTCGGGGAGCGTGCTGCATCCGCCCGGCCGGGTAGAGCGACCGACGGCGCCGAAGGGCGTTTGGCTAGATCGAAAAAGCTTCCTTCAGGCCGAAGCTCTTGCGCTCGCGAAGATCGAGGTCGGCCTCGATATGGGAGATGTGATGCACCATCAGATGGCAGGCACGGTCGAGATCGCCGGCCTCGATGGCGGTGACGATGTCGCCATGCTCGGAATGGCCGCAGCTGGAAACGGCGGACTGGCCGTAGAGGGCGATGACCAGGGATGAGCGGGCCACCAGCTCTTCCATGAAGCGCTGCATGATGGCGTTGCCCGATATCGATGCCAGCGTCAGGTGGAAGTCGCCGGAAGCCTTGATTTCGGCCCGGCGCGCTGTCTGTCCGCGCTCGCTGATCAGGCGTCCTTCTTCCTGCAGCAGCTGGCGGAGGTGCTGGATCTGCGATGGCGTGATGCGGGCGGCTGCCTCGCGCAGGATGCCCGGTTCGACGAGACGGCGGGCCGCGAAGATCTGCTTCGCTTCATCTGGCGAGGGATAGGCAACGAAGGCGCCGCGGTTCTTCTCGACGCTGACAAGGCCCTCGTAAGAGAGCGCCTGAAGCGCGGCACGGGCCAGCGTGCGGCTGACATTGAAGAGATTGCCGACATCGGCTTCCGACAGTTTCGTTCCGGGCGCGAGCCGGCGTTCGACGATCGCGTCGCGGATTGCATCGCGGATCTGCTGGGTGCCGGTGTCGGCTGAATCGTCTGCCTGCAAAAGCGCGTTGGCTGAAGGAGTCATGAAACGGGTACCTGATTGCAGCCGCAATGATAGCCAGCTTTGCATCAGAAGTTAAACAAATTTTGCGCGCAAAATGGCGCTCAAATCGTATACGATCTAATGCGTAAATTGCAGACGAAAGCCTATTTACTGTGCAAAGTTTTCGCTGCCTCTAATTTGCGCTTAAACCAGTCTAATCCTGTTTTCCGTTGAATCCCATGGCTTTGACGCAGTGCAGCAGAAACTGGCACGGCAGATGCATTGTCTTACTCGAACAGGGGAAGACATGATGTCGAAAGCGGCAGAGATCGATATTGCATCCGTTTCCAAGGTCTATGGCAGCACGACCGCCGTGCATGCCATCAGCCTCAAGATCCCGGCGGGATCCTACTGCTGCTTCCTCGGCCCATCCGGCTGCGGCAAGACCTCGACATTGCGGATGATCGCCGGTCACGAGAGCATCTCTTCGGGAGACGTCCGCCTCGGCAATACCGTCGTTACCGATTTTCCGCCCGCCAAGCGCGGCACGGCGATGATGTTTCAGTCCTACGCACTGTTTCCGCATCTCGACCTGATCGACAACGTCGCCTTCAGCCTGAAGATGAAGGGCGTCGAGAAGGACGAGCGCCGGGCCAAGGCGCTCGAGATGCTGAAGCTGATGCAGATGGAGGCCTATGCGACGCGCCGCCCGGCGCAGCTCTCCGGTGGCCAGCAGCAGCGCGTGGCGCTGGCCCGCGCGCTGATCACCGATCCGGAAGCGCTGCTGCTCGACGAGCCGTTGTCGGCGCTCGACCCGTTTCTGAAGATCCGCATGCGCGCTGAACTCAAGAAGCTGCAGAAGACGCTCGGCATCACCTTCGTGCATGTGACGCACAGCCAGGAAGAGGCGATGGCGCTCGCCGATGTGATCGTCATCATGAACGACGGCAAGATCGAGCAGGCGGCGTCTCCGCGCGAGGTCTTCGAGCGTCCGGCGACGGCTTTCGTCGCCCGCTTCATGGGCGACCACAATGTTCTCTCGGGCCGCGTGACCTCCGTCAAGGACGACATGCTGGTGCTCGAGGCGCCGGAAGGACAGACCTTCTCGGTGCGCGGCGACGGCAGGCTTGTGGGCGAAGCCGTCGATATCGGCATCCGTACCGATCGCGTCCGTCTTGAGGCGGCCAGCGACAAGACGCTCGGCTTCGGCGGCGTCGTTTCCAACATCGAATATCGCGGCGCGACGGTGAAACTCACCGTCATCGGTGCGGGCAGTGACGACTTCACGGTCATCGCGAGCGACGGCGATTATTTCGCCAAACCCGTATCGGTCGGCGATGCGGTGTCTCTGAGTTGGGCCCTCGAGGACGCCGTCCTCCTTGGCCGTGCATGAACCTTGCCATCAAAAAAAGGGGAACTGACATGACGACTGAAAAGACGACAACCAAGACGGAGACCGGGATTTCCCGCCGTTCGCTTCTGAAGACCGGCGCTGCGGCGATCGGTGCTGCCGCAGGCTCCGGCCTGATCACCGGCTTCCCGACGATCTGGGCGCAGTCCAACATCACGCTACGCCAGTTCGGTACCGGCGTTTCGAACCTCAACGACATCGCCGAGAAGTGCAAGGCCGATCTCGGCATCACGCTGGAGATGACGGCGACCGATTCCGACGCCGCGGCGCAGCGCGCCGTCACCCAGCCTGACAGCTATGACATCGCCGATATCGAATACTGGATCCTGAAGAAGGTCTATCCGACCGGCGTCATCCAGCCGATGGAAACCAAGAAGCTGAAATATTACGACCAGGTCGTGCCGCTCTTCAAGACCGGCAAGCTGAAGGCCGACAGCGTCATCGCACAGGGCACGGCGCCGCACACCGTCGGCTATGTCGAGGCCAAGGATGCGAAGACCTTCGCCAAGAGCGAGACCGAATTCTTCACGATGATGCCGACGATCTACAATGCCGACACGCTCGGCATCCGCCCCGATCTCGTCGGCCGTGACATCACCAGCTGGGCCGACATCCTCGATCCTGCTTTCAAGGGCAAGACCTCGATCCTCAACATTCCGTCGATCGGCATCATGGATGCCGCGATGATCATGGAAGCCGCCGGCAACATCAAATATGCCGATAAGGGCAACATGACCAAGGAAGAGATCGACAAGACGATCGATTTCCTGATCAAGACCAAGGGCGACGGCCAGTTCCGCGCCTTCTGGAAGAGCTTCGACGAGTCCGTCAACCTGATGGCATCGGGCGAAGTGGTCATCCAGTCCATGTGGTCGCCGGCCGTCGCCGCCGTCCGCTCGAAGGGCATCGCCTGCAAGTTCCAGCCGCTCAAGGAAGGCTACCGCTCGTGGGGCGGCGGTCTCGGCCTCGCCTCGCATCTGAAGGGCAAGGAACTCGACGCCGCCTACGAATACATCAACTGGTACACGTCCGGTTGGGTCGGCGGCTACCTCAACCGCCAGGGCTACTATTCCGCCTGCATGGACACCGCCAAGAAGTTCATGTCGGAAGACGAATGGGGCTACTGGATCGAGGGCAAGGCTGCAAAGGGCGACATCAAGGGCCCGGATGGCAAGGTCATGGAAAAGGCCGGTGCGGTGCGCGATGGCGGCTCCTTCGAGGAGCGCATGGGGCACGTCGCCTGCTGGAACTCGGTCATGGACGAGGACCGCTACATGGTCCGCCGCTGGAACGAGTTCATCGCTGCCTAAGGTGCATGCGGCTTTCCCCTCCCCAACCCTCCCCACAAGGGGGAGGGAGTTTGGCGAGGTCGCAGCGGAACTTCTCCTCCCCCATGTGGGGAGGGTCGGGGAGGGGTCTTCGGATCCCTCGCCCTCTCCATCCAACGTGAAGCCCGAGGGAATGGCCGATGGCGACGATCGCTTCTGTAGAGACAAACGAGAAAATCGGCCGCGTCCGCAGCGCCGGCTTCCGTCTTCCGCTTGCCGCCATCTCCTATCTCCAGGCGGTGCCACTCTTCATCATCCTCGGCATCTTCTTCATCCTGCCGATCGCCATGATCGGTGTCGTCAGCTTCTGGGACTACGACTTCGCCGGGCTCTATCCGGCCTTCCTGACCATGAACTACACCGATACGCTCGGCTCATGGGTCACCTGGAAGACCTATCTCAACACCCTCAAATTCACCGTCATCGTCTGGGCGCTGACGCTCTTCATCGGCTTCTGGGTCGCCTATTTCCTGGCCTTCCACATCCGCAAGACCTCGACGCAGATGATCCTCTTCCTTGTCTGCACCGTGCCGTTCATGACCTCCAACATCATCCGAATGATCTCGTGGATCCCGGTGCTCGGCCGCAACGGCCTCGTCAATTCCGCGCTCGTCTCCGCCGGCATCGTGCCGCAGCCGATCGAGTGGCTGCTCTATTCCGATTTCGCCGTGGTGCTTGCCATGGTCCATCTCTACACGCTGTTCATGGTGACCCCGATCTTCAACACGCTGATGCGCATCGACCGCTCGCTGTTCGAGGCGGCGCGCGATGCCGGCGCCTCCGGCTGGCAGGTCCTCTGGAACGTCGTCATTCCGCTGGCCAAGCCAGGCATCGCCATCGGCTCGATCTTCGTGGTGACGCTCGTCATGGCCGATTTCTCGACCGTTCAGGTCATGTCCGGCGGCCAGAGCGCCTCGGTGGCGCTGATGATGAAGAACCAGATGTCGCTGCTGCAATATCCGGCCGCTGCCGCAAACGCCGTCGTCCTGCTGGTCGTCGTGCTCTTGATGGTCGCCGCGATCCTGCGCGTCGTCGATATCCGCAAGGAGCTTTGAGATGAACGGTGATAGACGCGGCCTCGAATTCTACGCGCTGACGGCATTCTTCATCGTCTTCGTGCTTTTCCTCTACGGGCCGCTCTCGGCGATCCTGATCCTCTCCTTCCAGGGGCCGGACGGCGGCCTGACCTTCCCGCTGAACGGCGTTTCGCTGCACTGGTTCGCCAATCTGTTCGAGAAGCAGGCGGTCGGCGATTTCGGAGCGTCGTTCAAGCGCTCCTTCACGCTCGGCCTCATGGTGATGATCGTCACGGTGGTCGTCTCGCTGCTGGCGGGCCTTGCCTTCCGCAGAAAATTCCGCGGCGCGACGGCGCTGTTCTACGCAACGGTCGCCAGCCTCGTGGTACCGTCCATCATCATCTCGCTCGGCATCGGCGTGGTCTTCCAGCAGAGCGGCCTGAAGCCCGCCTGGTATTCCTCGGCCTTCGGCGCCCATCTCACCTGGACGCTGCCCTTCGGCGTGCTGATCATGTTTGCCGTCTTCAACCGCTTCTCGCCGGCTTACGAAGAAGCAGCGCGCGATCTCGGCGCTACATCCTGGCAGACCTTCCGCCATGTGGTTCTGCCGATGATCCTGCCGAGCCTGATCGGCGTCGGCCTGTTCGGTTTCACGCTCTCCTATGACGAATTCGCCCGCACGCTGATGACGTCGGGCAGCTACAACACGCTGCCGCTCGAAATCTACGGGATGACCACCAATGTCACGACGCCGGTGCTCTATGCGCTGGGCACGGTCACCACGGTCTTCTCCTTCACCATCATCCTCGGCACGCTCGGCATCATGATGATGCTTGGCCGCCGGCAGGCAAAGATCAGGTAACATGCGCATACTATTGGTAAACCCGAATACCACGGCCTCGATGACAGAGAAGGCCGCGGTTGCAGCCCGCGCGGTCGCTGCTGCAGGCACGGAGATCATCACCGCGACGTCGCGCATGGGGCCCGTTTCGATCGAGGGCCACTATGACGGCGCCATGGCGCTGCCGGGGCTGCTCGCGGAGCTGAAGGACAGGCAGGCGGAAGGCTATGATGTGGCCATCATCGCCTGCTTCGACGATACCGGGCTGGAGGCGGCTCGCAGCTTCTGCGACGTCCCGGTGCTCGGCCTTTGCGAATCCGCTGTTGCCACCGCCGGTTTTCTGGCCCAGCGCTTCACTGTGGTCACCACGCTGGAGCGTTCGCGGGTGCTGATCGACAATCTGGTTCGCCGCTATGGCATGGGTGACCGTGCCAGGGTGCGGGCCTCCGACATTCCGGTGCTCGAACTGGAGAACGAGGCATCCGGGGCGATCGGCAAGCTGCGGGCCGAGATTGAACGCGCCCTTGTAGAGGACGGCGCCGAGGCGATCGTGCTTGGCTGCGCCGGCATGACCGATCTCGCCCGCGAGCTGCAGGCGCATTACGGCGTGCCCGTCGTCGATGGCGTCGCGGCTGCGGTCAAGCAGGCGGAGGCGCTGGTATCGCTTGGTTTGTCGACCAGCAAGCGCGGCTCCTATGCCTCACCGCTTCCCAAACCCTATCTCGGCGCCATGAGCCAATTCGCTCCTGCCGGCTGACATTCGCCGCGTCACCTTGCCGCCATCACGGCTTCGCCGTTCACTCTGTCCTCGACAGGTTCCGTTTCAGGTGCTTTGCTGAGCCTGCACTTGCGCGTCCTTTCCCGGGATGCGGAGCGGTTCTCGCATAAGGCGCGAACGGAGGATCAGACCATTGACGCAGCCGACCACGCCGCCGGGGGCACCCGGAATTCTGCCGCGCTGGACATCGAGCGACAAGTCCGCCGTCGGGCGCGCGCCCGGGGAAGCCGGTCAGGTCTGGTTCACCGCCAGCCACGGTATCCTCAACGAGGTCTACGCGCCGCGGCTCGATCAGGCGAGCATCCGCGATTTCGGCTTCGCCGTCACTGCAAAGGACTATTTCTCAGAGGAAAAGCGTGACGCCGATCATGTCGTCGAGACGCTGGAGGACGGCGTTCCGGCATTCCGGCTGATCAACACGGCGAAGGACGGGCGCTACCGGATCACCAAGACGATCCTCTCGGATCCAGACCGCGAAGTCGTGCTGCAGGAGATCCAGTTCGAGGCACTGATTGGGACGCTCTCCGACTACCAGCTTCATGCAATCATATCGCCGCATCTCGTCAATGGCGGCGCCAACAACACCGGCTGGTACGACGATTTCAAGGGGCATCCGATGCTCTTTGCCTATGGCACCGGCCGGTCGCTGGCCGTTGCCTCGTCGGTGCCGTGGCTTGCCCGTTCAGCCGGTTTCGTCGGCTTTTCCGATGCCTGGCAGACATTGTCGCGCGGCGAGGGGCTGCGGCAGGAGTATCAACGCGCCGAAGACGGCAATGTGGCGCTCGGCGGCACGCTCGATCTGTCGCAGACCGGGGGCCGGGCGCTGATCGCGCTCGGCTTCGGAACGCAGCCGGAAGAGGCGGCGTTCCGGGTGTTGCTCAGCCTGCAGCAGGGCCTTGAGCCTGCACTCAAAGCCTACAAGGCCGGATGGCGCACATGGCAGAGCGGGCTGCTTCCCCTCGATGAGCCGCATGATCCGCGCGACCTCAACCGCTACCGCGTCAGCACCGCGGTTCTGGCGACGCATCGTGACGACGCTTCCGGTGCGATCATCGCCAGCCTCTCCATCCCCTGGGGTTCGTCGAAAGGCGACGACGATCTTGGCGGCTATCATCTTGTCTGGACGCGCGATCTTGTCGAAACGGCAGGCGGGCTGCTCGCAGCCGGCGCGCATGCCGATGCGCTCGAGGTTCTCGACTATCTGGTCGCGACCCAGGAGGCTGACGGCCATTGGGTGCAGAATTCCTGGCTCGACGGGCGGCCCTACTGGAAGGGCATCCAGATGGACGAGACCGCCTTTCCCATCCTGCTCTACGACATGCTGCTCAGAGCCAAGGTTATCGGGCCATCCGATGCCGGGCGCTATCAGGGCATGGTCAGGGCCGCGGCGCGCTACGTCGTCCGCAACGGTCCGGCAACCCAGCAGGACCGGTGGGAGGAAGATGGCGGCTTCTCGCCTTTCACGCTCGCGGTCGAGATCGCCGGGCTGCTGGCCGCTGCGGACGCCATGGACGCTGCATCGGACCGCGATCTGGCGCGCTATCTGAGGGAAGTCGCAGACAGCTGGAACGAGCAGATCGAAAGCTGGACGTATGCGAGGAACACGGCGCTGTCGCAAAGCCTCGGCATCGACGGTTACTACATGCGGATCGGCAGTTTCACCGGCGAAGGCCATGCGCGATCACCGGCACTGGTGCCGATCAAGAACCGCGACAATGCCGGGATGACGCTGGAATCCGGCCTGCTCGTCAGCCCCGATGCGCTGGCGCTGGTGCGTTTCGGTTTGCGGGCGGCGGACGATCCGCGGATCGTCAACACGGTCAAGGCGATCGACTCGCTGCTAAAGCGCGATCTTCCCGCCGGGCCCTACTGGTATCGCTATAACGAGGATGGCTACGGTGAGAAGGAAGACGGCTCGCCGTTTGATGGCGCGGGTATCGGCCGCCTCTGGCCGCTTCTGACAGGCGAGCGGGCGCATTTCGAAATTGCGGCCGGAAGAAAAGATGAGGCGGCGCGGTTGCTCGCAACGCTGGAAGCATCGGCAAGCGATGGCGGATTGCTGCCGGAGCAGATCTGGGACGAGGCGGACATTGCCGACAAGGAGCTATTCCTCGGCCGTCCCTCGGGAAGCGCCATGCCGCTCGTCTGGGCGCATGCCGAACATATCAAGCTGTTGCGATCGCTGAAGGATGGGGCGGTGTTCGACATGCCGCCGCAGACGCTGAAGCGCTATGTGCAGGGCAAGCCGGCACCGGCGCCGTGGGTCTGGCGAACGAATTCGACGACCGACTATGTGCCGTCGGGCCGGTTGCTGCGCTTCGAACTGTTCGAGCCGGCCTTGATCCATTGGTCTGCCGATGGCTGGAAAACGACGCAGGATATCGATACGGCCGATAGTTTGATGGGCACCCACCTCGCCGACGTGCCGACCGCCGGTTTCCCGGCGGGATCGGCGATCTCCTTCACGATTTTCTGGAAGGACCGGAACAGCTGGGAGGGCCGTGATTTCAAGATCGAGGTCACCACGCACTAGCCCGAATGCTAAACGCACCGCACCTTTTCAAACCAACTCCGTCGGAAGAAGCAGGATTTCCTCATGGACACGCCCAACAATGCTGCCGAAACGCCTCAGACCGCACAAACGGTGCTCGCCGTCGATCTCGGCGGCTCACATGTGAAGGTCCACCTGAGCACCGGCGGCGAAAAACGCGCGGTCGTTTCGGGGCCTGATATGTCGCCCGACAAGATGGTGAAGGCCGTGCGCGAGATGGCGGAGGGCTGGAATTACGATGTCATCGGCATGGGCTATCCCGGTCCTGTCTCGGACAACAAGCCTTCGCTTGACCCGCACAATCTTGCGGCCGGATGGAAGGACTACGATTTCGAAAAGGCCTTTGGCAAGCCGCTGAAGCTGGTCAACGACGCCCTCATGCAGGCGATCGGCAGCTACGAGGGCGGGCGCATGCTGTTTCTCGGGTTGGGCACCGGGCTGGGCGCGGCGATGGTCGCCGACAGCGTCTGTCTGCCGATGGAACTGGCGCATCTTCCCTACAAAAAGAAAAAGACCTTCGAGGACTATGTCGGCCTCCGCGGCCTTGAGGCGGACGGAAAGGCCAAATGGCGGAAGTCCGTGGCCGATGTCGCCGAGCGGCTGAAGGCTGCGCTGCAGCCGGATTACATCGTCATCGGCGGCGGCAATGTCGACAAGATCAAGGGCCTGCCGGACGGCTGCCGCCGCGGCGACAACGAAAACGCCTTCAAAGGGGGCTTCCGGATTTGGCAGGATTCGGCCTTGAAGCTCCGCAGTAGTCTGGTGTGAACTGGGAGCGCTGGGCACCTCGTCAGTGCGGCACGGTTGGTGCTGCGTTCAGTCACGCAACTGCACTATCGCCCGCCACCGCCAAGTCTTTGCTCCAGCCGAACGACCGCCGCATCGAGATCGTCAAGTCTGGCTCCGGCGATCACGGCCGGTTTGGGATATTTGATTTCGCCGTTGGGTGCGCTCTCGGCAGGTATCTGGTACACGGCAATGTCTTCCACAATCTTGCCCGAGCCCTTCTTCTTTTTTGTGCTCTCGATGAAGATCTGTGTGGTGCCATCGTAAAGCGTCACCGAGATCTTGAAGGAAAAGCCTGATTTTACCGGCAGGTCTTCGACAGGGACTCTGCCTTTGCCGGTGGTGACGACATACGGAACGTGCCCATCGCTGACGGTAACAGTGTCGAAATTCTCGGTGAAAATGACTATCACTTCGCAAGGCATTTTCATGTCCTCTCATGGTTTCCGCTAGTCGTTGCTCAAGCGCCCACCGCGGTGCGCCATCCTGAGCGTGATCGCATAGGAACTCGGAGATCTTTTTCCCGGAAGTTGAGCGTCAAGGATGAGTTCCTGCGCATCGCCGAGCGCCGTGGAGACTTCCAGAAGTTTCGTAGACGCGGTAATCCGCCACATCTTGTAACCCAGCCCGTCGAAGCCACAGCCAACGGCAGGTTCTGCATTCGGGCCAGTGATGATGAATATTCTGGTCGTATCCAGCCTGTAGCAGTGGCCTTCAAAAGCGTATCCGTAGGTAAGAACGGTGAAGCCGGTGATCCCGACCTTGCTGTCGAGTTTGATTTGCAGATCCGCGTTGCCGCCAAGCCCCGCGTCCATATGGGCAATGTGTTTGCCGTCGTTCAGATCCACGCCGTAGAGGATAATCTCGTTCGCGCTATACTGGGATCCAGCCAATGGCGGTGCTGGAATGCTCTCATATGTCATCGATGCGTCCCCCTCAGGTTTTCAAAGGATTTCACGCCACCTCATGCAATCTTCCAGTTGGTCGATATAGGCGGAGCCGCGGCCCCGCCATGCGGTCTCGAGGAATGCCATGGCAGCATTTTGGAATGTCACGCTGTCGGGTTCGAGATCGTGCCACGAGCCGAGCAGAGCCTCGCCGATGATGTCGCGAGCCTCCTGCAGGGCGGCTTTGGTGGCAAAATGGCTCAGATCGGCGGATCGCCTTGAGTTGCGCAGCGCTTCTTCGATCAGAGCCGGCGCCATCTGCTGGCGAAGGTCGCTGTAGCGCCGCGGATCGATTCTCGACAATCCGCGCTCGAAAAGCAGCGATTGATAGACCTCGATCAGACAGTCGAAAATGCCGGCGGCAAACGGTTTCGACCTGTCGTGCACTTCGCTGCTGACATCGCTGAGGCGAAGCGCGTTGTTGAAGGATCGCAGCTGCTTTTCGGCGCTGAGTTCAGCGAAACGGTCTAGCTCGTTGTGCACGAGCAGGTTTCCGCCGGTCCGGCGCAGCAGGCGATCGACCGCCGTATCAAATTGCAGCAGGCCGAGCAGTGATACCAGGTCGGCGACCGCTTCATGATAGGAGAAGAAATCGCTGCCACGCCCGTCGCCCTGGAGAATGCCGAGTGCGCTGAGCAGCACAAGATGCCCCATCTCATGGGCAACGGCGTCGAAATTCAGCGCGAAGCAGGATGCCGCGGTTTCCGGTTGTTCTTCTCCCAATTCCAGGAAGCCGAAGCCGGATTGTGCGTTTTCCCAGTGCGCGATGCGCGGGACGATCTCTAGCCGCTCAAGCGTCGGCTCGAAGAACCAGCCGATGGCATGCCCGGCATAACTCTCGCAGATATCGAGAACGCGGCGGGCACAGGCGTAGCTGTGCGTCGAGAGAAATTGCGGTGAATCCGGACCGATGTGATCGAAATGTCCGTCGGGTCCAGGCTCAACCGGTGGCCGCAGAAGCCCAGGATAGGGAGGAATATCCGGCGCCAGATACGGGATCTTCTCCTCGGCCGGGCTGACTACATACATGCGCTTGTCGGAAGGCCCCGCGAGAACGGGACCGGCGGACGGGCCGATCCACACGACTTCGGGCTTCTCATATCCAGGGATGTAGGGAGGCTGCGGGAAAATGAGGAAACGTGTCCCCAATGGCTGCGCTACGGCCGCCAGATGATCTGCGCTCTTCGGGTGAGTAACGGCATCCAAGGCTGCCTCCGTCGCTTCTGTTCACAGCAAGCAACAGTCGGCTTTATATCAGAGAAACTGTAGTTTCGGCAAGAGATTATCGAGTAAGTTGCATGACTCCATATCGTAAGCGAAGGCTTCCGTAAGCTCAAAATGGCAATGAATGGGTGTTTTTAAACCTATTCTTCTCTGGTATTTCAAATAGTTCAGAAGAGAGATCGCGTCTGTCCTCTTCCGGCTGATCGCTCCGGTCTTCAGCCAATTCTTCAAGGGCGCTATTTCGCTTGTCAGCCCCAGACGGTTTTGTACGGCTGCGATGAGGCTTGCGAACGACCGGTTGCGGAAATGAAGCGTGCGCGCGACCGCTTCAAGCCGGAGCCGCAGGGATGCTTCTAGCACACCCTCCCGTTGAGCCTGCTTCAGCGCCAGCCTGATGTCTATCATGGCCTCACCCAGCCTTCGCGAACCAAGTTCGGCAGGTGCCATCGGCACGGCGACATCGGCATCGTCGGCAAGCGGAAATCGCCGGTACCAGCGATAGATCATGCCATGCCCGATCATGCCTTCGCCTGCCAGTTCGGCCGCGCGCAGCGCGCCAATACTGGCCGCGCCGTAGACGTGCACGCCTTTCGACATCGCCCACAGGATCTCCTGATGGCGCACGCCGGGCGCCTGCGCAAAGACGCCGTCGATGATCGCGATCGCTGCCGGAGCGTGCGTGATCACGGCTCTGATGATGTCGCCGCCGCCTGCCGGAGGTTCGTAGACTGCATCGAGATGTGTTTGCGCCTCGATCGCATCCAATGATGGGCCGAGGAATACAACGATATCAGCGCCCAACATCGGCCTCCGGGTTCGTCTGTAGCGGTGGCGTGATGACCCGGACCACATGAAGAGGGATCGTCTCATCCGCATGAAGGCTGACCAGGATGGCTGCTCTTGCACCGGCGTGCCGAAGGGCGCGCCCGATCCGCCGGAGCGGGCGATCTTGTTCAGGCCTGCCGGTTTCGGCAAAAGCGCTCCCGCCACGGGAAAGCTGCGCGCGCCACTCCCGGAGCTCTGATTCATCAGGATAGCGGTAGAGTTCAGCGCTGATATCGTCCCGTGCGGCGGAGATGACGCCAAGCCGCGACTGGCAGGCCTCGAGCAGGGCGGATGTCAGGGCCGCGTCGTCGGTAAGCGCGCATCCGAAGCCCTCTGCGGGTAACGGCGCGAATGGAGCTCTACCGGCGTCCTCCATCACATGACACCAATAGACAGGCAGATCGTGCGGCGCTGGAATTTTCCAGATGCCGGTGACGAAGCCTGTCTCAATCAAGCGCTGCAGAACTTCCGAAGCCTTGCCGGCTTGAACGGAGCGCGCGTTGACCTGATAGCGATCGAAGAAATGCGGCGTGGCCATCGCCTCGCATCGCGCGTGACGCTCAAGACATTCGAGGCAGGCATGTGCAATGGCGCCTTCGAGGCTGGTGCCCGCGGCAAGGCCCGTCGTGTCCCGGGGCATCCAGGCCGGATGCGGCGATGGAAAGGTATAGGCGGAATCGGCGAGGCCAAGCGGAACCGGCATTGCCTGTCCCGAAAACAGATCGACGCCATTGATCCAGGATAGTGCGGTGTCCTTTGTTCCTTGAAGATGGGTCCAAAATCCTTGAGGGTCCAGCGCCCCAAGCGTTCCCTCGAAAACGCGCGTGAGATCAATCCTTTCCGACGCCCAGCCTTCGAGAGCCTCCATCAGCCCCGAAATCGCCGCCAGTGGAACAGTCAACCCCTTGCCCTGGCTGACCGCGACGGAGAGCGAGCGCGGCCGCACCACCTGCACCACCGGGATGCCGATCCAGTCGAGTTCGGTCACCGAACCCAGCCTGGTGATCCCGTAGTCACGGTTTCGTTCAAGGATGCGCCGGACGGTCCCGGCGGGATCCGGCGGGGAGGGTATCTGCCCGTTCTCAAGCATGGCCGAAAACGCTTCGCCCGCGATCTCGTCCATGGCTCAAGGCCCTGCCAATTCATCGAGATCGCGTTTTGCTCGCCCGGCGAGCCAGACAGCTTTTTGTGTTTCCGCGATGCGGACTGCCTTTGTGAAATCCCTGATGACCTCGAGCGATTTGTGCTGCAGCTGGCGCTTGAGATTGGCGCGCCGCCGATAGAGCTCCGCGAGCCAGAACAGCTGGCCGCTTGCGCTTCCTGCCGCGATTGCAGTTTGCAGCGCTTCCATGGCTTCGGCAGGTCTGCCGGTGAGCTGCAGCACCTGCGCATGCATGTCGCTATGCATGGAGAGATTATCGTCGGTACCCAGCTGCTGCTGAAGCGTCAGCCCGTCTTGGAAGCGGTCTGCCCCGCGGCGCCCTGCAGAGCGCATCAGCTCGGCCCAGCCACAATACATGTTGGCACGGGCCTGGCTGGCCGAGAGACCGTGTCGGCCGGCCAGCGCATACATCTGCTCGCCAAGGGCATGAACGTCGTCAAAGCGGTCCTGGCATCGCCTGAGGACGATCGCATAATAGAGCGCGTGCACCATGGTGCCGGCATGATTGGTTGCTTCAGCCCAGTCGAGGCAGGTGGCGATCGCATTCTCGCTATCGTCCGGACGGCCGAGAAGCAGATAGGAAAGTGCGCTCTCGCCCAGTCCGCACACCTTCGCATCGTGTCCGCCGAAGAAGGCACGATTCCTGACCGCCCGCTCGGGATCGTAGAGATGAAGTCCCCTGGAGACACAGTCGAGACAGAACTCGTGCTCACCGGCATGAAAGCTCGTCGCCCACCCGCAGTGAAAAGACTGAAGCCGCGTCTCGTCATCTTCAACGCCCCGCATATCGGCAACGAGAATCCGGGCGCGGGTTTGCTGCTCCAGTACGGTGGGCGCCGTGAACCACCATCCCCAATAAACCGGGAAGTGCCTTGCGCGGACCGGCGGCGGCTGCGTCCGCAACAGCTGCATGGCGCGCGAATAGACCCGCTGGGCAGCCTTCGAGCCCTCGCCTTCGAGCGCGGTCGCGACGACGCCCTGAACTTCCAGCAGTCTGAGCCGCAAGTCGGCTCGGCCGTTGCGTGCCGCGGTTACGCGCTTGAGTTCGTCCGCGCAGAGTGCGATCGAAATGCCAGCTTCATTCATGGCGGAGCGCGAGACGCTGGCCTCGGCTGCTTCCAGGGCGAACCTGGCCGCATCTTCGTGCAATCCCGCCTCGGCGCATTGCCAGGCGGCGATTGCGGCAGGCAGGCTTGGCACTTCCTCGCCGATCAACCGTTCTGCGATCAGCCGGTGGATGCGGCGCCTGTCGGTTTTCAGGAGGCTGCCATAAGCGGCCTCCTGCATCAGCACATGCCGGAACCGGAAAGTGTCGCGAGCCTCCGACACGCGCTCGATAATCCCCTCAGCAATAAGCCGCGCGACTGGATGGTCGGGCGGCTGCCGGGCAATGCTGTCGAGAAGATGCATCAGCAGCGGGAGGCTGAACTCACGGCCGATGACGCTGGCGATCTGGGCTGTCAGCCTGGCAGAGCCGCTTCCGGCAAGCCGGGCGGCCAGCAGATCGTTGAGTGACGTGACGCCGCCTTCCGTCAGCTGCCTTTTCCACTCTGCGGGCGATCCGGCCAGCGTATTGCGCGATCGGAAAAAGCTGGCCAGCTCCTCGCCGTAAAGCGGCATGCCATCGCTTTGGTCGAGAATGAAGTCCGATAATCCCGGTGGCGCCGGCTTGCCCCAGATCGAGGCGACGAGATCCCGCACCGCATCGGACGCAAGACCGGACAAGGTAATTTCCGTGGCGCCTGCCGGTGCGCCAGATAACCTCGACGTCTGGATCACGAGGATCGGCTGCTCGGCGGCCAGCGCCCGAAGACGCTCCAGAAGCCCCAGCGTCATGCCATCGGCCCAATGAACATCCTCAAAGACGATCAGCGCCGGAGAGGCCGGTGCATTGCAGGTGAGAACATGCGCGGCGGCTTCGATGACGGACTGCCTGAACGCGCGCCCGGATAGATCGGATGTGCGGAGACTGCCAGACATCGCGGTCGTCGCGCTGGCCGTGAAATTGGCGAGCGGCTCGATCAGCTTCCTATCGACAGGCCGCCCCGACAGAACCAGGGCGTCGTTGAATGCCGCTATCCCGCCATCCCTGAGAGCGGGCGAAGCGCCAAGCCGGTCGATGAAGGCCGTGAATGGAAAGAGCGGCTGCCCCTCCAGACGGCGGCCGCATTGCAGGATGGCAAGGTCCTGCGGCCGTGTCTTTGTCCTGCTGATGAACTCATCGACGACGCGTGATTTGCCGATGCCGGCCTCACCGGTCAGCGCGATCGAGCTGCCCCTCCCATCAAGGGCCGAACGCCACGCATCGGAAAGAATGGCAAGCTCGCTGGTCCTGCCGCGGAGCGGCGGCCGCTCGCTTGCGATGGACTGTTCGTTGGCCGCCGCCGGATGCCGGTCCTTGGGACGCCAGAGCGCGACCGGTTCGTCGAAACCCTTGAGATTGGCCTCCCGGATGAAGGAATAGTCGAAAGCCCCTTGCGTCAAGCGGACAGTCGAGTCGGCCACAAGCACCGAATTCGGGTCTGCCTCGCCCTGGAGGCGGGCCGCCAGTATCGGCGCAGCGCCAACGATTTCGTCGCCCTCCGCGGAGAAGACGACGAAACTGGTGGCGATCCCGATTCTGAGTTTCAGCGGCCGCCCTGTCCGGCCCTTCGGCTTGGTCAGGGATCCGACCAGTTCCAGTGATGCCCGAACCGCGCTTTCGGCGGCGTCTTCGGATTGATTGGGAAAGCCGAAATAGCAGCAGCCGCCATCACCGAGCCGCTGGTGAACGAAACCGCCATGCTTGGCGATGATCGCATCCGCGCTTTGATGGAGTGCTGAAACGGAGCGGAAGAACTGTTCGGGCTCGGTTCGCAGCAACAGCTCGGTCGAGCCGACAATATCGTAGAAAAGTGCCGTCACCTGACGGCGCTCGCCCGCAAACCGAAATCGCGCTTGAATCTTCTTCATGGCGAGCTTGCCCACATTCACGGCATCGCCAAGGACAACCGATTTACGGCCGTGATGCAAGCATTTCATGCCTAGTCGCTAATATAAAGCGGGGCATTCGCGGCTAATCGCTGATTGCTTCCTGCCTTACATAGAATAACCGCAACCGAAGCGTGATCATTGCCGTCGCGCTACTCGAAAGCGCCCGCTGCATTCACCGCGGGCGCTTCGAACGAGTTCGGTCTTCAGAGATTGCTCATGCCGCCGTCGATGATCAGCTCGCTACCGACGATATAGGACGCTTCGTCGGAAGCGAGGAAAATGACGGTCTTGGCAACTTCGCTGGCGTCGCCGAAGCGGCCGACCGGGATCTGGCTCTGAACCTGCGACGCCATCGCCTTCGAATCCGCTTCCGACATGCCGAGCTTGCCGTAGAGCGGCGTGGCGATAGGGCCGGGGCTGACGGCGTTGACGCGGATGCCGCGGCCGACAAGCTCGCCCGATATCGTCTTGGCAAGCGTCAGAAGCGCGCCTTTGGTCAGCGAGTAGACGCTCGAGTTCGGCATGCCGATATGGGCGTTGATCGAGGTGTTCAAAACAATGGCCGCGCCCTTAGCGAAGATCGGCAGCAGCGCCTGGATCAGGAAATAGGGGCCTTTGACATTCGTCGCGATCGACTTGTCGAAGGCGGCTTCCGACCAGCCTTCTATAGGACCAAACTGGGCAACGCCGGCATTGACGAAGAGAATGTCGAGATGGCCGAACGCTTCCTTGATCTGCTGCGCGACCTTTTTCTGACCCTCGACGTCTCCGGCGTCGGACTGGATCACGAGCGCCTTGTCGCCCAGTTCCTTGCGGGCATTTTCGATGCCGGCCGCGCTGCTGCCGGTCACGGCAACGCGCGCACCCTCGGCGATAAACTGGCGGGCCGTCTCCAGGCCGATGCCGCTGGTGCCGCCGGTGATGAGGGCTGTCTTGTTTGCAAGTCTGGACATGGCGAAATCCTTTCGGTTGATCGATTGCCCGGCGCATTGCCGGGGTTGATGAGAATGATGTAGCCGAAAAGCAGTGTCCGGATTAGACAGCAAATTCCAATTCTGAAGTTCGGAAATTCCGAACGCGCAAAGGTGAGGCTGTGGTTTGCCACAGCGCCCAGCCAAGCCGTTCGACCGGACGCTTTTACTGTCCCGCTGCGGGCAGCACCTCGAATTTCCAGAACGTTTCCGGCTTCAGGTAGGCGATCGCGAACTGGCGGATGTCTTCGGCGGTGACATCGTCATAGCCGCTGAGGTTGTCGCGGACGCGCTGCAGTCCGCGGGGATCCGTCTGGGCGTCCTGCAGGTGCTCGATCCAGTATTCGTTGCTTTGCTGCTGGTGCTTCATTGTTTCGATGACGGGGGCGCGGGCGCGGCTGAGCTCGTCGGCAGAGATAGTGTTCTTCCGCAGATCGGCCGTGACCTGGTCGACGAGTTCATAGAAACGCGCGAGCTTCCCTGGCGTCGTGTCGACATAGATATAGGCGTAGCCGAAACCCGGAATGTCCTTCGACAGATCGACATCGGCCTGCACGCCATAGCTCGCGCCTTCGGCGATGCGGAACTGGTCGATCAGCCTGTTCTGGATGACCTGTCCGGCGAGGTTGGCGGTGAAAGACCGCTTCAGGTCTGAGAGCATATCGCCGACCGGTACTCCGACTATGGCTGCGGCATTGTCCGGCCTGCCGCTATGTGTCTCGGTGACGGGCGACGCGGTTGGAGTAGGGAAGCTGATTTTGAGCGGCGCTGTGCTCGGAGCTGCGTCCGGACGTGTCGGCAGGGCGCCGAATGTCCGTGCGGTCAGAGCGATCGCTTCATCGGCCGTGACATCGCCGACTATGGTGATGTTGACCGGGCCGCTGGCAACCGCCGGTCTGAAAAGCTTTTCGAACTCGGCTGACTGGGCGGAGCCAAGTTCTGCCTTGCCGGGGAAAGTCCAGCGGGGGTCGCCGCCATGCGCAAATCCTGCGAAATCGCGACTGATGACGCCGCCAGGGGTCGCGGCATACTGATTGAGATTGTTCAGGTAGGCCTGCTTCACCCGGTCGAAAACCTCCGGCCGGTATGCCGGATCTGAGGTATAGGCGGCCATCAGCTGCAACTGCGTCTGCAGGTCGCTGCTCCGCGTCTGCCCATTGAAGCGGAACGAGCTGTCGCCGACGGAGAAATCGATGCCGACGACATTCGCCGCCAGCACCCGCTGGATATCCGGATAGTCCATGGCCTTGACGCCGGAGAGGATGACGGCGGGCGAGGCCCAGAGCACCGAGGCCTGATCCCTGGACAGGCCGATACGGCCGTGGCCGATATCTTCGCGCACCAGAACCTCGTCGGCCCGCAGCTTCGTCGGTTTGACGGTGAGCCGCACGCCGTTGGCGAATTTCACCATCGTCAGGCCGAGATCGTCAACGACGTGGCGTTCGACGACTGTGCCCGGCGCGCCGAAATCCATATAGGGCCAGGCAATATCGGCCGCCGCCACCGGAGCCGTCACGGCGATAGCGCGCGATGCGTCGTAAGTCTTGCGCAGCTCATCTGCGCCGCCCTTCGGAGCCGCAGGCGTCAGCAGCATCACCTGCGGGCCATTGCCGGAGAAGGTGACCGGCAGGGCCTTGTTGATCTCCCCGGCCTGGATGTCCTTCGTCATGCGTTCGAAGAGAGCCAGGTCTTCGGATGGCGACGTATAAACCTGATCGGTATCGACGGTGTAGGCGAGGGTCGAGGCGATGCCGGTGCTCGTCCGGGTCGCTGCGCCCGATGCTGCCGATTGGAGCAGGGCGCGGTATTCAGTGATCTCGCGGTCGAGTTCCGGCTGGGAGACGCCGAACTGCAGCAGCCGACGCTGTTCCTGGTCGATGCTGCTCAACGCCGCCTGCCATTTTTCCGGATCGCCGTTTGCGGCAATCATCACCGCATGGGCGGATTCGAGCAGATCCTGCGAGCCGGCGTCGGCGCTGGTGAAGGGTGCGTTCGGCTTGCTGGCAATGGTCGAAAGGCGGCGCCGCAGCACCAGAAGACCCAAGTCCTCGACCAGTTGCTGACGCCGCTTGGCATAGGTGTCGAGAGACGTATCGAACGGGCGTGTCCAGATGATCTGAACATTGGTCGCGCTGCCCGGCACCGTGATCACATCGGCGCTTTCGGTCTTTGCCTTCAACGCACCGAGATCCGGTTCGGCAACCGCGGCGCCACGTGGCTGCCAGTCGCTGAAGCGCTTGCGGATGTCGGCCTCCAGTGCAGCCGGATCGACGTCACCAACCACCATCAATGTCGCACGGTCGGGACGGTAATTGGCATTGTAGAAGTCGCGGACGCGGTCGACAGGCGCATTCTTGATGATGTCGATCTTGCCGATTGGTGAGCGCAGGGTAGCGCGCTGGCCCTCGAGCAGCAGGTTGGTGACGCCGATCGACGCCCGGTATTGTGGCGTGTCGCGCAACCGCTCTTCCGAAAGGATGACGCCGCGCTCGCGGTCGAAGGCGCCGGTGTCGAGGGTCAGCTCGCTCGCCGTTTCGCGCATCAGCATCAGACCGGTCGAGAGCGTGTCGGCATCGACCTCGGGAAGATCGAGCGAATAGACGGTTTCGTCATAGGCCGTATTGGCGTTGGTATCCGGGCCGAAGGCCAGACCCTTGCGCTGCAGGATGCGGATCATCTCGCCTTCGGGAACATGGGCCGAACCCTTGAATGCCATGTGCTCGAGAAAATGCGCCAAGCCCTGCTGCTCGTCGCTCTCGTTTAGCGAACCGGCACCGATCCGGAAGCGGATCGCCGCCTGCCCCGGCGGAGTGGCGTTGTGCATGATGGCAAAGCGCATGCCATTGGGGAGAATCCCGAAGCGGATATCGGGATCTGCCGGGATGTCGCTGCGGCTCTGCGGCCAACTCTGCGGCTCCTGTGCGTGGAGGGTATTCCCTGATGCGGCGATGCAGCCGACGGCGACTGCTGCGATGAACCGCAGGCAGGTGAGATAACGCATATGGTTCGAATCCCGCAAATGAGAGGCGACAGGGTGTTTCTGTCAGGAGTCTTTCATAGGTTGCGGCTTGCAGCAATCTCTTCTGCCGCAGTTGAGCGATGCAGGCGTTTTGTCGCAACAGAGGGCACGTTTTCCATCATTTAAATCTGTTCTTTTGATATAAAACAAAATGCTTGATTTAAAAAATCTCTCAGAATAGCGTGGCAAAAAATCAGTTTCAATAAATATGAGGAACATCGATGCGGGCTAAAGCCACCCTGAACAGGGAATTCACGATCTCGACCGTCGACAAGCGCGTCTATGGCTCATTCCTGGAGCATATGGGCCGCGCCGTTTACACCGGCATTTATGAGCCCGGTCATGAAAAAGCGGATAAGGATGGCTTCCGTACCGATGTTCTTGATATGGTGCGCGATCTCGATATGCCGATCGTGCGCTATCCAGGTGGCAACTTCGTCTCAGCCTATCATTGGGAAGACGGCATCGGCCCGCGCGACCAGCGCCCGACGCGCCTCGATCTCGCATGGCGCACCCGCGAAACCAACCAGATGGGCGTCAATGAATTCGCCGACTGGTCGAAGCTCGCCAAGACCGAAATGATGCTGGCGATGAATCTCGGCTCGCGCGGTCTGAATGATGCCCGCAACTTCCTCGAATATTGCAATCATCCGGGCGGCACCTACTGGAGCGACCTGCGCGCCAAGCACGGCTACAAGGATCCGCACAACGTCCGCATCTGGTGCCTCGGCAACGAGATCGATGGCCCCTGGCAGGTCGGCCACAAGACGGCGGCCGAATATGGCCACCTCGCCAACGAAGTTTCCAAGGCCTTCAAATATTTCGACAAGACGCTCGAAACCGTGGTCTGCGGCTCGTCGAACGACAAGATGAAGTCCTATCCCGAATGGGAAGCGACGGTTCTCGAAGCCAGCTATGACAGCGTCGATTACATCTCGCTGCACAAGTATTTCGGCAACGAAGAGAACGACACGCTGAACTACTATGCCAAGGCGATCGAGCTCGACCGCTACATCGTCACCATCGGCGGCGTCATCGACTATATCAAGGCGAAGAAGCGCTCGAAGCGCGATGTGAAAATCTGCTTCGACGAGTGGAACGTCTGGTATCACGACCGCAAGGAAGACGACCAGCGCTACAAGAACTGGGACTGGCCGGAAGCGCCACCGCTGCTCGAAGAGCTCTACAATCTCGAGGACGCCGTCTTCGTCGCCTCGCTGATCAACGTCTTCATCCGCCGCTCAGACCGCGTCAAGATCGCCTGCATGGCGCAGCTGGTGAATGTCATCGCCCCGATTTTGACCAAGGCCGGCGGCCCGGCCTGGCGCCAGTCGATCTACTACCCGCTGCAGTTCGCCTCGAAATACGGCCGCGGGACGGCGCTGAACGTCTCCGCGTCAGGCCCGACCTACGATTGCGAAGTGGCGCAGGACGTTCCCTATCTCGACCTCTCGGCCGTGCTGCAGGAAGACGGCAAGACGATCGCGGTCTTCGCCATCAACCGCAGCCTCGACGAGGCGATGGATCTCGATGTCGATCTGCAGGGCTTCAAGGGCGCGAAAATCCTCCAGCATCACACGATGGTCGGTGACGACCTGAAGGCGCGCAACTCGGTCGAGGATCAGAACCGCATCGTTCCCAAGGCCGGTTCCGGGCTGCAGGTCACGGATGAGGGCAAGCTCAGCGGTTCGCTGCCGGCCAAGTCCTATCACTTCATCCTGCTCTCCGTCGCTGCGGCGTGAGCTGATTGTCATCCGGGCGGCGGAGGAGGCCGCCCAGGTGGGAATGCCAATCGGGAGGATGCATGTCTGGAATCAAACTGACTGACGTCAGCAAGTCGTTCGGCTCGTTCAAGGTCATCCATGGCGTTGATATCGAGATCGAACAGGGCGAGTTCGCGGTCTTCGTCGGCCCGTCGGGCTGCGGAAAATCGACGCTGCTCAGGATGATCGCCGGTCTGGAGGAAACGAGCGGCGGCAAGATCAGCATCGAAGACGAGGACGTCACGCATACTGAAGCCTCGAAGCGCGGCGTCGCGATGGTCTTCCAGTCCTATGCGCTTTACCCGCATCTCTCGGTTTTCGAAAACATGGGCTTCAGCCTGTCGATCGCCAAGCGGCCGAAGGCCGAGATCCAGCAGAAGGTGAAGGCTGCGGCCGATATCCTGCGGCTGGAGGACTATCTCAATCACAAGCCCAGCCAGCTTTCCGGCGGCCAGCGCCAGCGCGTTGCCATCGGCCGGGCGATCGTGCGCGAGCCGCGCGTCTTCCTGTTCGACGAGCCGCTGTCCAATCTGGATGCCGAACTACGCGTCAAGATGCGCATGGAGATTGCCCGCCTGCACCGGCAGATCGGCGCGACGATGGTCTATGTCACGCATGATCAGGTCGAGGCGATGACGCTGGCCGACAAGATCGTCGTGCTCAAGGCCGGCGTCGTGCAGCAGGTCGGCGCGCCGCTCGATCTCTACCGCGATCCCGCAAATATGTTCGTTGCCGGGTTCATCGGCTCGCCGGGCATGAATTTTCTGAAGGGCAAGGTCATCGTTTCAAGCCAGGGTTCGGCGACGATCGAACTCGACGATGCGCCGGGCAAGACCTTCGATCTGCCGACCCGGGCGCCTGTCGCGAACGGCGCCGTCGTCCATGTCGGCGTGCGTCCGGAGCATATCGGGCTCGGCGCGACGGAAGGCGGGTTGCCGCTTGATGTGACTGCCGAATTTACCGAGGAACTGGGTGGCACCGGCTATCTGCATGTGCTGACAGCAACGGGTGCCGAAATGACGGTCGAGTGCCGGGAAAGCCGGCCGCAGCCCAAGGAAAAGATCACCCTCTCGCTGAGGGTGCCTGAAATGCTGGCCTTCGATGCCGAAGGCGGAAGGCTCAGCTGATACCGAAATCCGGACGGAATCCGGAACTCGGCGAAGACATGCGGGAAGGGGGACCGCAGGCCTTGGAGGAGGTCTGCGGCGACGGACGTCCCGTGCCGCGAGATGCCCATGAACAACACTTTTACTGAGGAGGAACCGACGTGAGAAAACTGGTAAAACTTGCCGTTTCGGCGGCCATAGCCTTGCTGCCCTCGGCAGCCGCATTCGCGCAGACAGACGTGACCTGGTGGGACTTCCTGAGTGGCGGCGACGGCGTTCGCATGAAGGCGCTGATCAAGGAATTCAACGACACCCACCCCGATATCAAGATCAACGCGACGACGCTGGAATGGGGCGTGCCCTTCTATACGAAGGTGCAGACGGCGGCTGCCGTCGGCCAGCAGCCCGATATCATGACCTATCACATGTCGCGCTATCCGCTGGCCGTTCCGACCGGCATCCTGCGGCCGTTCACGGATGAGGAACTGGCTTCGGCCGGGATCAAGAAGGAAAACTATGTCGATGCCGCCTGGAAGCAGGGCACCTTCGACAACAAGGTCTACGGCATTCCCTTCGACGTCCACTCGATCGTTCTCTACTACAACAAGAACATCCTGAAGGAAGCCGGGCTGCTCGGTGACGATGGGCTACCGAAGGGTCTCGATGGCCTCGACAATTTCAATGCCGCGCTGGAGAAGATCAAGGCAACCGGCAAGGTCGAATATCCGCTGTCGCTGCATACGGACGAAGGCGGCTCGATGTGGCGCGTCTTCTATACGCTGATCGCCCAGCAGGGCGCCAAGTTCATGGATGGCAACGAGATCCTGCCCGGTGACGCCGGCGTCAAGGCACTGCAGACCATGGCGAACTGGGTTTCGACCGGCTATTCGCCGAAGCTGATTTCCTATGAAGCCTCGATCGCTCTCTTCACCTCCGGCAAGGCTGCGATGCATGTCAACGGCGTCTGGGAAGTGCCGACCATGACCGATCTCGCCAAGAAGGGCGAACTCGGCTTCGAATGGGGCGCCATCGAGATCCCGAACCTGATGGGCACGCAGGCGACCTGGGCGGACTCGCATTCCTTCGCGGTTCCGAACAGCGACAGCAAGCCGATCTCGCCTGAGAAGCTGAAGGCCGTGCTGCAGATCATTGCCTGGATGAACGAGCACAGCATCTCCTGGGCCAGCGCCGGTCATATACCTGCTTTCAAGCCGGTGACCGAAAGCAAGGAATTCAAGGAAATGCAGCCGAACGCCACTTATGCGAAGCTTGCCGATACCGCCGTCTTCGACCCGGTCTCCAAGCTCGCCGGTGTCGCCGGTCCGATCTACGAGGCAACGCAGAACTTCGTGGTTCCCGCGCTCAACGGCCAGCTCGATCCGGCCGATGCCATCGATCAGATGCGCGAAGAGCTGAAGAGCCAGGAATAAGCCGTTGCTGGCCGGAGAGCCTTCTCCGGCCAGCCTTCGCTTCGAAGGAGATGCCTGTGATCAACAATGAGAAGCGGCGCAAGACGCTGACGGCGGTGGCGATGATCGCGCCGTTCCTGATCGCCTATGCGACTGTCTTTGCCTATCCCGTCTATAAGATGTTCGCGCTCAGCTTCACCGACGCCCCGCTGATCGGCGAGGGCCAGTGGGTGGGCTTCGACAATTACGTCAAGCTGTTCAGCCAGAAGCTCTTCTTCACCTCGGTCTGGAACACCGGCTATTTCGTCGTGCTGACCGTCATTCCGAACACGCTGATCGGGCTTGGTCTGGCGCTGATGGTGGTGCGTCTCAAGGGTTGGGTGCAGAGCCTGATCCTGATACTCTTCTTCATTCCCTATATCCTGCCGGTTTCCGTGGTCACGCAGATCTGGAAATGGGTTCTCGACCAGCAGTTCGGTATCGCGCAGTTCGTCATCGAAGCCGTGACCGGCAAGCGCGTCAGCGTCTTCCGCGATCCCATCTGGGCGATGCCGATGGTGGCGCTGGTGACTGTCTGGTGGACCAACGGCTTCAACCTGCTGCTCTTTATCGCCGGGTTGCGCAACATTCCGCACGATTATTACGAGGCGGCGATGCTGGATGGCGCGACGCGCTGGCAGTGCTTCAAGCGCATCACCTGGCCGCTGATCTGGCCGGTTACCGCGCTGGTATTGACCTTGCAGCTGATCCTGCAACTGAAGATCTTCGACCAGGTCTACCTGCTGACCGAGGGCGGCCCTTTCAATTCGACCTATGTGCTGTTGCAGCTCGTCTACCGCGAAGCCTTCCGTTCGAACCACGGCGGCACGGGTTCGGCGGTCGCCGTCATCCTGTTCGCGATCATCGTCGTCGTCTCGGTGCTGCAGTACCAGCTGCTACGTGTGAGGGAGCGCTAGGATGCCCGGAAAAACAATCGGCAACGTGCTGCTCCTCGTTCTCACGCTCCTGATCGCCTGCATGTGGGCCTTCCCGATCTATTGGGCGGTCGTCACCTCGATCAAGCCGGAGCAGGAGGTCGTGGCGAAGACGACCTTCATCCCCGATGTGCTCAACTTCTCGGGCTATTACTATGCGCTGTTCGAAACCAAGCTGCCGACCTGGTATCTGAATTCGATCGTTACCTCGGTAACGGTGACCATCGTCGTCATCCTGATCAGCGTCATGTGCGCGTATGCGCTTTCGCAGATCGTTTTCCCCGGCCGCAAGCTGCTTTACGGCATCATCCTCGCGAGCTTCATGGTGCCGTCGCAGGCGCTGGTGATTTCGCAATTCGTGCTGATGCACAAGCTGAACCTGATCAACACCTGGGGCGGCATCATCCTGCCGCAGCTGATCGTTCCCGTCGTCGTCATCGTCTACAAGCAGTTCTTCGATTCCGTGCCGAAGGAGCTGCGTGAGGCCGCCAAGCTCGATGGCTGCGGCGAATTCCAGATCCTCTTCAAGCTCTATCTGCCCCTGAACTGGGGGATCACCACGGCGCTGGCGATCATCACCTATATCATGGCCTGGAACGCCTTCCTCTGGCCGTTCCTGGTCACTAACTCCGATGACATGATGACGATCACCGTCGGCATCACCCAGACCCGCGATGCCTTCGGCGTCAAATATGCGCGCGACATGGCGGTCGCCATTCTGGCCGCGATGCCCGTCGCACTTGCGTACCTTCTGTTCCAGAAACGCGTGACGCAGGCGTTGATGCTTTCGTCCGGCATCAAGGGATGACGTGCATGAGATTGCTTCAGGGCCGAGGTGAGAAGGCCCCTGCCGGTCCGCGAGAGTTCTCCCGAGGCGCGGACCGGCCCCTAGTAAAATTTGAGCAGCGACACAGTGCCTGCGCCCATGATATCAGCTGAAACCAACAAGAAAGACTGGAGAACCAGTATTATCATATGGAGACTAAGCTTCTAACCGTCGATCCGATGCGGGACGCCGATGTCGTCCAGGCACTCGGGTCTCCGACGCGGATCGAGATCCTCAACCTGTTGCGCCAGAAGGGGCCGCTGAATGTCAACGACATCGCGGCGCAGATGGGCTTGCCGCAATCGACGACGGCGACCAATCTGAAGGCGCTCGAGCAGGCGGGCCTCATCCAGACGCAGACGATGAAGGCGAGCAAGGGCAACCAGAAGGTCTGCTCCAGCATCTATGACGAGATCCTGATCCGCTTTGGCGCCAATGGCACCAAGGCGAGCGAGGACGTGGTGACCGTCAGCATGCCGATCGGCCTCTTCACCGAGTTCGAGGTGGGTGCGCCCTGCGGCCTCTGTTCGGTCAACAATGTCATCGGCATGCTCGATGTGCAGGAAGTCTTCCTCGACCCGCAGCGCATGCAGGCGGCACTTCTCTGGTTCACCCGCGGCTATGTCGAATACAAGTTCCCGAACAATGCCAAGGTCTCGGGCAAGAAGATCCGAAAGGTGGAGTTCTCAGCCGAACTCAGCTCCGAAACGCCGGCCACCAACGCCAACTGGCCGTCCGACATCTCCATCTGGGTCAATGGTATCAAGGCCGGGCACTGGACCTCGCCCGGCGATTTCGGCGACCGCCGCGGCATGTATTCGCCGGCCTGGTGGAAGCTGTCGGGCTCGCAGTACGGCAAGCTGAAGACCTGGACGATCGACGAGACCGGCACCTGGATCGACGGCGCCATGGTCTCGACCCAGACCATTGCCTCGCTTGGCATCGCCGACCATCATTCGATCCGCTTCCGCATCGGCATCGACGAAAAGGCCGACAATCCTGGCGGAATGAACATCTTCGGCAAGGGTTTCGGCGATTTCGATCAGGATCTGATCATGTCGATCTATTTCTAGCAGCTTGCGCCAGCGCCGGCGGTTTTCAAGCTCAGTTGCCGATGCCGAAAAATTCGCGGGCGGAGAGACATTCGAAGTCTCCGGGGCTGCAGGTGCGACAGACATGCGGCCGCACGGCGTAGATGGCGCAGGATGTCTTCGACCGTATCTCGCCGACCAGGGCGGAGCACCGGTTGCCTTCGCAGCGCATTCCCGCTTCATCGGCTGCGACATATTTCAGCGGTATCAGATCGAGCTCGGCATCCGACTCGGTCGAGAAGCGCGGCCAGTCGGCCGAGAACGAGCAGCAAGCGCCGCATGTCTGGCAGTCGAAGTCTGTTTGTGTGTCCATGGGCAGGGCATATCACAAACCGGGTGCGGATCGACAGCGGTTTGCCGATCACATCCGGGATAGCGCCCTACCGGCTGCGGCCGATGCTGGCATACATGCCGGTGGTGCGGAACTCCGTGGGTGTGATACCGTAGACGCGGCGGAAGACCTTGGCGAAATAGTTAGCATCCTCGAAGCCGCACATGATCGACACCTCCTTGACCGGCAGGAAGTCGGCCTTGGTGAGCAGCTTGGCGGCGCGCTGCAGACGTTGCTGCAGGACATACTCCGCGGGTGGTATGCCCTCGCTTTCGGAAAAGCTGCGGGAGAAGTGGGCGCGGCTGAGGCCGACGATGGCGGCGAGCTCGCTGACCGGGAGCGGTTTTTCCAGATACAGGTTGATATGGTCGATCACCGGCTGCATCAGGCTCTGCTCGGCCATGAAGGCCGGCGAACCGAAGACGTCGTCATAGAGCGCCATCGCCGCCTCGTAGGCGATGGCCGAAGCCGAACCCGGGGTCGTTGCACCCTTGACCAGGCGCAGGCTGCAATCCGCAAGATGATCGATGGTTGCCTGCTGCAGTTTAAGCACCGGGCCGGCAAGCGCCAGCACCATCTTGTGGATGCGTAGCGTCTCGTCGCCATTCATCGAGATCCAGAAATACTCCCAGCGCTCGCCCTTCTCGAGCCAGTAGCGGTGATTGTGCGGTACCAGCACCATCATCGTGTCGCCGCCCTGGAGCTTGTAGTTGCGGTTCAGATAACGCAGGTGGCCGCTGCCGCTGATCGTGTGCTGCAGCACCGTAAACGGCGTCTGGCCGCGCTTGCGGCCGTCCCAGTCATAGGTCTCGTTCTCGCGAACTTCGTAGCCCGCACTGGTCGGCATGGCGTGCAGCCTCTGGCGTCCGCGGGGCAGCGAAACGGTCCGCATGGCCTGTCCGTTGGCGATCAAATCGTGCAGCACAAAATTACCCTCGAAAGCATAATCCTTCTCTGGCCGCCCTGCCGAATATGCGCATAATCCCTTCGCATAAGAGGAAGAGATCGCGGCCGGACGAACGGCCGGGAGGAATACAGGTTTTAATTCCAGTGGTTTTCACCTGCATGTGCAAACATGCGGCCTGGTTCTCCCTTGTCTTCTCTCTACGTAACATTCGATCGGACCGAGGTGAAGGACATGAGTTTCAAAATCGCTATCATCGGGGCAGGCAGCGTCGGCTTCACCAAGAAGCTGTTTACCGATATCCTGTGCGTGCCTGAATTCAAGGACATCGAATTCGCGCTGACCGATCTCAGCGAACATAACCTCCAGATGATCAAGGCGATCCTCGACAAGATCGTCGAATCCAACAAGCTGCCGACCAAGGTGACGGCGACGACCGACCGCCGCGAGGCGATCTCCGGTGCGCGCTATGTCATCAGCTGCGTGCGCGTCGGCGGTCTGGAAGCCTATGCCGACGATATCCGCATCCCGCTGAAATACGGCATCGACCAGTGCGTCGGCGATACGATCTGCGCCGGCGGCATTCTCTATGGCCAGCGCAACATCCCCGTCATTCTCGACTTCTGCAAGGATATCCGCGAGCTTGCCGAGCCGGGCGCAAAATTCCTGAACTATGCCAACCCGATGGCGATGAACACCTGGGCGGCGATCGAGTATGGCAAGGTCGACACGGTCGGTCTCTGCCACGGCGTCCAGCATGGTGCCGAACAGATCGCCGAAGTGCTCGGCGCCAAGTCGCTCTCCGAGCTCGATTACATCTGCTCCGGCATCAACCATCAGACATGGTTCGTCGATCTGAAGCTCAATGGCCGCAAGATCGGCAAGGACGAGCTGGTTGCCGCCTTCGAGGCGCATCCGGTCTTCTCGCAGCAGGAAAAGCTGCGCATCGACGTGCTCAAGCGCTTCGGCGTCTATTCGACCGAAAGCAATGGCCACCTGTCGGAATACCTGCCCTGGTACCGCAAGCGGCCGGAAGAGATCACCAAGTGGATCGACATGTCGGACTGGATCCACGGCGAGACCGGCGGTTACCTGCGCCACTCGACCGAGACCCGCAACTGGTTCGAGACTGAGTTTCCGCAGTTCCTCGCCTCGGCCGAGAAGCCGATCGATCCGGCCAAGCGCTCCAACGAGCATGCGAGCCATATTCTTGAAGCGCTGGAAACCGGCCGGGTGTATCGTGGCCACTTCAACGTCAAGAACAATGGCGTCATCACCAACCTGCCATCCGACGCGATCATCGAGTCGCCCGGCTTCGTCGATCGGTTCGGCATCAACATGGTCTCGGGCATCACCGTTCCGGAAGCCTGCGCCGCCACCTGCATGGCATCGATCAATGTCCAGCGCATGTCGGTTCATGCGGCCGTGACCGGCGACATCGATCTCTTGAAGCTTGCCGTTCTGCACGATCCTCTGGTCGGCGCCGTCTCGACGCCGGAAGAGGTCTGGCAGATGGTCGATGAGATGGTCGTCGCCCAGGCCCGCTGGCTGCCGCAATATGCGCATGCCGTGCCTGCCGCCAAGGAGCGTCTGGCCAACAGCAAGGTCAAGACGAAGGAATGGGCAGGGGCTGCGCGCCGCAACGTCCGCTCGATCGAAGAGCTTCGCGCCGAAAAGGCGGCGCTGAAGCAGGCGGTCTGATTTTCCGGTGAGGCAAGCCGCGGCGGTCCTTCGGGAGGAAGGCCGCCGCGCCAAGGCTTGCTTCATCATTCCTAGAGGAGAAGCGGAGACGCCTGCAAGCGCTCCGGAACAAGAGGGAGAGACGATGACGAATTTCCGTAAGATCGGCATCCTGGCTGGACTGGCGCTTGGCGTTTCAGTCGCGGCCTTGAATGCCTACGCTTCCGAGCCGACCACGCCGCCAGCGCCGCCGCCGTTTCCGGCGGAAGGCAAGATAAAATACGTGTCGCGAGACTCCATCGAGGAGTTCAAGGCGCTTCCTTCCTATAACGAGCCGGATTGGGTCAAAAAGAACTTTGTCGATACCGGCAAGCTTCCGGCCGTCAAGGATCGTCTCCCGAAGGAGCCGTTGGTCTTCAAGACCGCGAACATGCCTGACGGCATCGGCGTCTATGGCGACACGATGCGTCACGTCATCGGCGGCCGTCCGGAAGGCTGGAACTATGGCGCCGGCCAGACGCAGGGCTGGGGCGGCATCGATATCGGCCTCTCCGAGTGCCTGACGCGCACCGCACCCCTCTTCCAGGTGGAAGCCAAGGATACCGAGCCGTTGCCGAATCTGGCCAAGGGCTGGGAATGGTCGGCCGACGGTCACAAGCTCACCATGCATCTGGTCGAAGGTGCCAAGTGGTCCGACGGCGCGCCGTTCAATGCCGACGACATCATGTTCTACTGGGAAGACGAAGTCGTCGACCCGAACGTCTCGCCGCTCGGCGGCGGTGCATCGCCTGAGGCTTTCGGCGAGGGAACGACGCTCACAAAGGTGGACGACTACACGGTGGAATGGACCTTCAAGGAGGCCTTCCCGAAGCAGTATCTCTACACGATGGCCTACCCGAACTTCTGCCCGGGCCCGTCGCATATCCTGAAGCCGCAGCACCCGAAATATTCGAAGAACACCTACGACCAGTTCAAGAATGCCTTCCCGCCCGAATTCATGAACATGCCTGTCATGGGTGCCTGGGTGCCGGTAGAATACCGTCCTGACGATATCATCGTCATGCGCCGCAACCCGTATTACTGGAAGGTCGATGAGAAGGGCAATCAGCTGCCTTACCTCAACGAGCTGCACTACAAGCTCTCGACATGGGCTGACCGTGACGTTCAGGCGGTGGCCGGCTCGGGCGACTTCTCGAACCTCGAACAGCCTGAGAATTTCGTGGCATCGCTGAAGCGTGCCGCCGAAAAGACCGCTCCGGCGCGTCTCGCTTTCGGTCCGCGCCTGATCGGCTATAACCTGCGCATGAACCTCTCCGCCAATGGCTGGGGCGATCCCGATGCGCGTGGAGAAGCGATCCGCGAGCTGAACCGCAACGAGGACTTCCGCAAGGCGGTCACCATGGCGGTCGATCGCAAGGCCATCGGCGACTCGCTGGTCAAGGGTCCGTTCACGGCGATCTATCCGGGTGGCCTGTCCTCTGGCACAAGCTTCTACGATCGCAATTCCACGGTCTACTATCCCTACGATCTGGCAGGTGCCAAGGCGCTGCTCGCCAAGGCCGGCCTGAAGGATACCGATGGCGACGGCTTCGTGAACTTCCCGGCCGGAACGGCCGACGGCAAGGATGTCGAGGTCGTGCTGCTGGTCAACAACGGCTACGCCACCGACAAGAGCCTTGCAGAAGGCGTCGTCGGGCAGATGGAAAAGCTCGGCATCAAGGTCATCATCAATGCCCTCGACGGTCCGAAGCGCGACGATGCCCATTACGGCGGCCGCTTCGACTGGCTGATCCAGCGCAACACTCCGGAACTGGCTTCCGTGGTGCAGAACACCGAGCAGCTGGCTCCGATCGGTCCACGCACCAGCTGGCAGCATCGCGCCGGCAAGGACGGCAAAGTCGATCTGATGCCATACGAAGAAAAGCTGGTCGATCTCGTCACCAAGTTCCAGGCGAGCCAGAACAACGACGAGCGCGTCGATCTGATGAAGCAGTATCAGAAGGTCGCGACCGAGAATGTCGATACCGTTGGTCTGACGGAATATCCGGGCGCCTTGATCGTCAACAAGCGCTTCTCCAACGTCCCGCAGGGTACACCGATCTTCATGTTCAACTGGGCTGAAGACTCCGTCATCCGCGAACGTCTGTGGGTGGCCGCCGACAAGCAGGGCAAATACGAGCTGTTTCCGCAGCAGCTGCCCGGCAAGCCCGGAGACAAGGGTCCGATCAACTAAGAGCTCCCTCCCAACCGAATGAGCTTCCGGCCGCGCGTGCTGCGCGCGGCCGGGCATAATCAACAAGCCGGCCGCGCTAGAGACGAGCGACTGGCGGCAAGGAGAAGCGAACCGTCCGATGCTACGATTCCTGCTCATGCGCATCGCCTCGGCGATCCCCGTCCTCTTCATTCTGAGCGTGGTGACATTTGCGATCATTCAGGCGCCGCCCGGCGACTACGCAGATTACATCCGCTCGCAGCTGATCAATCAGAGCGGCGCTTCCTTCGCGCAAGCCGATGCCCAGGCCCAGGCCTACCGCGTCGAACACGGCCTCGATAAGCCGATGGTCATCCAGTACGTGAACTGGATGAAGGGCATCATCACCGAAGGCGATTTCGGCTACAGCATGTTCTACAACAAGCCGGTCGCCGATGTCGTCGCCGAGCGCCTGCCGCGCACCTTGGCGCTGGCCCTGGTCTGCCACATCTTCGCATCGATCCTCGGCATCAGTTTCGGCATCTGGGCGGCAACGCGCCAGTACACGTGGATCGACAGCCTGCTGTCCGGCATCTCCTTCCTCGGCATGACCGTGCCGCGCTTTCTGATGGCGCTGATCATCGTCTATCTCCTGGTCTTCCAGTTCAACGTCACCGAGATCGGCAGCTTCTTTTCGCCGCAGTATGGCGGAGCGCCGTGGTCCTGGGCGAAATTCATGGATCTCGTCAGCCATGTCTGGCCGGTCGTTGCCATCGCCACCTTCGGCGGCCTCGCCTACAACATGCGCGTCATGCGCGGCAATCTGCTGGATACGCTGAACGCCCAGTATGTCGAGACCGCGCGCGCCAAGGGATTGTCCGGCAGTGCCGTCGTGTTGCGCCACGCCGTTCCGAATGCGCTGCATCCGCTAGTCATGTATCAGGGTGTCGTTCTCCCCTACATGCTCACCGGCGAAATCGAGACGGCGATCATCTTCTCGCTGCCGACCGTCGGCCCCGCCATCGTCGGCTCCATGGCGATCGGCGACGTCTATGTCACCGCCACCTTCATGCTGGTTCTCTCGGCAACGCTGATCGTCGGCAACATCATCGCCGACATGCTGCTGGCGCTGCTTGATCCCCGCGTCCGTCAGTACGGAGGAGCCTGAGATGCTGGCTTTCGACTCTTCCCCGCCACCGCCGCACGAGGAAACCGTCAAGAACGTGCCGCATGGCAACGAGAGCTACCTGGCGCTCGTCTGGCGCCGCCTGCGCCGGTCCTGGACCGGAATGATGGGCCTGATCCTGGTCGGCCTGCTGATCATCATGGCGATCTTTGCAGACTTCTTCGCGCCGATGGACCCGAAGGCGACGGATGTCGGCTTTGCGCCGCCGCAGATGATGAGCGTCCACGACAAGGACGGCAAACTCGTTTGGCCGCGGGTCTATGCGCTCGGCGATTCCGAGGAGCTTGATCCCGTTACCTTCCAGCCGATCGTCGGCCCCGACTACGACAATCCGCGTGTTCTCGGCTTCTTCGTCAAGGGTGCGGAATACCGCCTGCTCGGGCTGATCCCTGCCAACCGGCATTTCTTCGGCACTGTCGGCGGTGAGCCGGTGCATTTCCTCGGCACAGACAAGTTCGGCCGTGATGTGCTGTCGCGCGCCATCATCGGCTCGCGCATCTCGCTGATGATCGCGTTGACCGTCGTCTTTATCGTCACCATCGTCGGGACCACCGTCGGCATGGTCTCCGGTTATTTTGGTGGCAGCTTCGATGTATGGGTGCAGCGCTTCGTCGAGCTGGTGCTCGCCTTCCCGCAATTGCCACTGTATCTGGCGCTGACCTCGCTGATCCCGATTACCGCGCCGACGAACGTCTTCCTCGCCTTCGTGATCTTCGTGATGTCGGCGCTTGGCTGGGCGCAGATGTCGCGCGAGGTGCGCGGCAAGACGCTGGCGCTCGCCCGCATCGACTACGTGCGGGCCGCGATGGCCGTCGGCGCCACCGACCGGCGCATCATCTTCCAGCACATCTTCCCGAATGTGATGAGCCACGTCATCGTTGCCGTGACGCTGCATATTCCAAGCGTCGTGCTGCTCGAATCCTTCCTCGGCTTCCTCGGCTTTGCCGTGAAGCCGCCGCTGATCTCCTGGGGCCTGATGCTGCAGGATACCGCAAACTATTCCGTCATCGGGACCTATCCCTGGATCCTTGCTCCCGTCGGCTTCGTGCTCGTCACCGTCTTCGCGTTCAACGCGCTGGGTGACGGTCTGCGCGACGCGGTCGATCCTTATTGAGGTGATGCAGATGGCTCTCGCTCTCGTCAGTTCCTTCGCCCCGCCCGTCCGTCACGACCATGATGGCCGCGACGAAACGCCGATCATCGATGCGCGCAATATCGGCGTGAATTTCAAGGTCGAACACGGCACCGTGGAAGCGGTGAAGGACATTTCCTTCCAGCTCTACCGCGGCGAAACGATCGCCATCGTCGGCGAATCCGGTTCCGGCAAGTCGGTGACGGCGCGCACCGTCATGGGGCTCTTGTCCAAGCGGGCCGTCGTCGCCCCGCAGTCCTCGGTCGATTACGACGGCAAGAACATTTTGAAATTCTCGGAGCCTGCCCGCCGCAAGCTGCGCGGCAACCGGATCTCGATGATCTTCCAGGAGCCGATGAGCTCGCTGAACCCGATCTATACCATCGGCAGCCAGATCGTCGAAGCCATCCGCGTCCACAACAGGGTCAGCCGCAAGCAGGCCGAGGCACGGGCGCTGGAGCTTTTGAAGCAGGTGCAGATTCCTGATCCGGAAATCCGCCTGCAGCAATATCCCCATCAGCTTTCCGGCGGTCAGCGCCAGCGCGTGATGATCGCCATGGCGCTTTCGAACAATCCCGATGTGCTGATCGCCGACGAGCCGACAACGGCGCTCGACGTCACCGTGCAGGCGCAGATCCTCAATCTCATCCGCAACCTGCAGAAGGAACTGCGGATGGCGGCAATCCTGATCACCCACGACCTGACGGTCGTCCGCCAGTTCTCCGATTACGTCTATGTGATGCAGCATGGCGAGATGCGTGAGCACAACACGACCGAGCAGCTCTTCGCCAATCCGCAGCACCCCTATACCAAGCATCTGCTGGCATCGGAGCCGCGCGGCCAGGCCAATCCGCTGCCTGAGGGATCGGATATCATTCTCGACGCCCGCGGCGTGCGCGTCTCGTTCATGATGCGCCATGGCGGCTTCTTCAAGCCGGAGCTGAAGGAGCTCGTCGCCGTCGATAGTCTCAACCTGACGCTCCGCCGGCACGAGACGCTCGGTCTCGTCGGCGAATCCGGTTCGGGCAAGACGACCTTCGGCCAGGCGCTGGTGCGCCTCAACGATCCGGATACCGGTGAGATCTATTTCGACCGGCAGCCGATCCATGGCAAATCGCGCTCCGAAATGCGGCCGCTTCGCTCGCGCATGCAGATCGTCTTTCAGGATCCTTTCTCGTCGCTCAACCCGCGCATGACGATCGGCCAGATCATCGAGGAAGGCCTCGTCGTCAACAAGCTTGGTGCCACCCGTGCCGAACGTCTCGACCGCGTGCGCGAAGCACTAATTGCGGCCGGCATGCCGGGCAATATTCTCTCGCGCTTCCCGCACGAGTTCTCGGGTGGTCAGCGCCAGCGCATCGCCATTGCCCGGGCCATCGCGCTCGAGCCCGAATTCATCCTGCTCGACGAGCCGACCTCGGCGCTCGATCTCTCCGTCCAGGCGCAGATCATCGAGCTGCTGCGCAAGCTGCAGGACGAGCGTGGCCTGAGCTACCTGTTCATTTCGCACGATCTCAAGGTCGTGCGTGCCCTCTGCCATCGTGTGATCGTCATGCAGCATGGCCGGATCATGGAAGAGGGTCCCGTCAACGAAGTTCTCACCAATCCCAAGACCGCCTACACCGAACGGCTCGTGAAAGCCGCTTTCGAGGTAGCCTGACTGCCTGACGCCGGAGGTTCATATGGCAAATCCCAGAATTACGTTCATCGGAGCTGGCTCCACCGTTTTCATGAAGAATATCGTTGGCGATATCCTGCAGCGCCCTGCGCTGTCGGGCGCCACGATCGCGCTGATGGACATCAATCCGCAGCGGCTTGAAGAAAGCGCCATCGTCGTCAACAAGCTGATCTCGACGCTCGGCGTCAACGCCAAGGCCGAGACCTATTCGGACCAGCGCAAGGCGCTGACCGGTGCCAATTTCGTCGTCGTCGCCTTCCAGATCGGTGGCTACGAGCCCTGCACGGTGACCGATTTCGAAGTGCCGAAGAAATACGGTCTGCGCCAGACGATCGCCGATACGCTGGGCGTCGGCGGCATCATGCGCGGCCTGCGGACTGTCCCGCATCTTTGGAAGATCTGCGAGGACATGCTCGCCGTCTGCCCCGAGGCGATCATGCTGCAATATGTGAACCCGATGGCGATCAACACCTGGGCGATCTCCGAGAAATATCCGACGATCAAGCAGGTCGGCCTCTGCCACTCGGTGCAGGGCACGGCGATGGAGCTTGCCCATGACCTCGACATTCCCTACGAGGAAATCCGCTACCGCTCGGCCGGTATCAACCACATGGCCTTCTATCTGAAGTTCGAGCATCGTCAGCCTGACGGCTCCTACCGCGATCTCTATCCGGATCTCGTCCGTGGCTACCGCGAAGGCCGGGCGCCGAAGCCCGGCTGGAACCCGCGCTGCCCGAACAAGGTGCGCTACGAGATGCTGACGCGTCTCGGCTATTTTGTCACCGAAAGTTCGGAGCATTTCGCCGAGTACACGCCCTATTTCATCAAAGAAGGCCGCGAGGACCTGATCGAGAAGTTCGGCATCCCGCTCGACGAATATCCGAAGCGCTGCATCGAGCAGATCGAGCGCTGGAAGGGCCAGGCCGAAAACTACCGGACAGCCAACACCATCGAGGTCAAGCAGTCGAAGGAATATGCCTCCTCGATCATCAACTCGGTCTGGACCGGCGAGCCCTCTGTGATCTACGGCAACGTCCGCAACAACGGCTGCATCACCTCGCTGCCGGAAAATTGCGCCGCCGAAGTTCCCTGCCTCGTCGATGCCTCCGGCATCCAGCCGACCTATATCGGCGCCCTGCCGCCGCAGCTGACGGCGCTGATGCGGACCAACATCAACGTCCAGGAACTGACCGTTCAAGCGCTGATGACCGAAAATCGCGAGCATATCTATCATGCCGCGATGATGGACCCGCATACGGCCGCCGAACTCGATCTCGACCAGATCTGGTCGCTGGTCGATGACCTCCTGGTCGCCCACGGCGAGTGGCTGCCGGAATGGGCTCGCGGCAGCCGCAAGGTCCGCGCTGCTTAAGAGTGACGCCGTTATCGGCGCCGGCGGAGACGCTGGCGCCGGTTATCGCTTGACTGCGGCCGTCAAAGCATTTGGTATGGCTACATTAGCCACCTATGGCGGCGCGGGCTCTTCCGCACCGGAACCACATGACGGCCGCAAAGCATTCGGTGCGAAGGACTTTGACAGCATGGGCGGCGGGTATCCTGCTCGCCACGCCATTCGCACATCCCGGAATGGCGGTGGAAGAAGTGCAGGGACCGGCGCCCGCCGGCTGCCTCTATACGCGCTCGGCTGAGGGCGCGGGCGAGACGCTCTGCATCCGCAAGGACAGCTTCAATCGCGATCTCTGCAGCGCCATCGAGCGATCGGCGGCGGATTTCCAATTGCCGCCGGATTTCTTCGCGCGGCTGATCTGGCGCGAAAGCCGCTTCCGGGCCGACGCCCTGAGTTACAAGGGTGCCGAGGGCATAGCCCAGTTCATGCCCGGAACGGCAAAGCTGCGGGGTCTCAGAAACAGTTACGATGTTCTGGAAGCCTTGCACAAATCGGCGGAATATCTCGGCGAGCTGCGCGACCGGTTCGGCAATCTCGGCTTCGCCGCCGCTGCCTACAATGCCGGTGAGAACGGGCTGTCGAACTATCTCTCCGGCGGCAGCCTGCCATCCGAGACCCGCGCCTATGTGATCGGCATCACCTCCTACAGCGTCGACGACTGGAAGAGCAGCGCGCCCGAAATCGCGGCACCCGCGCTCGACAAGACCAAGACCTTCCTCGACAGCTGTGTTGCCCTTGCCGAACGCCGCAAGCTGCGCGAGCCCGCCTGGCAGACCGAGGGGACATGGATGCCCTGGGGCGTGCAGATCGCCGCCCATGCCAATCCGGACGCTGCCCGCCGCCTGTTCTTTACAGTCGTCGGCCGGCTGCCGGCGCCGCTCAATGCCGAGCAGCCGCTGGTCATGCGCCAGCGCGACCGCAGCTTCGGCTTCCGGCCGCGTTATGTGACGCGCATCGCCCGTCAGACCCGCGACGAGGCCAATCAGCTCTGCGCGCAAATCCGGAAAAGCAACGGCACCTGCCTCGTCTTCAGGAACTGAGCGAAGGGCTTCACGGCCGCTCGCGATAATATGACCGGCGGTCTGCTTGCCGTCCACGAAAGGGCGGAATAGCGTCGTATTTCAAAAGATATAACGTCCCAGTGATATCCGCGAAATCAATTGCCCAGAGTGTCCAGCACTTTTCCTGTCTCGCCGTGTAACAAAATGCGTTCCGCGCCCGTACTTATCTGCAGACAGGACCAATTTCGGACAAGGAGGTCTGAAGATGTTGAATAGACGCATGCTGCTCCTGAACACGGGACTGGCCGCCATCGGCTTGCGGCTGGCGCTATCGGCGACAAGCGCAAACGCCGACGAGACATTTGCTGTCACGCATTCGGATGCCGAATGGCAGTCGCTGCTGTCATCCGACCAATATGCGGTTCTCCGCAAGGAGGCGACCGAACGGCCATTCACCAGCCCGCTTCTCAACGAACACCGCAAGGGCAATTTTGCCTGCGCAGGGTGCGACCTGGAATCCTTCGCATCGACGACGAAGTTCGACAGCGGTACCGGCTGGCCGAGTTTCTGGGCGCCGATCGACAACAAGGTCGTCGGCACGACGCGTGATTCATCCTTCGGTATGGTCCGCGAGGCCGTCCATTGCGGGCGCTGCGGCGGTCACCTCGGGCATGTCTTCGACGACGGCCCGAAGCCGACAGGCCTGCGCTACTGCCTGAACGGCATCGCATTGAAATTTCATCCGGCCTCGGCCTGATAAACGGAAAATATCATGATCCTCTTTGTCTTCGCCTATCTGGGCGGCGTGCTGACGATCGTCAGCCCCTGTATCCTGCCGGTCCTGCCTTTCGTCTTCGCGCGGGCGGGCCAGCCATTCATGCGCTCGACACTGCCGATGCTGGCAGGCATGGCCGCAACATTCGCAGCCGTCGCCAGCCTCGCCGCGATCGGCGGCGGCTGGGCGGTACAGGCGAACGAGTATGGCCGCTACGCCGCGCTCGTCCTGCTTGCCGTTTTCGGTATCGTTCTGCTGTTTCCGGCGCTCTCGGATCGCCTCACACGGCCGCTGGTCGCGCTCGGCGCCCGCCTGTCACAGTCTGCCGATAAGGGGAGCCGCAGCGGCGGCTCGACGGTTGTCGCTTCTCTGCTTCTCGGCGTTGCCACTGGATTGCTCTGGGCGCCCTGCGCTGGTCCGGTCCTGGGTCTGATCCTGACCGGGGCCGCCTTGCAGGGCGCAAGTGTCGGCACGACCTTGCTGCTGCTTGCCTATGCGTTGGGAGCAGCGACGTCGCTGGCGTTGGCGCTGCTCGTTGGTGGTCGCGTTTACCAAGTGATGAAGCGGTCGCTCGGCGCCGGCGAGTGGGTTCGCCGCGGCGTTGGCATTGCCGTTCTCGTTGCTGTGGTTGCGATTGGGCTCGGGGCCGATACCGGCTTCCTGACGCAGGCATCGCTGGCCAGCACCGGCACTCTGGAGCAGGGCCTGATCGACAAGCTGCACCCGCAGCAACAGCAGGCCGACAACTCCGGTTCCTCGGTCCTCATGCAGGGCGGCGACGCGATGATGAGCGGCAACAACCAGATGATGATGAGCGGCAATCCGGCCATGAGCGGCTCGAACGCCATGATGATGAAAGGCGCGCCGAAAGCGGGCGGTGCCGAGGCGCTTCCCGTCGAAGCCACCATGCCGTCGCTCGACAGCGCCGTGCAGTGGCTGAACTCGCCGCCGCTTTCAATGCAGGCTCTGAAGGGCAAGGTGGTGCTGGTCGATTTCTGGACCTATTCCTGCATCAACTGCATCCGCGCCATTCCCTATGTCAAAGCCTGGGCCGAAAAGTACAAGGATCTGGGTCTCGTCGTCATCGGCGTCCACGCGCCGGAATTCGCCTTCGAGAAGAATGTCGACAACGTCAAGAAAGCGATCGACGATCTCGGCATCACCTACCCCGTCGCCATCGATAACGATTATGCGATCTGGCGGGCCTTCGACAATCAGTACTGGCCGGCGCATTATTTCATCGACGCGGAGGGCCGGGTGCGGCACCATCATTTCGGCGAGGGAGATTACGACGGCTCGGAACGGGTCATCCAGCAGCTGCTCGCCGAGGCCGGCAAGGCGAACGTCTCGTCCGATATCGTCGATGTGAAGGCAACGGGCGCCGAAGCCGCATCGAACCAGGCGGACGTGCAATCGCCGGAGACCTATGTCGGCTGGCAGCGTTCGCAGAATTTCGTCGATGACAAGGGTACGGTCAACGATGCCGCACATACCTATGTTGCCGCCACGCCTCGCCTCAACGAATGGGGCCTGACGGGCAACTGGACTGTCGGCGCCGAACAGGCGAAGCTCAACGACAAGGACGGCAGCATCTACTATCGCTTCCATGCCCGCGACCTGCATCTCGTGCTCGGGCCGGGCGAAGACGGCAAGCCGGTGCGCTTCCAGGTGGCGGTCGACGGCAAGCCGCCCGGAGACGGGCATGGCGTCGATACCGACGCCGATGGCTATGGCACGGTCACCGGACAGCGTCTCTACCAGCTGGTTCGCGAGACAGGCGCGGTCGGCGATCATACGTTCGAGATCCGCTTCCTCGATCCCGGCGTCCAGGCATTCGCATTCACCTTCGGCTGAAAGGAGCTAACCATGACCAGCCAACAGGAAAAGAACAAATCCACCGGTGCGATCCGCACCATCGCGCTCGGCGCCGCAGCCCTGCTGATGACCGGCGCCGCCTTCTATTTCACGCCGTCATCGGCTGAAGAAGCCCGCGTCATCCCGGCGCCTGCCGTCGATGAGCAAGCGGCGTCAGGCACGGAGACGGCAACGTTTGCCGGCGGCTGTTTCTGGGGCGTGCAGGGCGTGTTCCAGCATGTGAACGGCGTGGTCAGCGCCACGTCGGGCTATGCCGGCGGCAGCAAGAGCACGGCGCAGTATGAAACGGTGAGCGGCGGCGATACCGGCCATGCGGAGTCCGTGCAGGTCGTCTTCGATCCGAAGAAGGTCAGCTATGGGCATCTGCTGCAGATCTATTTCTCCGTCGCCCACGATCCGACGCAGCTGAACCGCCAGGGGCCGGATACGGGCACGCAGTACCGCTCGGCAATCTTCCCCGCCGGCAACGAGCAGGCAAAGGTCGCCAAGGCCTATATCAGTCAGCTCAACCACGCCCGGGTCTTCGATGCGGCGATCGTCACCACCATCGAGCCGGGCAAGAATTTCTATCCGGCCGAGAATTATCACCAGGACTTCCTGACAAATAACCCGACCTATCCCTATATAGTGATCAACGATCTGCCGAAGATCGCAAGCCTCAAGCAGATGTTCCCTTCGGACTATCGCGACAAGCCCGTTCTCATCGCGTCGGCCGGAGGCAATTGAGGCGGCAGGTCATTGCTAGGAGAAAATCATGCAGCACTATAAGAAGAGTGCCGAAGCCATTGCCAAGCTCACGCCGGAGCAATACCGCGTGACGCAGCAATCGGGAACCGAGCGTCCCGGCACCGGCGAATATCTCGATAACAAGCAACCTGGTGTCTATGTGGATATCGTTTCGGGCGAGCCGCTTTTTGCTTCGGCCGACAAGTTCGAATCCGGCTGCGGCTGGCCGAGCTTTACCAAGCCGATCGAGCCCGCCAATGTCAGCGAGCTGACCGATATCTCGCATGGCATGGTGCGCACCGAGGTGCGCTCCAGCCATGGCGACAGTCATCTCGGGCATGTCTTCCCCGACGGCCCGCGTGACCGCGGCGGCTTGCGCTATTGCATCAACTCGGCGTCGCTCCGTTTCGTCCACCGCGACCGGATGGAAGCGGAAGGATACGGCGCCTATCTCGACCAGGTGGAGGAAGTTCAATGACGACCGAACGCGCAGTTCTCGCAGGTGGCTGCTTCTGGGGCATGCAGGATCTGATCCGCCGCTACAACGGCGTGATCTCGACCCGCGTCGGCTACACCGGCGGCGAAGTGGCGAATGCCACCTATCGCAATCACGGCAACCACGCCGAGGCGATCGAGATCATCTTCGATCCGGCCAAGATCAGCTATCGCGAGCTTCTGGAATTCTTCTTCCAGATCCATGATCCATCGACCCTGAACCGCCAGGGCAATGACCGGGGCGCCAGCTACCGCTCGGCGATCTTCTACACGAGCGACGAGCAGAAGCGCGTCGCCGAAGATACCATCGCCGATGTCGATGCCTCAGGTCTGTGGCCGGACAAGGTCGTGACCGAAGTGACCGCCGACAGCGATTTCTGGGAAGCAGAGCCCGAGCACCAGGACTATCTGGAGCGGATTCCGAATGGCTATACCTGCCATTTCGTCCGTCCGGGCTGGAAGCTGCCGAAGCGCAACGCTGCCTGATCGCAGCGGCGATCGATGTTTGGGAGGAGGGGCGGCCGGCAGGCTGCCCCTTTTCATATGATCACAAATATTAGCGAAGCCGCTTTTTCGTTGGCGCGAATATTCGGTTCGGGTTATTCGGATTCCAAACGGGATTCGATTCATGGCCAACAAAGATCAAGTTCTCGTCACGCTGCGCACCTACATGCAGGTCAAGCGCGCGCATGACCGGAACCAGGCCGAATATCTCGCGATCCTTCAGGAGAAATCCAGGGAAGAACCGATCGATACCGCCGCGATTGCCGAGTTGACCGCCGCGCATCATGAGCTGCAGCGGCCGCTGATCGAAGAAATGAGCTACCGCTGGCAGGTTCTCGAAGCCTGGTATGATGACATCGAGGTCGATCTCGTTAGCTGGGCGATCCGCAATCCAAAATTTGCAAGCACCGCCCGGGGCTAGGCGGTTCTGTCTCTCCAGCCGGAGGATTTTGGTATTGTTGCGCCTGAAGCAATTGTGGTATCGCCCTGCTGTGTTCCGGTCTAGCCGCTCAACTTTCACGCTTATTATTAAATACTCATTTAATGCTCGATCGATAAGATCGGCACATCAACGTACGATCCAGAACGCTGACTTCCATCGTGCAGACGAGATTTCGACATGCGGATTAGCACCATCACGAATTGGGCCTATGGCGTCACCGTCGGCCTGACGCTGCTATCCGGCGGCGCCTTCATCCTGTCCGCACGCAGCGCAGATTTCGAGCGCCGGGCGGTTGTGGAAAGCCAGGCTTTCGACGAGTTGTCCGAGCAACTGGCGATGGCAGCCGAGCAGACGAGTGAGGATGCCCGCCTGTTCGTCATGCGGGGCGAAGACCGCCACCTTCAGGCCTTCAGGGGTGATGAAAAGGGCGAGCGGGATCGCGAGCAGGCGATAAAGTCTCTCAAGTCCGCGGCACTGTCTTCGCGGGAAGCAGCCTTGATCCAGGAAGTGGAACAGGATGGCGAGGCGCTGGATGCGCTCGAGGAGCGCGCCGTTGCCGCCTATACCAATGGCAACCGGGACGGGGCGCGGCAGGCGCTGTTCGGGCCGGAGCACGAACGGGTCCAGGGCGATCTTTTCACCAGTGTCCGCCAGTTCACCGATCTCGTTTCCACGCGCACCAGCGATGCGCTTGCGCAAGCCAAACAATGGAGCGACTTCTGGGGCGCCGTGGCCAAGAGCCTGCTCGGGCTGACCGCGGCGGTTTTCCTCGGCGTACTCTACTTCGTCCTCAGGCGCCGTGTCGCCATGCCGCTGATGCGGATGACTGGCATCGTCAACCGCCTCGCAAAGCAGGATTATGCCGTCGAGGTGCTGCCCGATAACAGGCGCGACGAGATCGGCGAGATGAACGACGCGATCCAGATCTTCCGCGACAACGGCCTCGAGCGCGAGCGGCTGGACGCCGAGCGGCGCGAGGACCAACGCACCAAGGATCTCATCCTGCAGATGATGCACCGGCTGCAGGCCTGCCAGCGCCAAGAGGAGCTTGCAGAGGTCGTATCGCTGTTTGCACCGCAGATCTTCCCGAATTTCGCCGGGCATCTCTATGTCATGAACGATAGCCGCACCGCCTTGAGCTCGATCGGCAGCTGGCGGGAGCCGCGCCGGGCCGGGCCGGCGCTGACCTCGGCGGAATGCTGGGCGCTGCGCCGCGGCCGGCCGCATGTCAGTGATGCCGCCGCGGGCGATATCCCATGCCAGCATCTTTCCCATGCAGAAGAGATGGGGATCTGTGTTCCGCTCTCGGCTCAGGGCGATACCGTCGGCCTTCTCTATTTCGAGGGCGAATCCGACGGCCAGGCTATCGCTGCGGCGCGTCTTTATTTCGAACTGATCGCTGAGAATATCGGTCTCGGCGTTGCCAATCTCCAGCTGCGCGACCGGCTGATGGGGCTGGCGATAAGGGATGGCCTGACCGGGCTTCTGAATCGCCGCTCGCTGGACGAGGCGCTGAACCGGATCGCCCGGGACGGGGCAGGTGATGCGATCGCCATCATGGCGGATATCGATCATTTCAAGCGCTTCAACGACGAATTCGGCCATGACGCGGGAGACGAAGTCATGCGCCGGGTTTCCGCCATCCTCTCGGAAGTGGTCGGTGATGCCGGTATCGTCTATCGCTTCGGCGGCGAGGAATTTGCAATCCTGCTGACCGGGGCTTCCGAAGATAGCGCACTCGATCTGGCGGAAAAACTGCGGACGCTTATTGCGGCAACGCCGGTGACCTATCATGGCCGCCTGCTTGGCGCCGTCACGATCTCGGTTGGTGCTGCATCGACTGTGCGCGATGCGCCCTCCGCAGACTTGCTGCTGCGTGCCGATGCGGCCCTGCTCAATGCCAAATCGAAAGGGCGAAACAGGACGATTGCCGACTGGGTGGAGCGCGCCGCATCCGACCGGCGCCGGGCGGTCTGACACCTTTAGCTGTATCGCTAATTGGTCAGGCGACTCACCGATTTGGTGGCAGTCTGGGCAATGGAAGCGAAGGCAGCGACCAGTCCATCCATGGTCTCCGGCTCGTAGTAATTCGCCGTCGTTGACGCGCAATATTTAAGAAGGTTTTTGCCGTTGGCAGGCGCCATGAACGCGACGGTGTAGATCGTGATGCCGGCGCTTTTGGCGGCAGCGCATTCATCGCGCACCGACTGGTCGAGCGCCTTGCTCCACTGGTCGGTCATGCCGGTCATTTCACCGTCGGTCATCAGAACGATCACCCTGTCGGAGTTGGCATTGTCCTTCTTCTTCTGTTCGACACTTTCGGTGTCGGTGCCATAGATGTTCTTCTTGATGGTGGTGGTCGCTGTATTCACGGCCGCGGTCGCGTCGGTTCCGCTGAGCGGAGCGACCACGATATTCGAAACGTAGCGCCGCGAATCCGTTGTTCCCCAGGCCATCGCCGATTTCCCCTTGATGCCTGCAGTATAGGAGACCACGCCTGTACGAACGTATTTTGCAGAAGGATCGGATTTGTCGAATGCATCGAAGAGCGCGGTTGCGGCCTGCTTGAGGGCCTCGATCTTGGTGACATAGACCGGCGGGCCGTAAAGCAGACAGCCATTGAAGATCGGGATGATGCATGTCGCGCTTTTCAATGTCGTCGTGTTCTGCGACATCGAGGTGGATTCATCGACGAGCACTTCCATCGACAGACCGCTTTTGGTGCTGCCGGATCCGCTGGTGGTGTTGCTCGCTGCCGCGATCGTCTTGCTGTTACCGGCAAGGAACGCGATCAGCGGCGTCAACGTCACCGTCGCGGAAGAATTCACTGCAACGGTGAAGGACTTTCCGGTCGCGCTCGTTGTCGTCGTGATCGTCGCATTGGTGGCGTTCTTGATCGCGGTTGCCGATGTGGCGCTGACATAGTTGGCCATCTGGCCGCCGACGAAGTCTTTCGCCAGAGCCTTTCCGGAAGTCTCATCGGCCTTGCCATCGGCAAGTGCTGTCGAGACCGCGAGTGCGGCGGAATCGGTCGCTTCCTGCAACTGGCGTTGAGAGAGCATGATGTTGCCGAGATCGATCGCCAGCCCCGCGGCGCCGATGAGCACAGGCAGAACGATCGCGGTCATCATCGCGAAGTTGCCATTGCGGCTGGTGCGTAGCTGCCGCATGTTTTGCAGAAAGCCAGACATCAGGTTGTAACGGCTTATATCTAGGATTGTGCCGTGCGATCTATCCGGGTGATTAACGCAAGCAAAACGTGTTCAAAGAAGCGACCGTCTTTGAGACACGACAATCTTTCGAAGCCGCATTGGCGGATGCGCTGTTCGGACTATATCCTTCGGCAGGGTCCATAGCCGGTGATTGGATTGCCGATGTTCGAGACGCTCGCGATACTCATGACGCTCTCCGGAAGTGCGGCCGTGCCGGTACAGGCAGGCGCCGGCGAGGTCGATGTCAAGCTCGTGCTGGCCGTCGATACGTCCCGGTCGATGGACTTCGAAGAGGTGCGCATCCAGCGAGAGGGCTATGTCGAGGCGCTCAAGCACAAGGAATTCATCGACGCCGTCAAAGGCGGACTGACGGGGCGCATCGCCATCAGCTATTTCGAATGGGCGGGCTTCGTGGTGCCGGGCTCAGTGCTCGACTGGCATCTGATCGAGAACGAAAGCGATGCGATCGCATTTGCCGATAAACTGGAACAGCGGCCGCTGAACACCCAGAGGCGCACATCGATATCGACGGCGATTACCCAGGGGACGTCGATGATCGTTTCGAGCCCCTATACAGCGATGCGGCAGGTGATCGATGTTTCGGGCGACGGCACAAACAATGCCGGCAACCCTGTTGCGCCAACCCGCGACAAGGCGGTGGAGGCGGGGCTCATCATCAACGGGTTGGCGCTGATGCTACGGCCATCAGGGGCGCCGGGCGGCCTCGACAACTATTATGCCGACTGCGTCATCGGCGGCCCGGGCGCTTTCGTGCTGCCGGTCTACAAGATAGAGGATTTCGGCATCGCTGTCCGCCGCAAGCTGGTGCTTGAGGTCAGCGGCCTCAGCCCGGTTCCGGAAATCCAGAAGGCCGCTGCACCGCCGAAGAGCGATTGCATGGCCGGCGAAAAGCAGTGGCAGGATTTCTTCGACCGCTGAGGATCAATGCAGGCGTCCGCCGCTATTGACCGTGAGATCGGCCGACGTGATCCAGACGCGGCCGTCGAAGGCGACTTCGCCTCTGTCGGTTTTGCCGCTGGCGATCCGCTCGATCAGCCCGAGATGCTGACGCACGGCGTCAATACGCTGCGGATTTGCCGCCTTCAGCGCTTCATCGAGCACGCAGACGGCCTGGCGCGCAGCACCGTCGCCCATGATGATCAGCGTATGATTTGTCTTGGCGAGAATCTTGCCGGGAAGAGTGACGAGCCGCATCTTACCACCTCGATTTATCTGCAAATGCCGCCTCAAAGAGAGGCGGCGACTGGCATCAAGGCTGGTCCAATATGGTTAACGATTGGTTAACGCGCGGGAGCCGACGGGTATGCGAACAGGTCGCGTCCCATCGGCTTCCAGTGGATTTCCGGACCCTATTCCTCGCGGAATGCCCGCATCATCTGGTCGGTGAATGGCTTTGCCAGATAGGACAGCGCACTGCGCTCGTCGGTCTGCACATAGACTTCCACAGGCATGCCGGGAACGAGCTTGCGGCTGCCGAGCTGCAGCAGGTCGGAAGGCTTGATGGTGGCGAGATAGTAGGGCCGGCCGGTGGTGCGGTCGGTTGCCGTGGCGGCGGCCACGACATCGACGGCGCCGTGGAACTCGGGCGTCGTGCGCTGATTGAAGGCCGTAAAGCGCATGCGTGTCGGCTGGCCGGGCGAGATGCGGTCGATATCGGCAGGCGGCACCTGGATTTCGACGGTCATCTCTTCGCTATCGGGAACGACGGACATCACCGTCGCACCGGCACCGACGATGCCGCCGATCGTGTGGATCTGCATGTCGTAGATCAGCCCATCGACCGGCGCGCGCACTTCCATCCGTGACAGGCGGTCACCGGCGGCAACTTCCCGTTCCGTGAGTTCGGCAATCTTGGCCTCGAGCCCGACGATCTCCGTCTGCGCCTCCTTGCGGCGGTTCTGATCGAGCGACAGGAGCTTCATCCTGACTTCGCTGATCTCGTTTTCAGTTTCGGCCATGCGGGCGATCAGCTCGCCGCGGGCGCCTTCGATCCGCGCCTTCTGCCGGGCGGCGTCGCGCTGCTGGGTGATCTGAATCAGGCCTCTTGCCAGCAGCTGGTTGGTCTTTTGCAGTTCCAGATCGATGATTGCCTTTTCCTCATCGTTGGAGTGCTGCTGGGCGCGATAGCCCTCCACCTGCTGCTGCAGCTGCGCAGCCTGCAGGCGAAGCTGTTCCTTCTGATTGGCGAGCATGCCGAGGTTTTCGGTAAACAGCTTGGTCTCGCTCCTGGCGAGCGGGGCAGGGACGTCGAGCCCTGCGAAGCTGACGGTCTCGGCCCCGTCGCGTTCGGCGGACAGCCGCGCCATCATCGCCTGCAGTTGCTGCAGCTGGCTGCGAACGATCGTCAGTTCGACACGGGTTTGGGTTTCGTCAAGGCGGAAAAGTACGGAACCCTTGCGGACGGCGTCGCCGTTGCGCACCAAGATTTCCGAAACGATGCCGCCATCGCGGTGCTGGATCACCTTGACCTGTTGCGAAACGGCAACCTGCCCCTGCGCGATGACGGCACCCGAGAGCTTCGCCTGTGCGGCCCAGCCGCCAATGCCGAAGACCAGCGCCCCGGCGAGAAACGCCGAGAGATAGATGCGGCCCGAAATGCCGAACTGCTTTTGTGTTTCTTTCTTTGCCGGCTGCATGTGCTTTCCCCTAGCTTTTCTTTGATTGTGATCAGGCTTGATGCGGAGCGGTGCCGTCCGCGCCGGTGTCGCGTGCCGCCAGGATGAAGTCCTGTTCGGTCAGTTCGTGGCGGCCATAGAGGAGGATCTCGAAATCCTCGTCGCGCTCGAAGTCGATGATCGCCTTGACGATGGTCCGGTCGCCGTCCTCGAAGCTCTCGTGATAGAGCATGATCCGGTTCACCGGCTGCTGCGGGCCGTCTGTATCGGGCGCTCCGAACACCAGTCCGCCGATGCTGGCGGCAATCCCGGAGAAGTCGATCCGGTCGCCGACGGCGAAATCGCGAATCTGGTCGCGGCCGTCGCCATCGTTGGCGATCGATGCCAGCGAACGGAAGACGAAGACGTCGTCTCCGGCGCCACCGGCCATGAAGTTGAGGCCATCTCCGGCGATGATCAAGTCCGCGCCGCTACCACCGATCGCGGCCTCGAATCCGGCCAGAGTGTCGTCGCCGATATCGACGCCGGTGGCGGTGCCATGGTCGAGGTCGATGATGACGGCGTGCACGGCCCCGGCGGCACTGTAGGTGTCGAAGCCGTCACCGCCCTGATAGCTGTCGTCGCCGTCGCTCCGTCCGTTGCGGCCGTCATCGGCGGCGTGGACGGCAACGAGAACGATATCGTCGCCGCTATCGCCGGAGACGATGTCGTCGCCATCCCCGCCTGTCAGGACATCATCGCCGGCGCGGCCGGAGAGGCGGTCGTTGCCGTTGCCGCCGACGAGAATATTGGCCGCCGAATTGCCGGAAAGGCGATCGTCGCCGGCGCCGCCGATCACGGCCTCGAAGCCTTCGATCGTATCGCGGCCGATCTCATGACCTTCTGCGAGCTGCGCTTCGAGATCGGCGATGACCTCCTGGACCAGCGCAGCGAGATCGAGCGTATCGAAGCCATCGTCTCCGAAATAGTGATCATCCCCGTCGTCGTCATCATCGCGATCGCCGCTCCGGGCAAGCACGACGAAGGTGTCGTCGCCGTTTCCGCCGGAAATCGTGTCGTCGCCATCCTTGCCGCAAAGGGCGTCGTCGCCGTCGGCGCCGGCCAGGATATTGGCGGTGTCGCTGCCGGTGAGCGTATCGTCGCCCGCGCCGCCGGTGAGATTTTCGATATCGACGAGCCTGTCGCTGCCGATCTCTTCGCCGCTGGCGGTCCCAAGAGAAAGGTCGGCGGCGACGGCCTTGCGGGCGCTGCTCATGTCATAGGTGTCGATGCCCTCGCCACCGGAATAGCTGTCATTCCCGTCATGCGCCGTGGCCACTGCCATGCGCGCTTCCTCGCCCGCGAGCCCGGCCCTGATCGTGTCGTTACCCTTGCCGGCGATAACGACGTCGTTGCCGCTGCCGCCGGTCATGGCGTCGTCGCCATCGCCGCCGTCGAGATAGTCGTCGCCGGCTTCTCCGAGCAGGCTGTCATCGCCGTCTTCGCCGAAAAGCCGGTCCGCGCCGGTGCCGCCGCTCAGCGCGTCGTTGCCGTGTCCGGCGATCAGCGTGTCGTTGCCTGCCTCGCCGAACAAACGGTCATCGCCGTCGCCGCCGAAGAGGACGTCGTTGCCGGCACCACCGAAGAGCGTGTCGTTGCCTGCGCCGCCATAGAGCGTATCGGCGCCGTCGCCGCCGAGGATCAGGTCGTCGCCGCCGTCGCCGGAGATAATGTCGTCGCCTTCGCGCCCATAGATCACGTCGCTGCCGCCGAGGCCGGATATCAGGTCTTCGCCGGGCGTCCCGGTCAGCGTTTCGGCGCCTTCCGTTCCCTGGATTTCATGGGGCGGCGCCTTGCGCAGGTTGAACAGCGCGCCGGTGCGGATTTCGGCCTGACCATCGAACACGTCATAGGTGAAGGTGACGTCGCCGATATAGCCGCGCTGCGGGGTATAGAGCCACATATCCTGCCCGTAGGCGCGGATCTGGCCACTCGATACCGAGATGTCGTTGATGCTGAGCTTGTCGCCATCCGGATCGTACATATGGGCGAGCAGGTCGTCGAGCATGACCAGCGCCGAGAGGTTCACGAAGCCGCTGGAGAATGTGTAGCGTCCGAGGCTGACCGGTGCCCGGTTCGGGTCCGGGTCGTCCTGGTCATCGGGATTGCGATTGCCACCGGAGGGCGCGCCGCTGGCGGAAGTGCCGCGCGTTGCGCGGGACGACAGGTCCAGATGAACGGGCGGGCGCAGCGCCGGAAACTCGAAGCCTTCGCCGGTGTCGATGATGCTGCGCAGATTGTCGTTGGCCGTACCGCTCAGGATAGTGCGCTCAAGACGCGGCGGCATGTCCGTGACGTAGAACGTGCTGGTGCGGAAACTCAGCCGGACGGCAGGCTGCTGTTCACCTGCTTCCGGAGCGGCGGCCTCGCTCGCGAGCGTCTGGAGAAAGGCGGTGACGTCCTCGATGATCCCGTAATCGTCGTTGGAGGGTTGTTCCGGCTCCTGCTCCTTGTCCTCCGGCTGCTGGTTGCGTGCGCCGGGCTCGGTCTTTGCAAACATCATCGCCAGCGCCGAAAAGGCCGTCAACGGCATGAAGAACTTGCGCGGTCCGCTCTTGCTCTCTTCCTTCTCGCGGTACTTGTTGATCGGCGCGATCGCTGCCTGCGCATCCGGCAGGCCAAGGGTGAGCTTCTCCTCCATGATAGCTCTCCCTTATTCCGCGGCCGTCGAGCGCGGCGGACGGCTGTCGCCGAACGACTTTTCGACGGCGAGCGGCTTGGCCTTGGTCTGCAGCAGCGTTTCCTTCGGGCCGAAGGAGGTGAGCTTGCCGCCCTGCATCAGCCCGACCATATCGACGGCCTGCAGCGCGCTGGGGCGGTGGGCGATGATGACGACGATGCCGCCGCGGCGCCGGACCGAAAGGATCGCTGCCGTCAGGGCTTCTTCGCCTTCGGCGTCGAGATTGGAATTCGGCTCGTCGAGTACCACCAGGAAGGGGTCACCATAGAGCGCGCGGGCCAGCGCCACACGCTGCCGCTGACCGGCCGAAAGTGCGGTGCCGTTCGGACCGAGTTCAGTCTGGTAGCCTTCGCGCAGGTGGACGATCATGTCGTGGATGCCGGCCGCCTTGGCCGCGAGAATGATCTTGCGTGGATCCGGCTCCTCGGCAAAGCGGCAGATGTTGTCGGAGATCGTGCCGTCCATCAGTGCCACGTCCTGCGGCAGGTAGCCGACGTGATCGCGGAAGAAATCGGCATTCCACTGGCCGAGATCGGCGCCATCGATGCGCACCGAACCGCGCAGCGCCGGCCAGATGCCGAGCAGGCTCTTGACCAGCGTCGTCTTGCCGCCGCCGCTGGGGCCGATAAGACCGAGCGCCTGGCCGGCCTTCAGTTCGAAACCGACCTCGCTGAGCAGCACAGCGCCGGTGCTGGGCGCAACGGTTGTCAGCCCCTCGATCCTCAGGCTTTCCTTTGGTTCGGGAAGCGGGATGAACTCTTCCTTCCCGTTCAGGACAGCCAGCGTTTCCTGGATGCGGTAGTAACTGCGGCGTGCCGAGACGACGCTCTTCCACTGCGCGATCGCCAGATCGACAGGGGCGAGCGCGCGGCTGGTGACGATCGAGGCAGCGACGATAGCGCCGGCCGAAAGCTCGCCGCCGATCGCCAGATAGGCGCCGAGGCCGAGGATCGCCGACTGCAGCATCATGCGCAGCACCTTGGATAGACCCGACAGCGTGCCGCCGATATCGGAGGTCTTCGTCTGGTGCTCGAGGTGATAGCGATTGGCCCGCTCGAAGCGATCGACCGCACGCTGAGTCATGCCCATGGCATGCAGGACTTCGCTGTTGCGGGTGTTGGAATCGAGCACGGCGTTGCGGGTGACGGCGGCCTTGATCATCGTATGGGCGTGACGCCGCGTCAGCACTTCGGCGAGGATCGTCAGACAGGCGAGGACTGCGGCGCCGCCCAGCGTCAGCATGCCGAGCACAGGATGCAGCAGCCAGACGAAGACGAGATAGATCGGGATCCACGGCAGGTCGAAAAGCGCGATCGGGCCTTGGCCGCCGAGGAAGCTGCGTAGCGTATCGACGTCGCGGCCACGCTCAGCGGCCTCTGCTGTCGAATAGCCGTAGCGTGGCATTTCGACGACGACCTGGTGGGTCAGCGGCGCCAGCGTCGTATCCATCTTGGCGCCGAGGCGCACGAGGATCTGCGAGCGCAGGATGTCGAAGACGCCCTGGAAGAGGTAGAGGCCGATTGCCAGAACCGAGAGCGCGATCAGCGTCGAGATGCTGCCGCTGGCGAGCGCCCGGTCGTAGATCTGCAGCATGTAGAAAGCGCCGGTGAGCGCCAGGATGTTGATCAGTCCGGACAGGCCGAACAGGTAGGTCAGGATGCCGCGCGCCTTGTCGATCTTGTATTGCGGCTCTTTCTTCTTCGTTGCCATGATTTTCCCCTCCGGCAATTCATTCGGCATGCCCCATGGCCGTTACCGGCCATGGGGCAGAGCCATCGATCAGGAGACCCCGTTGAAGTCGGATGCCTTCAGGTTATGGGTGCCCGCGATCATCAGTTCGAAGTCTTCTTCCGGATCGGCGTTGACGTTGCCGCGCAGCACCGTGAAGGCCTCGCCATCGATGGTTTCGTGGCTGACGGCGATCTGGCCGGCGGCGGTAATCGAGCCCGCTTTCAGCGCGAAGCCCTGGACACCGGCGACAGACGTGTTGGCGTCGATGGTCGAGAAGTCGATCTTGTCTCCCGGCTGGAAGCCATAGATCTTGTCGCCGTTGGCCGCTGCCGCCGAGGTGAAGCGGAAGACGTCTTCGCCAGCCCCGCCATCGATGATGTTGACGGCGAGCGACGCGGTGATCGTGTCGTGGCCGGAACCACCGATGAAGTTTTCGAAGCCGTAGACGATATCCGTTCCGGTGCTCGACCCGGCGACACTGCCTCTGCCCATGAAACCGTTGCCGAGATCGACGGTGAGGTTGGTGGTGGCCGCTGCATAGTCGAGCGTGTCGTTGCCATCGCCACCCCAGTAGGTGTCGGAGCCGTCGTTGAGCTTGGCGAGGATGAGGTCATTGCCGGCGCCCGCCCAGACCTGGTCGTCGCCCGCCCCGCCTTCGATGACGTCGTTGCCATCGTCGCCATAGAGCCGGTCGGCCCCTGCGTCGCCGAAGATATGGTCGGCATCAGCGCCGCCATGCACTTCGTCGTCGCCGTCACCGCCCGACATCACATCGGCGCCTGCGCCGCCGGTGATGAGGTCGTGGCCGCCTTCACCGCGCAGGATATCGCTGCCGGCTTCACCGACGAGGATGTCGTTACCATCACCTGCCAGGATGATGTCGTTTGCGGCTGCACCGAGCAGGGCCTCGCCGGCACCGGTGCCAACAAGCGTGCGGGGCGTGGCCGGAGCCAGACCTTCGCCGCCGGACGGCTGTTCGCCGTCATCGTCATCATCGTCGCAGCTGCCGCTGCCTTCCTGCTCTTCTTCCTCCTCCTCGTGGTCGTCGTCGCCTGGACCAACCGGCGGCTCCGAACCATCGGGACCGACGAAGGTGATCGAGCTGCCGTCACGGGTCATGACCGTGCGTCCCTCGTCATCGACAGTCGTTTCGAAGTCGGCTGCGGTCAGGCCGTCGGGAAGCTCGATGACGTCCTGCGGGCGCAGCGTGCCGACGATCGTGTCGTGACCGCCATTCGAGCGGAAGACGATGCGGTGTGCCGACTGCAGTGCCGAGATGTCGATCACGTCGTCGCCGTCAGTGCCGTCGATGGTGATGGTGTTCAGCGCCAGGCTGGTCTGCGAGAAGTCGCCGATGACGGTGATGGTGTCGCCACCCGTTGTCCCGCCAGTCGGCGTACCGTCATCCAGCGTTATGTTGCCGACGGTGATCTCCTCGATATTGTCGAGTTCGGCGATGACGGAGGCGTTGTCGGTACCGTTGCGGGTGATGACGATTTCGGTCGTCGCCAGCAGACCGGTGATTCCGGCGAGCTCGGCGGCCTGCCGCGTATAGATGCGGAAGGTCTCGTTGCCGCCTTGGCCATTGCGGCCGTTGAGGTCGAACGTATCGGTACCCGCGCCGCCATCGACGATATCGCGTCCATCCGTTGCGCCGTTGTTGTTGGCGTTCCAGACGATGGTGTCGTTGCCGCCACCGGCGAGGATGATGTCGTTGCCGGTGCCGCCGTCGAACGTGTCACCGGAGTTGTCGCCGATCAGGATGTTGTTGCCGGCCGTGCCGCTGACGTCGTTGGTGTCGCGGGTGACGGTAACGGTCGCCGTATCGGTCGCAGCACCGTCGCTCACCGTGTAGGTGAAGTTGCGCTGCTGTGTGGTCGAGTGCGTGACCGTGACGTCGCCTGCGGGGTTCACTGCGACCGCGAAGTTGGTCTGGTTCTCGGTGGCGCCGGTGATGTTGAGAAGGCTGTCGACATCCGTGTCATTGGCGAGCAGTGCCCATTCCGGAATGACAAAGCTGCCGGTCTCTACATTGGTGATGACGGTATCGTCACCGGCGACGGGCGCATCGTTGACAGCCGTGACCGCTATCGTTGCGGTCGACGGATTGCTGTTCATCAGGCCGTCGTTGACGGTGACGGTGATGACGCGTGCCACCGTTCCCGGCTGGTCCGAGCTGTTGCCGAAGGTGATCGCCTGGATTGCGGCCTGGTAGGCGGCAAGCGTGGCAGTCCCCGTCAGCGTGATGGCGATCTGGCCGGCAACCGAAGTGTCGGTCTGGGCGGTGATGCCTGCAGGAAGAGCGCCTGCATTCAGCTGGTCACCGTTCTGGGCATTGGTCAGAACGATCCGTGCGGAAACGATCTGGCCATCCTCATCAGTAATCGCAGGACCGGAGGCGATCGCAACCGGCTCACCATTCTCGGTGAAGCTTGTCGCATAGTTGATCGATGGCGCCGCCGCAGGGCGGGTGAAGTCGATCGTGACATTGTCGATATCGACGATGTCATTATTGCCGAGTGCGGTGGATGTGAAGCGAACAATGGCCCCGGCGGTAAACGGACCGGTCAGATCGATGCTCCGTTCGGCAACGTTTGTTGCAGAGTTGATAGTGTCGATCTGGATAAAATTGACGCCATTGGCCGCAAACCAGACGGTCACCGTATCGCCCTGGTCGAGGCCGCTCTCGTTCACGTCGTAGGTGAGACGTGCCGTCGTCGCACCGGCAAGGTTGGCGGCGCGCTGCACGCTGGCGCCATTGCCGTTATCGTCGAAGCGCAACGTGCCGCCGGTGACGAGAACATCGCCGCTGGTGGCGCTGTTGTTGTCGCTAGACTCCGTCCAAGGTGTTGTCCAGGGCGTGGTGCCGTCGGTACCCGTGTAGTTGGACGGGCTGAAGTCGTCGCGGTATTGGCCACGATCGAGCGTGTAGAGCTGGAGTTGCGGCGGGCTGAGTGCATATTCGCCGTCCGCAAAACGCAGCCGCTCGATGTTGAACAGGCGGTCGGTGCCGTCGGAAACCGGATTGGCAACCGTCTCCTCATCTCCGTCGGGGCCCCCGTCTTCGTCGAAGCCGGTATGAGCGACGGTGATGCTGCCATCCGCATTCTGGGTGATCGTATAGTTGGCGCGGACGTCGGTATAGACGGCCGTATCGATATCGCCCTCTACCTCGCCGTCGATGATCTCGCGGACGATTTCGAGTTGGCTCGGGTTCAGCGTGCGGTCGAACATCAGGTCGCTGAGTGTGCGGCCGTTGAACATTGCGGCGCCGTTGGGCGCAAAGACGCCCTTCGACAGGCCGTCGGACGAACCGATCTCATTGCCGTTGAGGTCGTTGATGCGGATCCGGACGTTCAGCCAGCGGTCGCCGTCGATGATGTCGTCGCCGGCGAGGCCGGTGATGATGTCATCACCGCCGCCGCCGAGCAGGATGTCGGAAGCGTCAGCGGTATCCATGACGATTGTTTCGGTGACGCCGTTGACCGTGACAGAGGTACGGGCACGGTGGGCGACGAGCTGCGAGAGACCGGCGATCAGGCTGAGGTTCTTTTCGAGCAGCGCGTTGGAGTAGCTCTCCAGCGGGCTGCCGGTGCCGGGAATGGCTGCGGTATTCTGCAGTTCGGCACGGGCATTGGTCGGCGCGACGCGCCCGGTCAGGATGTCATCATGGACCCAGCCCGAGAGACCTTCGACGAGATCGAAGCGGTCGCGCAGGATGAAGGCTTCCTGGGTGGCGAAGAGCGGGATGCCGAGATCGGAATTTGCCGCCGTATCGTCGCCCTTGTGGATCGCCCAGTCGAAACCGGCCATGCCGTTGCTGCGCTGGATCCCGTCGCCCTGGAACATGATGTCGTCGCCGGATTCGGCGTCGTAGTCGGTGTCGCTGCCATCGCCGTTCAGAACGTCATGGCCGATGATCGAGGAGTTGAAGAACAGTTCGGAGTTCTCGCCAGACAGCGTGTCGAAACGGCCGCCGCCTTCGATCCAGTCGTTGCCCTCGTTGCCCATCAGGAAGTCGCCGCCATCACCGCCGCGGATGAAGTCGTCCCCGAGGCCGCCAAGCACATGCTTGCCGTCGGGGCCGGCGATGATGAAGTCCTTGCCGTCGTTGCCGAAGATCAGCGCCAGGCCGCTGCCGCCATGGATGACGTCGTTGCCGCCTTCGCCATGCAGGAAGTCGGCGGCGCCGATATCCGTGCCGGCATTGGTGATGATGTCGTCACCCTCGCCACCGTGGACGTGGTCGACGCCGTAGCCGGCTTCGAGCGTGTCGTTGCCGCCATAGCCCCAGATCGTGTCGTCGCCTTCGCCGGCGATGATCGTATCGTCTTCCTCGGTGCCGCCCATGACGACGTGGTCGCCGCCGTGATAGGCCATGTAGTCGAGGTCGCCGTCACCATCGGTGTCGCGGCGCACGACGAGCGGAGTCAGCGCCTGCAGGATCGCATCGGTGAAGATCGGATCGGCGCCGACCTGCTTCGAGATATCCATTTCGAGCGTATGGTCCGGCGTCGAGAAGATGTCGCCCGGCAGCGCCGTCGAACCTTCGCCGAGATCCGTATTGCGCATGATGATCTTGCTCAGCGAGTTGTTTTCCAGCTCGTTGAGAAGGTTCAGGCCCTGGACGCGGGAGAGATAATAGAAGCGGTCCGATTCCTGCAGGTTTTCCATCTGCAGCTCAAAGACGAAGGAGAAGGTGGAGCCGAGCATGCCGCCGAAATCCATCTTCTTCTCGGCAAGGCCGCCGATCCACAGATCGATATCGTTGAGACCCGTCTCAGCCGTCGCCCAGGCGCCGGTCGAGTTCAGGAAGTCCAGACGGTCGGCAGGTGCGCCTGCCGTGCCGAGCACGATCGAGGCGGCGGCGGCGCGCTTGGCGTCGAGCGTCGTTGCACTGGTGATCGAGGAGTGCGTGCCGTAGGCAGCGATGAAGTTGACGATCGACGCGGTGTTCTGCAAGTTCAGCGCGAAATCGGTCCAGCTGACATAGGGCTTCAGCTGGGTGTCCTGACCGGCTGCCTGGTAGAACTGCGCACGTGCCTCGTTCAGCGTCGGCAGGCCGACGTCGCGGCCACGGGCGATATTGAGCGCTGCAAGGTCGAGCGGGATACCGACAAGCTGGTTGCGCAAAACGTCGGTGACGAATTCGTCGATTTCGTTGCCGCCCTGTCGAGACATGCCGCGGATGATGGCGCCGGCTGCCTGATCGTGATTGACGAGCACGTTGCCATTGGCATCGACCGCGCCGAGTTCCAGCGGGCTCAGGAAGCCGTCGAAGAGCGTGATGTTATCGAAGCTGAAAGTACCATCCGCATTTTCCACGAGGCGGTCGATATCCTGGTTCAGCATCGAGTGGCCGAAGCGGTAAACCGCGTGGGCGAACTCGGCGAAGATCGCCGGATTGATGTCGGTCGACGGCTCGAAGACGAAGGCATCGATATCCGGCTGCATCTTGCGGCCAAATTCCTCGAAGACGAGGTGCTGATACTGCATTTCGGTGGTGAAGCGGCCTGCCTGGAACAGACGCTCGCCGTTCCAGACGAGTCCCTCAAGCTCTGCCTCGGTTGTCGGCAGCGTGGTAATCGGCTCAAGCAGCCACTGGTTGATAAAGACCAGGTCGGCGCTGTCGAGGACGACCTGCTTGGTCTGCTCCACGATGCTGTTGTGCTCCGAGTGGAAGATGTGGTGGATCGACGTCAGGCCGATATTCTCGTTACCGCGGCCGTCGCCGGTGATGTAGTGCGCGTCGAGCAACTCATCATCGTAGGCAGTCTGCTGACCGCGGGTGTTGAAGCCGCCGGAATAGCCTACGGCGTCGTCACCGTCGGCCTGCAGCACGCCACCGGCGATGACCGGTACTGCGGCATGGGCGATGTCGTCGAGGAAGGCGTGGCCGATTCGGACGGCTCCAGCGGTGCTGACAGGAGCGCCCGGCGTCCCCGATACGACGATATCGTCGGCGGTGTTCGGAATGCCGTCTGCGCCGATGCCGGTGATCACCTGGGCGAAGCCGTTGGCATCGGGGATGAAGCGGCCATAGGGATCGGTGCGCAGCAGTGGAATGTTGGTGACATCGGCATCGGTCAGGTCGATGCCGAGCATGTCGCGGGCCTGCGCCTTGATGTCTGCCCAGGTGGGCAGACCACGGTCGCCGTCAAGAAGATGGCCGGTCGCGACAGGCTTGCCCTCATGCATGACATATTCGCGCAGGAACACCTGATGCGATGCATGCGAGGTGTAGGTCTGGTTCTGATCGACCCAGGGAGTCGTGGTGTTGGCAGCCACTTCGCCGTCGGCGTCGCGGCTGGCGCGGGTCAGAACCATGAAATTGGTTTGCGGGGTTGCCGGATTGTAGAGCGGATCATCCGGCGAGAGCGGGATGTAGACCGTTCCAGCGCCGCCCTTGGCCACGAGGTCGAGACCATGGTCGAAGAACTGGCCGAACAGCGTGAACATCGAGTTGTAAGGCGCGGAGTCGCCGATATCGGGCGAGACGTTCTCGAACGTGTAGACATAGACGGGACTGCCCGCGGCGGCGAGAACGGTGCCATCGGGGCCGACGACATTGGTTGCATGGACGACGGGCGCGCCATTGGCGTCCTGCATCGGTGCGCGCGTAGCGGTCTTGCCCTCGGCGAGCATGGCATCATAGACCATGATCGCGGCCGGGTTGTTGCTGGTCTGATCGACGATCAGGTTGGAGATGATGCGCGGATCGGCGTCGACGACTGTGCCGGGCGCAAGCATCGGGCTGCCGCTCGGTGTACCAGGCGTATAGTTGCCGTTGGTCAGGTAGACCGGATTTTGCGGTGTCCCGAACATCTGTGTGTCGTCATTTTCGTTGACGTAGTTCGGCTGCACCAGCGGCGTGAACGGCTGGTCGGCTGCGCCCCAGGTTTCCTTGCCATCGAGCAGGTTGTTGTAGCTGCCGTCGACGGTTCTGAGGCCGTAGGGCAGGAGATGCGCCTGCGGCGCACCGGTGCCGGTCGCGCCGGCTGCTTCGCCGGCTTCGGCGACGAGCGCGGCAAGGTCACCACCGGCCGCATGCTGTTCGGCGATGGCGATCTGCTTCAGGATGAACTCGAGATCGTGTCTTACAAGCGTAACCATTTTCCCCTCCGTCGGCGCGCTGTCCTGGCGCCTGGTTTTTCGCAAACTTGTCCTGTCCGCCGGATCGCGCTGCGAGCCCGGCGGTTTGAATTGCCCCTGATGTCTTCAAAGCCCGCCTTGCAGGGCTGGCTTGGGATGATGCGATCTTGCGGAAAGTTACCGGGGTTTTGAACGGCGCATGGTCGGACGATGTTTTCGATGTTCGTCCACGGCAAAAGCAGGTCTTCGGTCCTTATCCTTCCGGGAGTAAGGTCCTATGATGAATTGGCCTTTGGTCTGATAGAATTCATACGGGCCTATAGTACAAAAATGGTTCTTTATTTCCTTGGGTAATATTGCAAGGATGATAGCGCTATCGGCCTTGGGGGGACGTTTTGCCGGACGAATACTTAGGCGCCAGAAATGCTGGCGTAGATGAAAGCGCGGAAGCGCCGCGACTGTTTAAGCGTATCCTTCGATGGGGCGCCGAGCGGACCCTTTCCACGCAGTTCCTGATCGCCAGCAGCCTGGTTATTCTGATCGCCACGGTTTCTGCGGGCTATCTGACGACGCGGCTGGTTGCCGACAAAGCGCTCAGCGGAAAGGCCGGCACGACGGCCTTGCTGGTTCAGAGCCTGACTGAGGCTGAGGTGCAGGAACTGGGCGCCTCGACGCGCCTTAAGGCCGCCAGCATCGCTCATCTCGACGCGCTGTTCGGCGATGCGGATCTCCAGGCGCGTTTCCCGCATATCGAGATATGGGCGCCCGACGGGACTGTTGCCTATTCCCGGACTAAACAGATGATCGGCCACCGCTTCAGTTTCCCCGAGGGCCTGCAGCGCGCCTTGAAAGGCGAAATTGTCGCCGTCTATGCGGATCTTCATGCCGACGAGCATACGTTCCGCAACATCAATACCGAATATCTCGAAATCTACAGCCCGCTGCATGACCAGGCTTCGGGGCGGATCATCGGCGTGGCCGAGATCCATGAGGATCCGAGCGGTTTTGTCGATGAGCTCGCGCGGCTGCGGGTGGTCACCTGGACGACGGTGGCGCTGTTCTCCTTCGTCGTCATGCTCGGGCTGTTCCTGATCGTCAGGCGCGGCAGCCGGACGATCGAGCATCAGCGGCAGGTTCTGAGCCACCGCGCCGAGGAAGCAGAGTCCGCCTCGAAGGAATTGATGGAGCTGAGGGACACGGCGCGCCGGGCCTCCATGGAATTCGCCAACCTCAACGAGACCTTCATCCGCCGCATCGGCGCCGATCTGCATGACGGCCCGGTGCAGCTGATGACACTGGCGATCCTGCAGCTCGACGAGCTGCGCGACCTGACCAAAAAGGATGAGCGCGCCAGGCTCCTCGACGAGACCAGCAAGACGCTGGGTGAAGCGCTGATCGAGGCCCGGACGGTCACCAAGTCGCTGCTCTTGCCTGAGATCCTGCATCTCTGGGCCAAGGACGTGGTGGCCGAAGCGATCAGGCAGCATGAGGCGCGCACCAAGACCAAGGTCGCTTTTGTCTCCAGCGGCACCAATGCCGATCTGCCGCCGGCGCTGAAGACCTGCATCTACCGTTTCGTCCAGGAAGGGCTCAACAATGCCTACCGCCACGCCGGCGGCAACGGCCAGCGTGTCCGATGTCGGATCGACATGCCCGTCATCGCGATTTCGGTCGAGGATGACGGTTTGCCCTCCGGGACGGTGCCGTTTGCGGCGCGCGAGGGCGGAATGGGGCTCTATGGCCTCCGGCAGAGGATCGAGAGCTTCGGCGGCAAGCTTGCTGTCACCAAGCGGCCGGGGGGCGGCATGATACTGGAGATGGTGCTGGAGCTGCAGCAGGCTGACGCAGCTGGCCTATAAGGCGACGGACTATCCGAATTGATAACTGGCTGAAAGCATACAGATCGAATAGACAGAAATCCGATGAAGTTAACCAAGCATTAAAATCCGTCTTTATGTTTGGCTCTGTTTACTTTAGAGCTATCGGAAAGAAGACGAGGGGGTTTATTCGTCATTATGTCTATCTCGGTCGCATTCGTTGATGATCATCCAATATTACTGGATGGACTCGTTAATCTTTACTCGGCGAAGGAAGATCTTCGGGTGACTGCCCGTGGGCAGAACGCCATCGACGCACTGAAGATCGTCGAGGAGCACCGGCCCGACGTTCTTGTCACCGATCTCAGCATGCCGGGCGATACGCTGGCGGCACTCGAGCTGATCCAGAAGAACTACGAAGGCACGAAGGTCGTGGTCTTCACCGCCACCGCCAATATCGACACGGCGATCCAGGTGCTCAATCTCGGCGTCTGCGGCTATGTGCTGAAGGGCAGCACGGCGCGCGATCTGTATGAGGCGATCAAGACCGTGCATGACGGCAGCACGTTCATCACGCCGGGTTTCGCCACCAAGGTGATCCTGTCGATGAAGACGGCCGAGGTGCGCCGCAAGGCGCAGATGCAGAAGCGCCTGAGCGCCCGCGAGGAGCAGATCGTCAACTACCTGCTGCAGGGCAAGACCAACCGCGAAATCGCCAGCATGCTTGATATCAGCGAGAAGACCGTCAAGCACTACATGACGATCCTGATGCAGAAGCTCGATGCCCGCAATCGCGTCGAAGTGGTGCTTGCTGCCCAGAAGCTGCAGTCTCCCGCGGAGACCGGCGCGCCATCCTCGATGCTGTTGTCGTAATCGGCGAGCACAGCCAACCAAAGAAACAAAGACATAAACATATCTTTATGTCTATTGACGTGTGATCCGCGATGCGACATGCTCGTGTCATCGTGGTTCTGCGGACCTTTGGTTCGGAGCTAAGAGGGAATCCGGGGGAAATGCCGGAGCTGCCCCCGCAACTGTAAGCGGCGAGCGGCCGTCCATTCATGTCACTGGGGAAGACGCCCCGGGAAGACGGACGGCAGCGTTGACCCGCAAGCCAGGAGACCTGCCGCGATCGATAACGTCCACGGGCGGGGTGTCCGGTGTGCCGCTTTTGCGACCGGCACGCCTGTGTCCGCGCGCCGATGCGTCATCCCAAGCCTTGCCCACAACCCTCGGGGTAAGGAAACATGAGCATCAAGACTGCAAATCTCGGATTCCCTCGTATCGGAAAGCACCGCGAGCTGAAGTTCGCGCTGGAAAGCTATTGGGCCGGAAAGTCCGATAGGACAGCACTTCTCGACGTCGCCAAGACATTGCGGGCCGAACATTGGGCGCTGCAGAGGGCGAAGGGGATCGATATCATCCCTTCCAACGACTTTTCCCTCTACGACCATGTACTCGACACGGCGGTGATGGTCGGTGCCGTACCGGCCGAATATGGCTGGAGGGGCGGTCCCGTCGATCTCGACATCTATTTCGCCATGGCGCGCGGCTCAGTGGGCGCTGAGCACAGCGATTGCGGCCATGCGCATCATCATGAGGGCGTTCCGGCGCTCGAAATGACCAAGTGGTTCGATACCAACTACCACTACATGGTGCCGGAATTCACCCGTGACCAGCGCTTCGCGCTGACCGAAAACAAGCCGCTGCAGATGTTCCGGGAGGCAAAGGCGCTCGGTGTCCACACCCGCCCGGTCATTCTCGGCCCGGTGACCTTCCTGAAGCTCGGCAAGGCGAAGCAGCCAAGCTTCGATCCGATCGAACTGCTCGACCGGTTGCTGCCTGTCTATGCGGCCATCCTCGCGGAGCTCAGCACTGCGGGTGCCGATTGGGTGCAGATCGACGAGCCAGCCCTCGTGCTCGATCTCACAGACGCTGAGCGGAACGCGCTGACCACGGCCTACAGCGCGCTTCACCAGCTGGTTCCGAACCTGAAGATCATGATCGCCAGCTATTTCGGGGCATTGGGCGACAATCTCAAGACAGCAGCGGCGCTGCCGGTTGCCGGTCTGCACGTCGATCTGGTGCGCGCGCCCGAGCAGCTCGATGCGGTCGTATCGGCGGTGCCTGATGACCGGGTATTATCTCTCGGCGTCATCGACGGCCGCAACATCTGGCGCGCTGATCTCGAGAGACTGCTCGATCGGGTCGAGGCGCTTTCCAAGACGCGTCCGATCGAGATCGCGCCGTCTTGCTCGCTTCTGCATGTGCCGATCGATCTTGCGCTCGAAACGGCTGTCGACGCCGAGGTCAAGGAATGGCTGGCTTTTGCCACGCAGAAGCTGGATGAACTCTCGATTTTGGGGCAGGCGCTTTCGCAGAGCCGCGATTGCGTGGCCGATGCCATCGGCAGATCTTCGGGGGCCGCGGCCGCCCGCGCAGCATCGCCGAAGGTCAACGACCCCGCGGTCAGGAAGCGCATTGCAGCGATCGACGAGACCATGAAGCGCCGCAAGGCCGGTTTCGCCGAGCGCAAGGCGATCCAGCAGACGGATATCCGCTTGCCGCTGTTCCCGACGACGACGATCGGGTCCTTTCCGCAGACGCCTGAAGTCCGCAAGGCCCGTTCGGCACACACGAAGGGGACGCTCAGCAATGCGGACTATGAGGCTTTCCTGCGCAAGGAAACCGAAGCAGCCATCCGCTGGCAGGAGGAAATCGGCCTCGATGTGCTCGTTCATGGCGAGTTCGAGCGCAATGACATGGTGCAGTATTTTGGCGAGCAGCTGTCAGGCTTTGCCTTCACGCAGCATGCCTGGGTACAGAGCTATGGGTCGCGCTATGTCCGCCCGCCGATTATCTTCGGCGATATCGCGCGGCCGAAGCCGATGACGACAAGCTGGTGGCAATATGCCCAGTCTCTGACAGAGCGGCCGGTGAAGGGCATGCTGACTGGACCGGTGACGATCCTCAACTGGTCCTTCGTGCGTGATGATATCGCCCGAAGCGAAGCATGCCGGCAGATCGCGCTGGCGATTCGCGACGAGGTCGGTGATCTCGAAAAGGCCGGCGCCAGAATGATCCAGATCGACGAGGCAGCACTCCGGGAAGGCCTGCCGCTGCGGCGCTCGCAATGGAAGACCTATCTCGACTGGGCCGTCGAAAGCTTCCGCCTGTGCTCGACCGGTGTCAGCAACGCGACGCAGATCCACACGCATATGTGCTACTCGGAGTTCAACGACATCATCGATGCTATCGCCGCGATGGATGCGGATGTGATCTCGATCGAGACGTCGCGCTCGAAGATGGAGCTGCTGGAGGCATTCCGCAGTTTTGACTATCCGAACGAAATTGGCCCGGGTGTCTACGATATCCACTCGCCGCGCGTTCCCGATATTGACGATATGACCGGTCTGCTTCTTTTAGCGCGCGAGCGGCTTGGCGATTCGCAGCTTTGGATCAATCCGGATTGCGGCTTGAAGACCCGCAAATGGGAGGAAGTGAAGCCGGCGCTCGTCAATATGGTGGCGGCGGCGCGGTCTTTGCGCGAACGCGTTGCCACGGCAACGGCCTGATCGTCATTGCATTCGAGGAGCCGGCTCTTGCCGGCTTCTCTTTTCCACAGCCAATCCGCATTAATCTTCTGTTATCCACATCACATTCATTTTTTCGGCTTGCGGCACCCGAAACCTGAACCATCCATTGACGTAAAAATAGACTCGCGTACTATATCTAGTGTTCGAGGTTCCTCCGATTCGCAAAGGATCGTGGGCTAAGACGGGAATTCGGTGAGATCTGCCGCAAGGCGGAGCAATGCCGGAGCTGCCCCCGCAACTGTGAGCGGCGAGCATCTGTCCCATTTCGGGTCACTGGGTCATGAAGATCTGGGAAGACCGGGATGAATGTGATGATCCGCAAGCCAGGAGACCTGCCTTGAGCGAAAACGTCCACGGGCGGGGTGTCCGGCTGGCGAGCGATGAGATGTGGGCATGATGCCGCTCTTCGCTTCCTCCGGTGTGTCCCGCATGAGCCACTTCGGGGTGAAGTCTTATGTCTTTGAGTTTCAGATCATACCGGCGCGAATGACGGGCTGCTGACGCCCGGCAATCGGCAACGGCTGTCTTCCTTTTCGATCTTCCCAAGCGCGGACATCGGCGGATGTCCGAACGATATCCCATGCCTTTTAGTCACGAGGTTTTCCCATGAGCATCACCGTCTACAGCAAGCCCGCCTGCGTTCAGTGCACCGCAACCACCCGCGCGCTCGATCGCCAGGGCATCGACTACACGATCATCGACGTTTCCACCGATAGCGCCGCTTATGATCTGGTGCAGGGTCTCGGCTACCGCCAGGTTCCCGTCGTCATCGCCGGCGAGGAGCATTGGGCTGGCTTCCGCCCCGACATGATCAGCGCGCTCGCCTGAGCGGCGGCTGCGATGGGCGAGATCGTCTATTTTTCCAGCCGGTCGGAAAACACTCATCGCTTCGTCGAAAAGCTCGGCCTTCCCGCCCGGCGCATCCCGATATCAGGCGAGACGCTTCAAGCCGTCTCACCCTATGTGCTTGTGGTCCCAACCTATAGCGGTGAGGGCGGCAAGGGAGCTGTGCCCAAGCAGGTGATCCGTTTCCTGAACGATGCGGCAAACCGTTCGAACCTCCGCGGCGTGATTGCCGCGGGCAACAGCAACTTCGGCGAGACCTATGGGCTTGCCGGCGACATCATCGCGAAGAAATGCCAGGTGCCGTACCTCTACAGGTTCGAGCTGCTCGGCACCGCTGATGATGTTGCCAATGTCAAACACGGATTGGAACGATTTTGGACACGGCAGTTCTCGAGCGCCCTGTAAAGGCGCAGGCCGCGGAAACAGGGCTGGATTACCACGCGCTGAACGCGATGCTGAACCTCTATGACGAGGACGGCAAGATCCAGCTGGACAAGGACCGGCAGGCGGCGAAGCAGTATTTCCTGCAGCACGTCAACCAGAACACCGTGTTCTTCCATAATCTCCGGGAGAAGCTCGATTACCTCGTGACTGAGGGCTACTACGAGCAGGAGGTGCTGGATCAGTATTCGTTCAATTTCGTCCGCGATCTCTTCGACCATGCCTATGACAAGAAATTCCGCTTCCCGACCTTCCTCGGCGCTTTCAAATATTACACAAGCTACACGCTGAAGACCTTTGACGGAAAGCGCTATCTGGAGCGCTATGAAGACCGCATCTGCATGGTGGCACTCGCCTTGGCGCAGGGCAACGAGGCCTTAGCGCGCGACATGGTCGATGAGATCATCTCCGGCCGCTTCCAGCCGGCGACGCCGACCTTCCTCAATGCCGGCAAGAAGCAGCGCGGCGAGCTGGTCTCCTGCTTCCTGATGCGCGTTGAAGACAATATGGAATCGATTGGCCGCTCGATCAATTCGGCCTTGCAGCTGTCGAAGCGCGGTGGTGGCGTGGCGCTGTCGCTGACCAACATTCGCGAAATGGGCGCGCCGATCAAGCATATCGAGAACCAGTCCTCCGGCATCATCCCGGTGATGAAGCTGCTCGAGGACGCCTTCTCCTATGCCAACCAGCTCGGCGCGCGCCAGGGGGCCGGTGCCGTCTATCTCAACGCCCATCACCCCGACATCATGCGCTTCCTCGATACCAAACGCGAAAATGCCGACGAAAAAATCCGCATCAAGACGCTGTCGCTCGGCGTCGTCATTCCTGACATCACCTTCGAGCTCGCCAAGAACAACGAGGACATGTACCTGTTCTCGCCCTATGACGTGGAACGTGTCTACGGCGTGCCGTTCACCGAGATTTCGGTGACCGAAAAATACCGCGAGATGGTGGCCGACAGCCGCATCAAGAAGAAGAAAATCAAGGCCCGCGATTTCTTCCAGATCGTCGCCGAAATCCAGTTCGAGAGCGGCTATCCCTACATCATGTTCGAAGACACGGTGAACAGGGCGAACCCGATCGCCGGGCGCATCACCATGAGCAATCTGTGCTCCGAGATCCTGCAGGTCAGCGAAGCCAGCGAGTATAACGATGACCTCTCCTACAAGGTGATGGGCAAGGACATTTCCTGCAATCTCGGCTCGTTGAATATCGCCGCCGCCATGGACTCATCCGATTTCGGCAAGACGATCGAGACCTCGATCCGGGCGCTGACGGCAGTTTCCGACATGAGCCACATCTCCTCCGTCCCGTCGATCGAGAAGGGCAACGACGAGAGCCACGCGATCGGCCTGGGCCAGATGAACCTGCACGGCTATCTCGCCCGCGAGCGGATCCAGTACGGCTCCGAAGAGGGTGTCGATTTCACCAACATGTATTTCTACACGGTGACCTATCACGCGATCCGCGCCTCGAACCGGCTGGCTGTCGAGCGCGGCCAGAGCTTCAAGGGTTTCGAGAATTCCAAATACGCATCGGGCGAATATTTCGACAAGTATACCGAAATAGAATGGAAACCGGCTACGCAGACGGTTACCGACCTGTTCAACGACGCCGGTATCGAAATCCCCACCCAGGAAGACTGGCTGGCACTGAAGACGGCCGTCATGGAAGGCGGGCTTTATAACCAGAACCTGCAGGCCGTGCCGCCGACGGGGTCGATCTCCTACATCAACCACTCGACGTCATCGATCCATCCGATCGTCTCCAAGATCGAGATCCGCAAGGAAGGCAAGATCGGCCGCGTCTATTATCCGGCGGCCTTCATGACCAACGACAATCTCGACTATTACCAGGACGCCTATGAGATCGGGCCGGAGAAGATCATCGACACCTATGCGGCTGCGACCCAGCATGTCGACCAGGGCCTGTCGCTGACGCTGTTCTTCCGCGACACGGCGACGACGCGCGATATCAACCGGGCGCAGATCTATGCCTGGAAGAAGGGCATCAAGACCATCTACTACATCCGTCTGCGCCAGATGGCGCTGGAGGGGACGCAGGTGGAGGGATGTGTGTCGTGTACGCTGTGATTTGAAGCCTTATCGCTTTAGCAACGCTTGAGCCCGGAGCCCCCTCATCCGCCTGCCGGCACCTTCTCCCCGCTGGGGGGAAGGGAACCGAAGCGCCCGTCAGCCCCTTGATTGAGGCGTGTAGGCGGGCACGTCCCCTCTCCCCAGCGGGGAGAGGGTTAGGGTGAGGGGGCCGCGTCCTCCAACAGAACTGATTGAGGAAAGATTCCCCATGAACATGCACGCCAAACCCGTATCCCGCGTCCGCGCCATCAACTGGAACCGCATCGATGACGACAAGGACCTCGAAGTCTGGAACCGCCTGACCGGCAATTTCTGGCTGCCGGAAAAAGTGCCGCTGTCGAACGACATTCCCTCCTGGGCGACGCTGAAGCCGGAAGAGCAGCAGTTGACGATCCGGGTCTTTACCGGCCTGACGCTGCTCGACACCATCCAGAACGGCGTCGGCTCGGTGACGCTGATGGCCGATGCTTCGACCCAGCATGAGGAGGCGGTGCTTTCCAACATCTCCTTCATGGAGGCGGTGCACGCGCGCTCCTACTCGTCGATCTTCTCGACGTTGTGCTCGACGCCTGACGTTGACGACGCCTATCGCTGGTCCGATGAAAACGAGTTTCTGCAGAAGAAGTCGGCGCTGATCATGGAGCAATATGCTTCCGGTGATCCGCTGAAGAAGAAGGTTGCCAGCGTCTTCCTCGAAAGCTTCCTGTTCTATTCCGGCTTCTATCTGCCGATGTACTGGTCGAGCCGCGCCAAGCTGACCAACACCGCCGACATGATCCGCCTGATCATTCGCGACGAGGCGGTGCATGGCTACTATATCGGCTACAAGTTCCAGCGCGCCGTCGACCGCCTGCCGGAGGCCCGCCGCCAGGAGATCAAGGATTTCGCCTTCGATCTGCTGCTGGAGCTCTACGACAACGAGGCCAAGTACACCGAGGCGCTGTATGACGGCGTCGGGCTCACCGAAGACGTCAAGAAGTTCCTGCACTACAACGCGAACAAGGCGCTGATGAACCTCGGCTACGAGGCGCTGTTCCCGCCGGAGGCCTGCAAGGTCAACCCGGCGATCCTCTCGGCGCTCTCGCCGAATGCCGACGAGAACCACGACTTCTTCTCGGGCTCCGGCTCGTCCTACGTCATCGGTAAGGCCGTAGCGACCGAGGACGAGGACTGGAACTTCTGAGCAGCGTCAGTCGAGCGAGGCGAGGTCGGAGCTTTGGCTTCCGACTTCGACCGTCGCCGTCAAACCGGCAATCAGCTGCACACCGTCGGGCACCTTGTCGAGGCTGATACGTACAGGAACGCGCTGCGCCAGCCGTACCCAGCTGAAGGTCGGGTTGATGTTGGCCAGCAGCCCGGTTCCGGACGTGCGCTCGCGGTCCTCGATGCCGGTGGCGATGCTGTCGACATGGCCTTCCAGGGTCTGGCTATGGCCCATCAGATGGATCGTGACGCTGTCGCCGACATGGATGCGCGGCAGCTTGGTTTCCTCGAAATAGCCTTCGACGCGCAGGGAGTCGGTGTCGACGAGCGCGACCTTGGCGGTGCCGGCGGTGACATAGTCGCCGGGGCGCAGGCTGAGGTTCGAAACCGTGCCATTGACGGTCGCCTTGACGGCTGAGCGGTCAAGATTGAGCTGTGCCAGATCGCGGTTGGCGACGGCCTGGAGATAGGTGGCTTCCGCCTGGTCGGCGGCGGTGCGCGCCTGTTCCTTTTGCTGCACGGAGGCGGCATCGCCGAGGCGCTGCTGGCGGTCGGTTTCGCGGCGGGCCTGTTCCAGCATGGCCTTGGCGCCTTCGAGCGCGGCTTCGGTCTGGGCGAGAGCAATCTTGAAGCGCTCGCCATCGACGCGGAACAGCACATCACCCTTCTTGACCGATTGGTTGTCCTTGACGGCGACGTCGCTGACAAGGCCGGAAACGTCCGGTGCGATGCCGACGACATCGGCGCGCAGGCGCGCGTCGCGCGTCCAGGGTTCATCCATGTAATGCACCCAGAGGCCATGTCCGGCATAGGCAGCGGCGGCAACGAAGGCGAGGGTGACGATCAGGCGGGAGATTGATTTCAGCGTGTTCATGCGAAGTACCAGCGTGTCAAAGAGGAGACTGCTCCGAGAAGCAGCACATAGAGGGAGAGATCGAAGAGGCCGCGGTGCCAGACGAGCGAATAGGCACCCAGCCAGCTCAGTCCGCGGCGGACGATCATCACGAGAAGAAGGGAAAGCACCATGAGAACGAGAAGGCGCGGCACATAGACGCCATAGAGATCGAATTCGGCAGGCATAACGGTTTACTCGGCTGCAATCTGAAGCGGGGTTGAGATGGTTTCGGGCGTGGGCCAGTCCGGCGGCGGGGCCTCGGGAAAGAGCGCCCTGCGCAGGCCGACCAGGGCATCGATATTGTCCCGGGTCTCCGCCCGTTCATGGGCGATGGTTCCGAGGCTGTCGTCGATCGCGGCACGCAGTTCGTCGGGCGGATCGATTGCCTGGCCGGCATCGAGCCGCGCCCGGTAGAAATCGGAGACGCCTGAGAGCACGCGGCCGATGGAGGCGGCGCTTGCGCCGGTTAGTTCCGTGCGCCGGGTCTGCAGCATCAGCACGTTGAAGCCGAGGCGCACATCGGCAAAGCCATCGACCTTTTTCAACTCGCGATCCTCGATGGCGGCCAGGCGCGGAACCAACTGACCCAGGCGATCGAGGATACGGCCCGAGAGCCGCTCGTGGTCGGTGCGGCGTTCCCCGGCTGCGGTCTCTGCCAGATCCCTCCATCCGGCGCGAACCAGCCGCCAAGCGGCAAGCTCGGCGCCGAAGGGGCGGGCGATCAGCGTCCAGACCAATGCGAAGCCGATGCCGGCAAGGGCCGCGACCGCCTCATTGGTGAAGGTGGTGAAGTCGGATGTGTAGCGATCCTGGAGGGCGATGAAGCTCGCGCTGTTCACCGATAGCAGCATCGCCAGCATGTTGAACTGCGGGCGGGTGATCAGCAGTCCGAGCAGCAGGAATGGCGGTGCGAAGACAACCACCAGCAGCTCATAGGAATTGACCGCCGGCAGGATCGCGAAGATGTAGATGAACGAAATGACGAGGCTCAGAGCCGACCAGATGAACATCGAGCGGATGAAGGGCGCGGGCCGGTCCATCGCGGCGAAGAACGAGCAGGCGACGGCAGCCATGGTGACAAAGCCCGCGCCATTCTGCCAGCCGGTAAAGATCCAGAAGAAGCAGGCTATGGCGATCCCGGCAACGACCGAACCAGCAGCGAAGGCAATCAGCGCATAGTCATAGTGCCTGACGCGGCCGACCACCTGGCGGTGGCGAAAAACCGGATGCCAAGGGCCCGCATGGCGGCCGCTGGCGATCTGGTCGCGCAGGGTCAGGCAATCGTGCCAGAGATCGACGATCTCGCCGAGGCGGGCAAGCGCGCTGCGATAAAGCAGGGCGTTCCAGCCGGTTTCGCGGCTTTTGGAGCCCTGAACATCGTCGATGCGCCGGCGCAGGTTCGCGCCCGTGCCGTCCGGCTTGCCTTTGCCACCCTGCTGCAACCCGGCGGCGGTATCGTTGAGCAGCGTGGAAAGCGCCGGCGGCAGCTCCTGTCCGGAGGCTTTCAGCGCGTGAAGACGGTCGGCAAGCGAAGAAAACAGCGGCAGCAGCATCAGCAGGCGGCCGCGCAATTCGCGTGAATGACGGACGATATCGCGGCCATTCGCGTCATGGCCGAGCTGGCTGATGACGAGATCAAGACCGGTCACATCGGAGGCGAGCTTCTGGCGCTTCAGCGGCGTGGCGGGCGAGGCGCCTTCGCCGCGCAGGATCTCGTCGGCCCAGCTTCCGGCATCATCGAGCCAGGTGGTGATGCGCTGACCGAGCAGCGAGCTGACGCTGGCCGGAAAGATGACGGCGCTGACGATACTGGCGCAGACGATGCCGATGATGATCTCTTCCGAGCGGGCAAGCGCCGTATCGAAGACCGTCTCGGGCGAGCCGACGGAAGGCAGGGCGATCATCGGCAGCGAATAGCCGGCGAGCATGAAGACATAGCTTCGAGCACTGCGGTCGAGCATCGAGATGAAGAGCAGCGTGCCGGTCCAGAGCGCCACGACCAGAGACAGGAGCTCCGGAGCGTTGACGAACAGAGGAACGAAGAACACCGCCGCCGAAGCGCCGAGCAGTGTGCCGAGCGCGCGATAAAGTCCCTTGGAACTGGTCGCGCCCGCCAGCGGATTGGCCACCACATAAACGGCGGCCATCGCCCAGTAGGGCCGCGGCAGGTCGAGCGACAGCGCCACGAACAGCGCCAGCATCGATGCAAGGAAGGCCTTGCCCGAGAAAAGCCAGTCACGCCATCCCAATGTCACGACGCTGCCTCGATTTCCTTTTCGAGGGCGCTGGTCTGCGTCACGTCGATATTGTCGAAAGCCTGCAGTACGCGCACGGCAGCTTCAAGGTCGGCCTTGCTGACATCCTGGAGAATGCGCTCGCGAAGCTCGTCGAGCACGGCTTCCATACGCGCCGCAAGGGCACTGCCCTCATCGGTCAGATAAAGACCCTTGGCGCGACGATCGGCGGGATCGTCCTTGCGGACGACAAGGCCAAGTGTTTCGAGCTGATCGAGAAGACGAACCAGTGAAGGCCCCTCGATGCCGACATGGCCTGCCAGCACTACCTGCCGGACACCGCCGCCGAGGCGGCCGATCCAGAGAAGCGGGGCGGCGCAGGCCTCGGAGATTCCGTGGCTGCTGAGTGCGAGGTCGACGGCGCGGCGCCACTGGCGGCCGGTCGAAAGCAGGTTGGCGGTGAAGACGCGCTGAAGGCTGTTGTAGGTGTCCATGCGCTGCATATAACACCAAATTCGATAGGATTCAAATTATTCGCTATCTATTTTATTGGCTGCGGCAATCTGGCCATGCTGGGCGGCCTTTAGCTCAGGCGTGGCTGGCGGCGATCATCTCGGCAGCCTTCGAGCCGATTGCCATCGCCGGAGCGTTGGTGTTGCCCGAAGGGATGAAGGGAATGATCGAGCAATCGATGACCCGGAGGCCGTCGATGCCCCGCACACGAAGGTCGCTGCCGACGACCGCCATGGGGTCGCTGTCCGGCCCCATGCGCAGGCTACCGGAGGGATGGTAGTTGGTCTTGACCGTCTGCCCGGCAAATTTCGTCAGGGCCTCTTCATCCTGGATGGCGCGGCCGGGGAGGATCTCCATGTCGATCTTGGACAGGAAAGGCTCGGTTTCCAGCAAGCGCCGCGCTGTCTTCAGCGATGCCAGTGTCAGCCTCAGATCAGCGGGATCGCCGAAGAAGTTGCAATCGACCAGCGGCTGGTCGGCAGGATTGGCGGAGCGCAGCCGGACGCTGCCACGCGCCTTCGGCCTCAGAAGGCATGAGGTGAAGGTCACGCCCCAGGTGGGTTTGGCCGAGGAGACGTCGCGGTCGAGATAGACGATCGGCGCGCAATAGAGCTGGATCGTCGGCCGCTCGCCGCCATCCGGATCGTAGAACAGGCAGGATTCGATCCCCGTTGTCGTCACCGGCCCGGAATCGAAGAACAGATATTGCAGTCCGTTGCGGATCATCGGCCAGCCCTTGTCCTCGCCGAAATATCCGGATTTGCCCTTGGTCGTCGCGATCACCGGGACCTCGTGATGATCCTGAAGATTGGCGCCGACGCCTGGAATGTCGGCTGCAACGGCAATCCCGTGCTGGCGAAGGTGATCGGCCGGACCGAGCCCCGACAGCATCATCAGCTTGGCACTGTTATAGGTACCGGCAGCAACCAGCACCTCCCTGCCTGCGATCGCCGTCTGCGTCTCGCCACCCCTGGTGTAGACGATGCCGCGGGCGCGGCCGTTTTCGATGAGGATGCGGTCGACCCGCGCGCCGGTGATGATCTGCAGCCGCTCGTCCTTTGCCAGGGGATCGAGGAAGGCCTTTTTCGCGTCGGAGCGCTCGGTGCGACGGCCCCACTTGGCGAATGTATGTTGCATGATGCCGACGCCGTTTTGGCGCTCGCCATTGAAATCCGGATTGTAGGAATGGCCGAGCCCCTGGGCGGCCCGGATGAAATCCTCGGTCGTATCCGAAATATGCTTCGGCTCGGAAACGCGAAGCTCACCTGATATGCCGTGATAGGCGTTGTTGAAGCGGCTGTTGGCCTCGATGCCGGTAAAGTGTGGCAGCATGTCCTCGTAGGACCATTCGCTGCCATTGCCGAGATAGCGCGCCCAGCCGTCATAGTCTTCCTTCTGGCCCCGCATATAGACCATCGCATTGACCGCGCTGCCGCCACCGAGTGCCTTGGCGACAGGCACGATCGGCCCGCGGCCGCCAAGCTGCGGCTGGGGAACGGTATGATGCATTTCGAGAAAATCGTCGCGGGCGAGGTATTTCATGTAGCCCGCCGGAAAGGACATCAGCTTCGCCGTCTGGCTTGGGCCACGCTCGACGATCAGGACCGAAAAGCCGAAATCGCGCACCAGCCGCATGGCCGCCACCGAAGCCGCTGATCCGCCGCCGGCAATGATGAAATCGAATTCGCGCGCCATCTGTCCTCCCGGTGGAGCTGCCTGTCTTGTCTCGTCAGATGGCGGTGAAGCCATTGTCGACGAAGAGGTGGACGCCGTTGACGAAATTGGAGTCGTCGCTGGCCAGGTAAAGCGCAGCGCGCGCCACGTCTTCGGGCTCACCGATGCGCCCCTGCTGGGCGGCGATCGCCTCGTCCGACACATCGACGCCGAGCGCCTGCAGTTCCTTGACCTCGCGCAACCCATGCGGCGTGCGGATGAAGCCGGGGCAGACGGCATTGCAGCGGATGTTGCGGTCGCGGAATTCGACGGCAATGGCGCGGGCAAACATGTGCACCGCGCCCTTGGTCGTGTCGTAGAGAACTTCCATCGGCGTTGCTGCAACCGCCGAGATCGACGAGGTGCACACGATCGAACCGCCGCCGGCTGCGATCATCTTCGGCAAGACCGCCTTGGTCATCAGGAACATCGAGCGCACGTTGACGCCATGCAGCCATTCCCATTCCTCGAGCGTCGTTTCGAGGAACGGCTTGATGACGATCGTTCCGGCATGATTGAAGAGCACGGTGACGGCACCGAACTTGTCTTCCACACCTCTCACGGCATCGTTGACGGCCGCCTCATTGGAGACGTCGGCCACCCAGTAGTCGGCGACACCGCCGGCGTCGCGGATCGCCTTTGCGGTTTCTGCGGCGGCCTCCTCGTTCCGGTCGATGATCGCCACCTTGGCGCCCTCGGCGGCAAAGAGTTTCGAGGCTGCTCCGCCCATGCCTGTCGCCCCGCCGGAAATGATCGCAATCTTGCCTGCCAGTCTTCCAGCCATGGTGAGGTCTCCTCGATGGGGTGTGAGTATGGGTTGGGGATCAGTTTGCCGTGGAAATTCCTGATGAGCGCAGGTCACGGCGGAAATCGGATGGGGACATGCCGGCGATATGCCGGAAGGATTTGTTGAAGGCGCTGATCGATCCGAAGCCGCTATCCATGGCCACCTGCAGCACGTTGGCTTCCTCGCTCATCAGCATCGCCTGGGCCCGAGAGAGGCGGAGCAGGTTCACATATTTGCTCAGCGTCATGCCGGTCGACTTCTTGAAGAGGTTCATCGCATATTTCGGATGGAGATCGGCGGCGCGGGCGATATCGATCGTGTCGATGTCTTCCATGAAATTGGCAGCGATGAAGTCGCACATGCGTGCCACGTTGCGCGACGACTGGGCATAGGGCGGATCGTTTTCGGCCAGCTGCGTGCTGAGGCCGATCATCGCATAGGGTTCCAGCAGGATGCGCTCGATGCGCAGCAGCAGTTCATCCACCGCATGCTGCGACTTTGCCGCATCGCCTGATGCCGCATAGCGGTGCCAGCGGGCGAAATTTTCGCTGTCGGCTGCATCTGTCGCCGAGGTCAGCATGGTGGCGCCGCGCATCAGCTGGCTGGAGATGGCGACAGGCAGGCGCATGCGGAAGAAATAGACGAGCGGCAGGTGGGCGCCGGCATAAATCGAATCATCGGACGATTCGTCCATCTGATGCGGCTGGCCGCCCCAGAACAGGCACATCTCGCCGGCGTTGAGCGAAAATTCGTGGTCGTTCATGCGATAATGCACGCTGCCATGCATCACGAAATTGACCTCGACCTGCGCGTGCCAGTGCGGCATGGCCATGACGGGCGGATGGGCGTGGAACATTTGAAGCGCGGTGGGCAACCCCTCGATGCTGCTCGCACCCGGTTGATAGATGGCTCTTTGCGCAACCTTACTTTCCGCCAAATCCATATTCCCTTTTTAGGAGACAGCCGGTGCCTTCCGGTTAGTGTAGGCACGTTCGCTAAGGGACGGCAATTGAAAAGGGAGGATTTTCAATGCGCTTCAATCTTATCGGTGCGACGGCTGCTGTCGCGCTGCTTGCTTCCGGCTCCGCATATGCAGAGCAGGGCACGCTCACCATCTGGAGCTGGAACGTCGCCGCATCGGCGCTGAAATCCACTGTGGAAGGCTTCAACAAGAAATACCCTGACGTCAAAGTCGATGTGCAGGATCTCGGCAACCAGCAGGTCTTCGACAAGATGCTGGCAGCCTGCGCCGCCGGAGGAGACGGCCTGCCTGACATCGTCACGGTCGAGAATTTCGAAGCGGAAATCTTCTGGAACCGCTTCCCCGACTGCTTCACCAATCTGAAGGACCTCGGCTACAACGCCGACATCCAAGCGAAATTCCCCGACTTCAAACGCACCGAGCTCGAAGTCGGCGACGTCGCCTACGCCATGCCGTGGGATTCCGGTCCGGTTGCCGTCTTCTACCGCCGTGACTTCTATGAAAAGGCTGGCGTCGATCCTACGACCATCAAGACCTGGGACGATTTCATCGCCGCCGGCAAGAAGATCTCGGCCGCCAATCCTGGCGTCGTCATGGCGCAGGCCGATTTCAACGGCGACAGCGAATGGTTCCGCATGATTTCCAACGAGCAGGGCTGCGGCTACTTCTCCGAGGACGGCCAGTCAATCACCATCAACAAGCCTGCCTGCGTTGCGACCCTGGACAAGGTCAAACAGATGAAGGATGCCGGCACGCTGACGGCTGCCATCTGGGACGAAAAGATCCAGGCGAATACCGCGGGCAAGGTGGCCAGCCAGATGTATGGCGGCTGGTATGAAGGCACGATCCGCTCCGGCTCGCCCGATCTGTCCGGCAAGTGGGGCGTCTACATGATGCCGAGCCTGACGGCTGATGGTCCGCATGCTGCAAACCTCGGCGGTTCTTCGCTGGCGATTGCCGCCAATTCCGAAAACAAGGAAGCGGCCTGGAACTACATCAACTACTCGCTTGGCACCAATGAAGGCCAGGTGACGATGCTGAAGTCCTTCGGCCTTGTGCCGTCGCTTCTCTCGGCCGTCCAGGATCCGTTCGTCAACGAACCGCAGCCCTATTGGGGCGGTCAGAAGGTCTGGGCCGACATTCTCTCGACCCTGCCGAAGATCAAGCCGAGCCGCGGCACGCAGTACCAGACGGATGCGGATGCCATCTACAAGGCAGCGCAGACCAAATACTTCGCCGGTGGCTTCCCGGATGCCAAGGCAGCGCTTGACGACGCTGCCAAGCAGATCGCCACCGCGACCGGTCTTCCGATCGCAGAATAAGTGACGAAGCCGGGCGCTTTGCGGCGCCCGGTTCTCCATCCTCCGGGATGGCTCGTTGCGTCTGTGAGGAGGAAAACATGCCGATCCGCAACCGGAGCGCCTATGCGTTCCTCGCGCCCTATCTCATCGTCTTCGCCACCTTTTGGGTGTGGCCGATCATCAGTTCGTTTCTGATCTCGTTTCAAAATACGCGCGTCAATCCGTGGAAATACAGCCTCTCGGCCAATTGGGGGCGCCTGTTCGGCGACCCGGCTTTCTACAACGCGCTCTACAACACGCTGATCATCCTGGTCATCCAGGTGCCGGTGATGATCGCGATCGCCACCGTCATGGCGGTGCTCCTGAATTCGCCGCTCCTGAAGCTGCGGCCACTCTTCCGTTTTGCCTTCTTCGCGCCCGTCGTCGTCGGCGAGGTCGCCTATGCGGCAGTCTTCCGCCTGATGTTCAGCATTGATTTCGGCATCGTCAACAAGCTGATCACATCTGTCGGCCTGCCGGCGGTCTCCTGGTTCGATAATGCTAACGCCGCCATGGCGCTCGTCATCATCGCCGTGACCTGGCGCTGGGCAGGCTATAACGCCATCATCATCCTTGCTGGGCTGCAATCGATCCCTGAGGATGTCTACGAGGCTGCGACGCTCGACCGGGTCAGCAAGACGCAGCAGTTCTTTCACATCACCCTGCCGCTCTTGAAGCCGATCATTCTGTTCTGCGTCGTTCTATCCGTTATCGGCACGATGCAGCTCTTCACCGAACCGTTCCTGATCACCAATCGCGGCGGTCCGGGCGGCGGCACGGAGACGCTCGGCCTGCTGCTCTACCGCCAGGGCTTCCTGTCGCTAAACTTCGGTTATGCGTCAGCCGTGGCTTACACAATAGCGGCACTGGCGGTTGCGATCTCACTGCTCAACCTGTGGGTCGGGAGGGAAGCGAAATGAAATCCAAGTCGCAATCACTGCTGTTGAGGCGGATCGCGCTGCATGCGGTGCTGACGCCGCTGGCGATCATCTGGCTTTTCCCGCTGTGGATGATGTTCATCTTCTCGACCATGCCCGACTACGGCATCTTCAGCCCCGAGATCGTGCTGCTTCCATCGACGAACTTCATCGCCAATTTCCAGGATCTTGAGGCCCAGACCGGCTTTACCCGGGCGATGTTTACGTCGATCTCGGTGGCTATCATCTACACCATTCTGTCTGTGCTGCTGACCTCGATGGCAGGCTGGGCGCTGGCGCGCTACCGCTTTGCCGGGCGCTCGGTCGTCGTCGCCATCATTCTCGGCACCATCACGCTGCCCTTTGCGGTCGTGGTCATTCCGCAGTTCATCATGGTTGCGCGCGAGTTCAAGCTGGCGAATACCTGGGTGGCGCTGATCGTTCCGCCGCTCTTCAATTCGCTCGGTGTGCTCTTCATGCGCCAGTCCTTCTCGATGATGCCGAACGAGCTTTTCGACGCGGCACGCGTCGAAGGCGTCAAGGAATGGCAGATCTTCCTGCGCATCGCATTGCCGCTGGCGCGGCCGACCATGGCGGCGCTGTCGATCATCCTCTTCCTGGTGTCTTGGAACAACTATCTCTGGCCGCTGCTGATCAACTCCAAGCCGGCGATGATGACCGCACCGGTGGCGCTCGGCACGCTGATCGGCCTCACCAAGGTCTCCTGGGGCGGGATCATGGCGGGGGCGACGATGCTCACTGCGCCGATCCTCGTCGTCTTCGTGCTCCTGCAGCGCCACTTCATCGCCGGCATCGCCGCCGGCGCAATCAAATAATCGGGGAGCCGCATGGCAGAGCTTTCACTCAGAAACGTCGTCAAACGCTATGGTGCATTGGAAATCATCCACGGCGCCAATCTGGAGGTCAAGGACGGCGAGTTCGTCGTCTTTGTCGGGCCGTCGGGCTGCGGTAAGTCCACGCTACTGCGCATGATCGCCGGGCTGGAGGACATCTCTGGTGGCGAGATCGATATCGGTGGCAGGGTCGTCAACGATGTCGAGCCCGCCGACCGCGGCATCGCCATGGTCTTCCAGTCCTATGCGCTCTATCCGCATATGACGGTTGCGGAAAACCTTTCCTTCGGCCTGCGGATGAACGGCAATCCGAAGGAAGATACTGAAAAGCGCGTCAGCCACGCCGCCGGGATCCTGCAGATCAACGAGCTGATGCAGCGCCGCCCCAAGCAGCTCTCGGGCGGCCAGCGCCAGCGCGTGGCGATCGGCCGGGCGATCGTGCGCGAGCCCAAGGTCTTCCTGTTCGACGAGCCACTGTCCAACCTTGATGCCGAGCTGCGCGTGCAGATGCGCGTCGAGATTTCGAGGCTGCACAAGCAGCTCGGCACGACGATGATCTACGTCACCCACGACCAGACCGAAGCTATGACGCTGGCCGACAAGATCGTCGTGCTCAGGGCTGGCAATATCGAGCAGGTCGGCGCGCCACTCGATCTCTACGACGATCCGGCAAACCAGTTTGTCGCCGGTTTCGTCGGCTCGCCGAAGATGAATTTTCTAAAGGCGGTCGTGACAGGCAGGGACGCCGCGGGACTGACCATCGCGCTTGCCGCAGACCGGAATGTCCGCCTGACCTTGCCGCTGACTGCGACCCTTGCGGAGGGAACCGACGTGACGCTGGGCGTCCGCCCCGAGCATTTCGGTGATGCGGGCAAGGGCGACGCCGACATGACCGTCAGCGTCGATGTCGCCGAGCATCTCGGCAATACCAGCTACATCTACGCCACGTTGGGCGGCGAGCAGCTGATCATCGAGCGGCCGGAATCCCGCACCACCGGCAATCGCGACAGTCTGGCCGTTTCGCTGTCGGCCAAGCGCACATTTCTGTTCGACAGCGCCGGCCAACGCCTGCGCTGAGTATCGCAATCCCAAGACGACCACATCGAAAGAGGAATAGTCATGAGTTCAGAGCAAACGATCCGCTGGGGCATCATCGGCCCGGGCACCATCGCCCGCACCTTTGCGGATGGCATCGCGCATTCGCGGACCGGCAAGCTTGCGGCGATCGCGACGCGCAATCCCGACAAGCCGGGCCTCGGCGACGGCTTCCCGGGCGCGCGTATCGTCAAGGGCTATGACGCGCTGCTCACTGATCCCGAGATTGATGCGATCTATATCGCCACGCCGCATACCGGCCATGCCGAGTGGGCGATCAAGGCGATCCGCGCGGGCAAGCACGTGCTCGTTGAAAAGCCGATCGCGCTCTCCGCTTACGATGCGGACGCGATCTATCACGAGGCGAGGAAGGCCGGCGTCTTTGCCGGTGAAGCCTTCATGTACCGCGTCCATCCGCAGACGGCGAAGATCGTCGAGCTGGTGAAGAGCGGCGTCATCGGCACCGTGCGGATCATCCGCTCCAGCTTCGGTTTCAACATGGGAAGCTTCAAGCCCGAGCACCGGCTGTTTTCCAACGATACCGCAGGCGGCGGCATTCTCGATGTCGGCGGATATCCGGTCTCCATGGCGCGGCTGATTGCCGGTGCTGCCGAAGGCAAGCCGTTCCTTGAGCCCGAGAAGGTCTCGGGCGTCGCCCATCTCGGCCAGTCCGGTGTCGATGAGTGGGCCTCGGCGGTGCTGAAATTCCCGAACTCGATCATCGCCGAAGTGTCCTGCTCGATCATGGCGAACCAGGACAACACGCTGCGCGTCATCGGCTCCGATGGCCGGATCGAGGTCAAGGATTTCTGGTTCGCTTCCGGCCACAAGGGCGGCACCGGCAAGATCGAGATCTTCAAGGGCAACGAGCAGGAGACCATTGAGGTCAAGGAAGACCGCTGGCTCTATTCGTTCGAGGTCGATGCCGCCGGCGATGCGATCCGCGCTGGACAGCATGAGTTCACCTCCCCGGGCATGAGCTGGGCGGATTCCGTCGGCAATCTCCGGGTTCTCGATCAGTGGCGCGCGTCGGTCGGCCTGGAATACGGGGTCGAGAAGGCAACGAAGCGGACGCTCAATCTCGCAGGCGCTCCGGTCAAGCTCGGCAACAGCATTCCGAAGCGCGAAATCCCGGGCATCCTGAAGCCCGCTTCGGTGGTGACGCTCGGCTTCGAGTTCTTCCCGAACTTTGCTTCCGCATCGCTGACGCTCGATGCCTTCTACGAGGCGGGCGGCAACGCGTTCGATACGGCTTACGTTTACGGCGGCGGCAAGACCGAAAGCATTTTCGGCGACTGGCACACCAGCCGCAATGTATCGCGCGAAGAGATCGTGCTGATCGGCAAGGGCGCGCACTCGCCGCTCTGCTATCCTGACATGATCGCCAAGCAGCTCGACCAGTCGCTCGACCGGCTGAATACCGATTATGTCGATATCTACTTCATGCATCGCGACAACACCGCCGTTCCGGTCGGCGAATTCGTCGATGCGATGGATGCCGAGGTCAAGCGGGGCCGCATCCGGGGCATCTTCGGCGGATCGAACTGGACGCGGGGCCGCATGGAAGAAGCAATCGCTTACGCGGACAAGAACCGCAAGACCGCGCCGGCTGCTCTTTCCAACAACTTCTCGCTGGCCGAGATGCTGGATCCGATCTGGGCGGGTTGCGTGACGTCTTCCGACGACGAGTGGAAGACGTGGCTGAACAAGAAGCAGATCCCGAACTTCGCCTGGTCGAGCCAGGGCCGCGGCTTCTTCACCGATCGTGCCGGACGCGACAAGCATGACGACGAGGAAATCGTCCGTTGCTGGTATTCGGACCGCAATTTCGAACGCCGCGACCGGGCGATCGAGCTCGCCAAGCAGCTCGGCCGCAGTCCGATCCATATCGCGCTTGCCTATGTGATCGCCCAGCCATTCCCGGTCATCCCGCTGATTGGGCCGCGGACGATCGCCGAGCTGGAAGACAGCCTGTCGGCGCTTGATATCAAGCTGACGCCCGAGCAGGTGAAGTGGCTGGAAGGCTGATAAATTAGGCAGCGGGGCGCACTGAAGCAGCGCGCCCCGCCAAGAATGAAATGCTCCTATTCCTCGCGGAAGGCCCGGTTGAACTGATCCGTCAGCGGCTTGGCAAGAAATGACATTGCCGTTCGCTCCTCGGTGGAGACGAACACCTCGACAGGCATGCCCGGTAAAAGCCTGTTGGCGCCGAGCTTTGCCATTTCTGCCGGAGGCACGGCAACATCGGCGAGATAGAAGATCTGACCCGTCGCAGGATCGGTGCTGGTTGCCGCCGAGACATAGGCGATGTTACCCTTCAACTCCGGCGTTGCGCGCTGATTGAAGGCGGAGAAACGCATTCTCGCGTCTTGGCCGACCGAAATCTGATCGATATCGGTGGGCGCAAGTCTCGCCTGTATCTTAAGCGCCGCGTCAGCGGGCACCAGGGTCAGAAGCTTCTCTGCCGGCGTGATGACGCCGCCGATCGTGTGGACGAAGAGCTCGTTGACGGTTCCTGATAGTGGTGCGCGGATATCGGTCCGCGACAGCCGGTCCTCGACGGCGACCCGGCGCTCCCGCAATTCCGACAGTTTCGGCTCGACGACGCTCAATTCTCGCTGCGCCTCTGTCCGGGCCGCCTCGTCGATGGCGATGATCTGCACCTGTATCTCGCTCATGCGTGCCCGCGAGCGAGCGATATTGGCCTGAATCTCTCCGCTCTCGCCGGTCAGTTTCGCGAGTTCACGGTCGATGAAATATTTGCGGGATGTATCGATCAGCTTCTTGTCGGCGAGGCCCTTGATCTTGGTGTGTTCGGTTTTCACCAGTTCGAGTTCGCCGGTCTTGGCGTCATGCTGGGCGACGAGGCCTTTCAACTCCTCCTCGAGCTGCGAAATGCCATATTGAAGCTGCTGCTTCTGGTTCTGCCGGTTCTTGCGGTTGCCGTCGAAGAGACGGCGCTCGCCTGCAGCAATGGCCGGGAACTCCGTGCCGAAATCCGGCGGGAAGACGATGGCCTCCTCATTGTCGCGTTCGCCGATCAGCCGTGCCTGACGCGCCGTCAGTTCGATCAACTGCGCCTTGACGATCGAGAGCTCCGCGCGGGTCTGGGCGTCGTCGAGGCGCAGCATGATCTGCCCCTTGGTGACGACATCGCCCTCTTTCACGGCGATCTCGCTGACGATGCCCCCGTCTCGATGCTGGATCGACTTCAGGTTCCGGTCCACCATGATGACGCCCGGGGCGATGATCGCGCCCCTGAGCTGCGTCGTCGCCGCCCATCCTCCAGCCCCGGCAAACAGCAGCACGCCAAGCGCCATGCCGGCGACAACGCGGGCAGTCACAGGAAATGTATTGTTGTCCTCAGGTGAAAGTGCGGCCTGGGATCTTTGCTGGTTTCGAGACATGTCTTACCTTCCTAGGCCGCGGGATTTTCGACGATGACAAGCAGATGATGCCCCGTCAGGTTGATCGTCATTTCGTAGTGCTCGTCCTTGTCCATATCGACCTCGATGAAGGTCCGGCTCATCTCATCGGTTCCCTCGTGGCGAACGCGGATCGGCAGGGGCTCGTCATCCGCCTTGTCGCCATAGATCTCCTCGAAACGATCCTCGAGACCGTCCAGAACCTCCTCGAAGATCTTGTATTTCGAGATGTCTATGCGGTCCCCGACCATGAAATCGAGGATCTGGTGGACAACATCGGCGCTGCTTTCACCGGCGGCCACAGTGAATTCGAACGTGTCGTCGCCGGCCCCACCCTCGATCACGACAGCCAGCGGTCCGGCGCGGACCGTATCGTCTCCCGCGCCGCCGATGACCTTCTCGAAACCCTCGATGACATCATGGCCGACATCGAATCCGGTAGCGGTGCCGGTGTTGAGGTCGATCAGCACGCCGTGCGCTGCCTGCGTATAGTCGATCGTGTCGAAGCCGCCTTCACCGCGGTACTCGTCATCAGATGCACCGGCTGCCGCGACCACGATATCGTCGCCGTCTCCGGCACAGAGAAGATCGGCGCCTTCATCATCATGCAGGGTGTCATCGCCATTGCCGGTCTTGATGATCTCGAAATTGCTGATGCTGTCGTTGCCGATCTCTTCACCCGTCGCATCAGCGGCCGCGAGATCGACGACGATCGACATGACTGCTGCGGAATAGTCGAGCGTGTCGATGCCGCTTCCGCCATCGTAACGGTCGGCCACGGCATCGATGTCGCCTTCGACAACATCATCGCCGTCACCGCCTTCGACAAGATCCGTGCCGCCGCCGCCGCTCAGATAGTCGTCGCCGGCATTGCCGTGTATCGCTTCGTCGGCAAAGCTGCCGGTCACCTCATCGTCATTCGCCCCGGCCCGGACGATCTCGAAATTCGAGACGGCGTCATCGCCGATCTCCGCTCCGGAGGCGATGCCATCGGCGAGGTCGATCTCGACCGCCTCGGCCAGCGCCGAATAGTCGAGGGTATCGATCCCGGCGCCACCGTCGTAGATGTCGTCGGCCCGGTCGGCGTCTCCTGCGACCGTGTCGCCGCCATCTTCGCCCTTCACCGTGTCCCGGCCGCTGCCGCCGCTCAGGAAATCGTTGCCGGTGCCGCCCTTCAGCGTGTCGGTGCCCGGCTGTCCGAAGAGGATATCGTCGCCATCGCCTCCGTCAAGGTCGTCATCGCCATCTTCACCGTCCAGGATGTCGTTGCCGGCATCGCCAGTCATTCGGTCGTGACCGTCGCCGCCACGAAGGATATCGGCATCCGCGCCGCCGCTGATGAGATCGTCGCCCTCCTCGCCGTAGATCGTGTCGCGGCCTTCCTCGCCATAGAGGCGGTCATTGCCGCGGCCACCCCATATGTGATCGTCGCCAAGACCGCCGAGAACGATGTCATTACCGTTGCCTGCGCGGATCGTATCGTTGCCGCTGCCGCCAACGATATTGTCGTCTCCATCGCCGCCGTCCACGGTGTCGTTGCCGTCTCTGGCGTCGATATTGTCGTTTCCGGCCAGCCCGCCGATCTCGTCGGCGCATTGCGTGCCCGAAAGCAGATCGTCTCCAGCCGTACCGATGACCGGCGCCGCCTTGACCACCGAGAAATGCGCGGTCTGCAACACGAAGGCCGTGCCGTCGGTAATCTGGTAGGTGATGGTCACGGGACCGAGCCCCGCCGCGTCGTAGCTCAACCCGCCTGCCGTCTGCACCAGCTTGCCCGATGAGACCGTCAGATCCCGCACGGACAGGAGATCGCCATCGGGATCGAGCGCGCCGCGCAGCAGGTCGGCAAGGCCGATCAAGGCGATGGCGCAACCGGAAACGTCAGCGAGGGTGACCGGGCTGCCGATACGCGGGGCGCGGTTTTGCGGTTTTTCGTTTCCTGTTTGAGGGGTGGGGAAAGAGACGCGCTCGTTGCTGCCGCCGTTGCCGTTGCTCGTTTGCGGCCCGGCCGAGGCCGCTTTCGAAGCCTTCCATGCATTGTCGTTCGAGGCGTGGAAGGAAACCGAAATCCCGCCTGAGCTTTTCAACAGGGCCAGGCTTGGCAGATTGAGCCTGTTGAATTCGATCGCCGGAGAATCGGTCAGCGCGTAGCTCACGCTGTTCTTGTGGTTCGAGAGCGTCACGCCCGAGGCCTTCTTTCCCGCCTGCAGGGCTTCGGCCTCGTCGTCTTCGATCCCTGCCGCCGCAAGAGCCGTGACAGCGTCGGCCGCTGGCAACAGTTCTTCGTCGTCCAGCGCCGGCCGGGCATCTGCTTCTTCAGCGGGCGGGTTTGGCTGCTGATGAGAGAGCGCTGTCTTCAGATAGAGAGCGAAGCCAGTCAGAAACAGGGTCATGAACATCGGCACTTTCGACTGCTTGTCCTCATTCTTCAGGACGTAGCGATCGTGCGGGGTTTCTTCCGTCTTTGCGGTTTTGGTTCCTTTGACCTCGATCATTCTGACATCCTCGCTGTGATGCGTGATCCGATCTGTGCGGCCGCCGCCGGCCGGCTGACCGGTTCGGCTGCGGTTGGTTTCAGGATCTCGTCCTTGGGTCCGAAGGCGACCATCTTTCCGTTCTGGATGACGGCAACCATGTCGACGGCGGCAAGCGCACTTGGCCGGTGGGCGATGACGACGGCGATGCCGCCGCGCGCGCGCACCGCCTTGATCGTCTGTGTCAGCGCCATTTCGCCCTCGCCATCGAGGTTGGAATTCGGCTCATCCATGATGACGATGAAGGGGTTGCGGTAAAGCGCCCGCGCAAGGCCGATGCGCTGCCGCTGTCCGGCCGAAAGCGAGACGCCCTGCGGACCGAGTGCCGTGCGGTAGCCATCCGGCATCCGCACGATCATTTCGTGGATGCCTGTCGTCTGCGCCGCATCGACGATCGCCCGGGCATCGACCTGGGGCTCCAGCCGCGCGATGTTCTCCTCGATCGTCGCATCGAGCAGCGCCACATCCTGCGGCAAATAGCCGACATGCTGGCCGAGATCGTCGTCCGACCATTGCGTCAGCTCGGCATCGTCGAGACGAACACTGCCGCGAAGGGTCGGCCAGACCCCGGTCAGAGCGCGCGCCAGTGTGGTCTTGCCGCCGCCGCTCGGGCCGATGATGCCGAGCGCCTGACCGGCGGCGATCTCAAAGCTCACTTCGCTGAGAAGCACCCGTCCGGAACCCGGAGCAGCGACCGTTATCTTCTCCACCTTCAGCGTACGGGCGGGCGCCGGCAGCGCCATCGGCGGTACTGCGCCGGCAAGCGCGATGACCGTCTCCTTCAGCCTGATGAAGGCGGTTCGGGCGGCAACAAAACCCTTCCAGTTGCCGATCGCCAGATCGACGGGCGCAAGCGCCCGGGCCGAGGCGACCGAGGCGGCGATGATTGCGCCAGCCGAAAGCTCTCCCTGGATCGTCAGCCATGCGCCGAGACCGAGGACGGCCGACTGCAGGATCATGCGCAGTACGCGCGAGATCGCCCCGAAGGTGCCGCTAATATCGTTGGTGCGGGTCTGCAGTTCCAGGTGATCCTGGTTGGCGCGGTTGAAGCGATCCACCGCGCGGCCGGCAAAGCCCATGGCTTTCAGGATATCGGCATTGCGGGCGTTGGAATCGGCGATCGCATTGCGCTCGATGCCCGATTTGTGCGTGGCACTCGCGAGCCGCCGCGTCATCAGCTCGGTCGCGATGGTCAGCATCGACAGCACGAAGGCGCCGGCGAAAGTCAGCGCGCCGAGATAGGGATGCAGCATGTAGACGAAGACGAGGTAGAGCGGCACCCATGGCAGGTCGAACAGGGCAACGGGACCCTGACTGCCGAGAAAGCTGCGAACGGTATCGACATCGCGCCCGCGCTCGAGCGCCTCTGCGGTCGAAAATCCGAAGCGCGGCATGTCGATTGCCACCTGATGAGCCATGGGTGCGATCCGGCTGTCGAGCCGGGCGCCCATCCGCACCAAGATTTGCGAGCGGATGATGTCGAAGAAACCCTGGAACAGGTAGAGGCCGATCGCCAGGGCCGAAAGCCCGAGTAGTGTCGGGACGCTGCCGCTGGTCAGGGCGCGGTCATAGATCTGCAGCATGTAGAAGGAGCCGGTCAGCGCCAGAATGTTGATGACCCCTGATGTGAAGAACAGGAAGACGAATATTCCGCGCAGTCCGTGGGTCAGTTTCTCGACCTGTTTACGCTTGTTGCCGGTCAATGGAGTCTTGGGGCGCATGTCTTTCACCACTTCGTGCTGTTGTTGGGCTGTCAGGCGTGCCGGAGGAGCCGGCACACCTGACGTCGCGGGTTACAGGTTGAAGTCGGAAGCGGTGAGGTTGTGGTTCCCCTTGATGTTGAGCCGGAGTTCGGCGGTGCTGTCGGCATCGACGCTGCCCTGGACGACTGTGTAGTCGCCATCGGCCCGGACCTCATGCGTGACGATCAGCTGGGCGGCACCTGTCAGCGCCGAACCGTTGACCAGCGTGAAGGCCTGGTTCCCGGCAACGCCGCCATTGGCGTCGGTGCCGCTGAGGTCGATCTTGTCGCCTGGCTGGAAGCCGATGATCGTGTCGCCGTCGGCATCCTTTTCGGAGAGGAAGACGAACTTGTCGTTTCCGGCTCCGCCATCGATGATATTGACGGCAGCATTGGCGGTGATCGTGTCGGCCCCGGAGCCGGTGACGACATTCTCCATGCCCCACAGCGTATCGTTGCCCGACAGGCTGCTCGATGCGCTGCCCCGGCCCATGTAGCCGCTGCCGAGATCGACGGTCAGGTTGGCGGTGATCGCCGCCATATCTAGCGTGTCGCTGCCGTCATCCCCATAGTAGGTGTCGTCGCCATCGCTTGCTTCGGCGACGAACAGGTCGTTGCCGCTGCCGCCATGGGCGGTGTCGTTACCGGCACCGGTGCGGATCATGTCGTCGCCGGCATCGCCGAAGACGCGGTCGGATCCGGCATCGCCATAGAGCATGTCGTTGCCTTCGCCACCCAGAAGGTCGTCATTTCCGGCGCCGCCGAAGACCATGTCGTTTCCGCCTTCCCCATTGAGGAAGTCGTCGCCGTCATCGCCGCGGATGATGTCGGCCCCGGCGCCACCGGTTGCCACGTCATTGCCTGCAAAGCCGACGATCGTTTCACCACTGGCCGTACCGAGAAGCACGTCGGCGGCTGCAGTGCCTGCTATCGTCGCCCCTGCCGTTGCGGCTGGTGGCGTCGGGGCAGGCGGGTTCGGTGCCGGCGTGTCGTCTTCTTCTTCCTCGGCCGTCGTGCCATCGCCGTTGAACTGCGGCAGCCCGCCTTCACTGGTGAACTGGATGCTGTGCCCGCCATTGGTCATCGTCGTCACGCCGTTGGCACCGGTCGTGATCTCGTAGTCGTCGGCAGTGGTGCCGGCGGCCAGTTCGATGACGTCCTGCGGCCGCAGCGTGCCGATGATCGTGTCGTTGCCGCCGTTGGAGCGGAAGACGATACGGTGTGCGGAACCGAGCGCCGAGATATCGATCGTGTCATTTCCGGCATCGCCGTCGATGGTGATCGTGTTGAGGCGCAGGCTGGTTGTCGAGAAGTCGCCGACGATGCTGAAGCTGTCGTTCCCCGCGGTGCCGTCGCCCGAGGGATCGACGCCGTTGAGACGGATTTCTTCGATCTCGTTGAGTTCGGCGATGACGGACGCATTGCTGGTGCCGTTGCGGGTGACAACGATCTCGGTCGCGGCGTTGAGGTTTGCGGCGACATTGCCTGCGATCGCCAGCCAGGCTGCCCTGGTGTAGATCGTGTAGGTCTCCGCGGAGGCATTGCCGTTGATCACGAACGTATCGCCGGCCGTTCCTTCCGTTCCACCGTTGACGATGTCGCGGCCATCGGTGGCCCCGGCGGTATTGGCATTCCAGACGACGGTGTCGTCACCGGCGTCACCATTGATGGTATCGACGCCGAAGCTGCCGGTAGCGTTGATCGTCAGAGCGTCGATGTTGACGCTGTCGCCGGTTTCCAGGCTTGAGGCGACGAAGCGAACGGCTGCGTTGGCTGTGAACGGGCCGCTGCCAAACAGGCTGAGGTCGATCGTTCTTGTCGGCACGGTATTCGTTCCGTCGTTGATCGTATCGACCTGGACGAAGGTCACGCCGTCACGGGAGAAGAACACGCCGATGGTGTCGTCACCCGCATCCAGCCCAGTCTCGACGATCGAGTAGCTGAGCGTGGCTGCGGTCGCCCCGGCGAGATCGACGCTGCGCTGGATTTGCGCTCCGTTGAAATCATTGCCGTTTCCGCCGATGAATTGTAGCGCGTTGCTGCCCGGGGCTGCACCGGCGTCGATACGGATCTGCCCGGTGGTCACCCCGCCGCTGTCGCCGGTTTCGACCCAATCGGGACCCCAATTCGTCGTGCCGTTGGAATTTCCGAAACCGGCAGCATCGAAATTGTCGACATTGTTCACCGAAGCAGCACTCGTGCCGCCGGTCAGCGTGTCGTTGCCGTCGCCACCGTTCAGCGTGTCGGCGCCTTCACCGCCATTGATCACATCGTCCCCGCCGGCACCGCTCAAGGTGTCGTTGCCGCCAAGGCCGTTGATGCTGTTTGCAGCCGCATTGCCGGTGATCGTGTCGGCGCCAGCCGTCGCGTTGCCGAAGTTTGCGGGTGCTGCGGCCGCGAGCGTGAAGTCGTTCACGTCGATCTGCGCATCGGTGACGTTGTTGATGCGGATGGTGCCGAGAGTGTTGCCCGCACCATCATTGATCGTGAGCAACCTGCCGGCGGGACCGGTCACGGCCGTTTCGACGACGCGCGTGGCAAAGTTGGCCGCCGTGACGCCGAGAGCGCTGAGGTCGATCTTGTCCTGGTTGGTGGCCAGGCCGCCATCGGCATCGAAGCTGTTGATCGTATCGTTGCCGAAACCGGCAGCGCTGTAGACGATCCGGTTGAAACCGGTGCCGACATCGATCGTGTCGTTGCCTGCACCGCCGATAACGGTGTCGTTTCCGGCGCCGCCGCTGATCGTGTCGTTCCCGGTGCCGCCGTCGAGCACGTCGTTGCCGTCATTGCCGGTCAGCGTATCGTTTTCGCCGCCGCCGAAAAGCTGATTGTCGGCGTCATTGCCGATGAGCGTGTTCACCCCGGCATTGCCGGTGCCATTGATGGCGTCGGCGCCCGTCAGTGTGAGATTTTCGACTCCTGTTGCCAAGGTGAAGCTGACCGAGGACTGGACGGTATCGACATCGGCCGCGAGGCCGGTGCTCTCGTTGACCACATCGCCCACGTCATCGACGACATAGGTATCGTTGCCTTCGCCACCGATCATGGTGTCGGCGCCGAGGCCGCCATTGAGGGTGTCGTTGCCGGCAAGACCGCTCAGCGTATCGTTGAGGTCGCCACCGGTGATGACATTGTTGCCCGCGTTGCCGGTGCCCACGAACTGGCTGGCATCGGCGCCGAGGAAGGCGAGGTTTTCGACATTGGCCATCGCCGCGATCGACAGGTCGGCGAGGAAAGTCTCGACCGTATCCGTGCCTTCGCCTGCAACTTCCACCACGACGTCAAGCAGGTCGTCTACGCCGTAGGTGTCGTTGCCTGCGCTGCCGACCATGGTGTCGGCACCGATCGCGCCTTCGAAGTCGTCGAGAGCCGCATTGAGCCGGTTGTCGAGATCATCGTCGCCCGCGCCGCCAACCAGAAGATCGTCGCCGAGACCACCGACGAGGTCATCGCCCTGGCCGCCGCCGAAGATAAGGTCGTTGCCGCTCCCGCCGGTGATCGCGTCATTGTCGCCGTCTTCGCCGGCAATGAAGTTGTTCACGATCGAGGCTGAAAGGTTGACCGTGCGCGCGCCGCCTGCCGGGTCTGCCCGGCTGATGGCATAGTCGCCCACCAGCTGGTAGCCGTTGAAGAAGGCGCCGTTGAAGTTGATGAGCTCGACGCCGGTTTCTGCAACGTTGCCGGTGTAGTGACCGTTCACGGTGATAGACTGCTGCACGCCTGTCGGCAGCGTGTAATTGATCACCAGGTTGCCGTTCGCGTCAGTCGGGCTGCTATCGAAGGCATTCAGTGCATTGATGGTCAGGATCGGCAGGCCATCGACATCAACGCCTGTGCTCGGTGCCAGGATCGAGATCTTGTCTGCCGTTCCCGCGCCCGCGCCACCGGCTTCGTTGATGACGTCGTTGCCGTCGCCAAGGCTGAAGGAGTAGGTGTCGTTGCCGATGCCACCATTGAGCGTGTCGCCGGCAACCGCACCAGTGCCGACCGTGGTGCGGGTAATAGCAAGGGTGTCTATCGAGACAAACTCGCCCCCTTCCAGCGCGCTGGTGACAAAGCGGATCGCAGCATTCGCCGTGAAGGGACCCGCAAGGTTTATATTGCGCGCCGCTGTTGACGATGTGCTGTTGATGGTGTCGACCAAGACGAAGTCGGCCTCAAGACCGCTCCGCGAGAAATAGACCCTGACGGCGTCGTCGTCTGGTGCGCCGTCGAGGCTGTTGTTGCCGGTGCTGCGGCCCACGGTGTAGGCCAGAGTGGCAGCAGTTGCATCGGCGAGGTTGACGGTGCGCTGGATCTGGCCGCCATCCCCGGCATTGAACCGTAGATTGTCCTGCCCATCATCGAGGCGAATCTGGCCCGTCGTTGGGCTGCCTGTCGCTGGGCCGCCGGGTGTGCTGTCGCCAGTTTCTGTCCAGGGCGTCGTCCACGCGGGATTGCCGTTGGGTCCGTTGGAGTTGGTAAAACTGCTGGTGTTGAAGTTATCCTGGAAGGTCACAGTCGTCAGAGCCGCAACCGCCCCATCGGCGCCGCCAACCAGGATGTCGTTGCCGCCATTGCCGTTGAGCACATCGGAGCCGGCAAGGCCGAGGATCAGGTCGTCCGTTGCCGTGCCGTTCAGTACCGGCTGATTGAGCGGAGCGGCCCCCTGTGGGGCGAGGCCATTGTCGCTGTAAGGCGTCCCGACAATGATGTTGAGTGCGCCACCCGTGGCGAATTCCACCTTCTCGATGTTACGCAGCCGGTCGCTGCCATCAATTGCGTTTTCGACGGCGTGGGTGACGATGACCTGCCCGTCCGTGGTGGCCGAGAAGGCGTACTCGCCGCGGTCGCCGCGGAAGACGGCGGTGTCGGTATCGGCGACGTTGTCCGCGCCCGTCGTAGTGATTTCGCGGATGATCTGCAGCTGGCCGGGATTGATCCGGCCTTCGAACATCCACGCGGCGAGCGTCTTGGTGACAGACGCGCCGTTGACGACAAGCGTGACGAGGCTCGTCATGCTCTTGATGTTCGGATTGCCGGCGATTTCTGCTCCGGTGGGACCGTTGTCATCGAACCCGCTCATGATGCCGATGCGGACGTTCAGCCACTTATCGCCATCGATGATGTCGTCGCCGCCATTACCCTGAATGCGGTCGCTGCCATCGCCGCCGAGGATGATGTCACCACCCGCAAAGGAGGTGACGCCGGCGCCGAGCACCGCCTGCAGGCCGGCGATCAGGGCGATGCCCTGCGCGTCGAGCGTGCTGCCGAGGTAGCCGCTGGTGCCGCCATTGGCGAGGCTGGCGCGGTCGGCCGCCACGTCTTCGGTGCCGCCAAGCACGTCAGCGAAGCGGGTGCCAGAGAGGCCTTCCATCGACTCATACTCGTCGAGCGCCGCGTTCTGCGGCAGTGTCGGCGCTTCGTCGAAGACGATCGGGCGTGACAAGTCGGCGTTTACCCCGAGCGTGTTGTCCTTGTAGGTCGCCCAGTCGAAGCCGGACATGCCCGCCATCTTGCCTCGGCCGGCGCTGCCGACCATGATGTCGTCGCCGCCTTCGCCGATGAACTCGTCGAAGCCGCCGTCGCCGAGGAACACGTCGTTTCCGTTGATGCCGTCATGCGCGAAGATTTCGTCGAAATTGTCGCCAGGTGCGCCGTCAAAGGTGCCGGTCTCGATCCAGTCGTCGCCCTCGTTGCCGAGAATGCGTTCGGCATTCTTGTTGCCGTAGATGAAGTCGTTGCCGGTGCCGGCGAAGACTTCCGAGCCCATGTCGGTGCCGAGGAAGATGAAGTCCTGGCCGTCATTGCCCATCACGAGGTCGAGGCCGGGGCCGGCGTGCACGACGTCATGGCCCTTGCCGGCCTTGATATTGTCGTCGCCGCCGCTGTCGACGATGATATCGTGGCCGTCGCCGCCATTGATGATGTCGTTGCCGAAGCCGCCTTCCAGCCGGTCGTTGCCGGCATCGCCGAAGAGCGTGTCGTCGCCGATGCCGGCAATGAGGGTGTCATTTCCTTCGGTGCCGCCGAGGACGACGTGGTCGCCGCCGGTGTAGCGGAGATAGTTCGTATCGACGCCCGCGGTGGCCGGATTGTCACGGATGACGAGTGGGGTCAGCAGGCTGGTGCCAAGAGGATCGACGCCGCGGTTGTCGGCGCTCTCATCCGCCACCGTATTCGGATCGTCCTCCAGGATGCCGTCAGCACCTGCATCTTCACCAAGGCCGGGATTGTACTGCTTGGTGCGATCGACCTCGAGAATGAGGCCGGGCGTGGAAAATACATCCGACGGCAGATGCGTGGCGTCGGTATTGCGCATGATCATCGCGGCGAAGGAGTTGTTCTCCATTTCGCCGAAGAGGTGCAGACCGTCGAGGCGCTGCAGATAGTAGAAGCGGTCGCCGTTCTGCAGCTTTTCCATCTGCACTTCGAAGACGAAGTTGAAGGTCGAGCCGAGCATGCCGCCGAAGGGCATGATCTGTTCGGCAAGGCCGCCGATCCAGAGATCGACGTTTTCAAGGCCGCCCAGTGCGCCGCCTGCATAGGCGCCTGTGGCGTTCAGGAAGTCGAGCCGGTCCAGCGGCACGGCGAAGCCGCCGGTCGAGACGCCGGTGATGATTGTCAGCGCGGCGTCGCGCTTCTCTTGCAGCGTGTCTGCGCCGGTGATCAGTGAATGTGTGCCATAGGCGGCAATGAAGTTGATGATCGATGCCTCGTGCTTGAGGTGACCGGCGAAATCGACCCAGCTCTCATAGGGCTTGAGTAGCGCGTCCTCGTTGGTGGCCTCGTAGAAGGTCCGCCGCGCCTCGTTCAGCGATGGCACGCCGGTATCACGGCCGCGGGCGAGGTTAATCGTCGCAAGGTCGAGCGGCAGGCCGAGCAGGTTGTTGCGCAGCGCCGTCGTCACGAATTCGTCGATCTCGTTGCCGACTTGCCGGGTCATGCCGCGGATGATCGCACCAGCCGCAACGTCGTCGCCGATCGAATGGGCAACGCCGGTATCGCCGCCATCGAAGGCGAGCGGATTGAGGAAGCCCTCGATCAGGCCGATATGGTCTTCGTTGAATGACGGGTCGAAGCGATCGATCGATTCGGTCAGCATCGAGTGGCCGAAGCGATAGACCACATGGGCGAATTCGGCGACGATCGACGGGTCGATGGTCGTATCGAAGCCGTCAGGCACCAGGAACACGTTGATATTCGGCTGGATCTTGCGGGCGAATTCTTCGAAGACGAGATGTTGGTACTGCATCTCGGTGCCGAACTTGGCCGCCTGGAAGAGGCGCTCGCCATCCCAGACGAGCGATGCGATCTGCCCGGCCGCCGGCAGAGCAACCAGATCGACTTCCAGCCATTCGTTGATGAAGTTGAGGTCGTTGCTTGCGAGAACGGTGTCCTTCGTATGCTGGACAAGCCGGTTGTGCTCGGCATGGAAGACGTGGTGGACGGCGGTCAGGCCGATATTCTCGTTGACGCGGCCGTCGCCGGCGATGAAGTGGGCGTCCAGCAGTTCGTTGTCATATTCGGTATCGCCATTGCCCGGGTTGCCGAGACCGATGGTGATGTCACCATCGGCGATCTTGCCGATCGGCACGGCCTCATGGGCGATGTCGGCGAGGAACGCGCTGGCGGTGCGGATGGCGCCGGTCGTGAAAACGCCGAGACCGCCATTGGCTGCCGGATTACCTTCGAGCACGACGTCATCGCCCGTGTTGGGGATACCATCCGCGCCGATGCCCAGGATGATCTGCGGGAAGCCGTTCGCGCCGGGAATGAAATTGCCATAGGGATCAGTGCGCAGCAGCGGCACGGCGCCGACATCGGCGTCCGTCAGGTTAATGCCGAGCAGTGTCTTGGCCTGAGCCTTGACCTCGCCCCATGTGGCCATGCCGCCGTTGCCGCCTTCGATCAACTTGCCCGTTGCAACCGGATCGCCTGCCGCATTGAGCTGATACTGGCGCAGGAACACCTGGTGCGACGCATGCGAAGCGTAGGTCTGATTCTGGTCGACATAGGAGGTCGTGGTGTTGACAGGGCGGATATCGTCAGCGGTACCCATCAAGCCGTCCGCGCCGGGCGAAACCGTAGCGCGGGTCAGCACCATGAAGTTCGTATGGCTGCCTGGGACATAGAGCGGATCGTCCTCTGCCAGTGGGATGAACACTGTTCCGCTGCCACCCTTGTTGATCAGATCGAGGCCGTGATCGAAGAACTGGCCGAACAGGGTGAACCAGGAATTGAACGGTGCCGAAAGGCCTTCATCCGGCGCGACGGCAGGAAGATAGACGTTGTCGCCCTGCATGGTGATGCCGAAGGGCTCAAGTGCCGCATCGCGCACCTCGCGGGCAGCCTCCAGAGCCGTCACCGTCGCGGCATGCGCTGCCGTGGCATTCGCCAATGTGTCCAGAGCGGCCTGCTCTTCGGAGGTCGGAGGCGTGTTGGGATCACCGTCGCCAAGCGCATCGGCTGCGGTCTTGGCGTTCTGCATGACGACGCGCGCCTGGTACTCGGCGTCTGAAGCCGGCTTGAATGTCTGGTAGATCGCGGTGACTGCGGGAAGATCGGTCATCGGGCTGGCGGCGCCGGCCCGCTCAAGTGCGGTCAGGATTGCGGCCGGATTGCCGAGCGTCTGATCGACGAGCAGGTTCGAGATGGTGCGGAGGCTTGCATCGAAAACGAGGGAACCGGGATTGTTCGACGGGTTGTAGTTGGGAGCCGTCGGCATCGCCGGGACTCCGCCCGGACCATCTGGATCGAAGACCGTGCCATCGGCGGGCCGGTAGCTCGGAGACATCAGCTCGGGAAACTCTGCGCCGGCGGCGCCCCACATTTCCTGGCCAGGCAGGAGGTGATTGTAGGATCCATCGACCGTGCGCAACCCCCAGGCCACGTTGTAAGCAGGGATCAGGCCACCCGGTCCATAGAGCGGCGTTCCCGCAGCGTGCGCCTCTGCAATCTTGATCTGTGCCAGGATGAAATCGAGATCCGAACGGATATAGGTGACCATGGTACTCTCCCCTCTGATTGCACGGGAAACGATTATCGTTTCGGCAATGCTTGCGCCCCACAACGAATTCGCAGGATCAAGCCGGGTCTCAGGATTTTTTACTCGGAGCGCAAAGTTGCGCCCCGAAAGAATCCAGTAGAAACCGATCGGCATTATCTGCGATGATCGGATGATGTCTCGGGGGGAGGCCACGGAATAGTTCCATAGGTCCGGGGACATCTAGAGACTTTGGTCTTTGAGGGGGCGGGACTTTTGACCCGCAAATAAATGTGACTTACGTCCCTGGCAGGAAGAATGCCGAAGGCGGGGGGCCGGGCATGTCCGGCATCTGGCAAGGCCTTGATGTCACGCGGCAATTTCTCATTGTTGCGGGCATCGTCGTCTGTGGTTCGATGGCGCTGCTGGGGGAATGGCTGAGCGGACAGATCGCCGCCAACCAGCTGAGAAGCCGGGCCGAATCCGGGGCTCTCTACATGGAGGGCTTTCTCGCCCGGCATATCGATGGAAATGCCGACAATCCTCAGGTTTCACTGGCCCGCCAGGAGGAATTGGATGAGCTGCTGATCGGTACGGATCTCGCCCGGCGCGTCGAGGGTTTCCGGATATGGCGCCACGATGGTCTCGTCATCTACAGCACCAACAAATCGCTGATTGGAAAGACCTTTCCCTCGGAGGATATCGAGCGCGCCTACAAGGGGCGGGTCGTGGCGCAACTCGAGGACAGCCACGACGACGGAGAGGACGATGGTCCTGCGGCAACTCACCGGCCTCTCATCGAAATCTACGCCCCCATCTACCGGCCCGGCACGCGCGACATTATCGCCGTCGGCGAGCTTTATGAGGAAGCCGGCGAATTCGTCGTTCAGCGCAACAGAGTCCAGCGCCATACATGGGTTATCGTCGGTACGACGTCGCTGGCGATCATGGCGCTGCTGTTTCTGATCGTCCGGCGGGCCAGCAGGACGATCGCCGGTCAGCGCGCGGTGTTGAAGACGCAGCTAGCCGAGGCGCAGGCGCTGGCCGAGCAGAATACCGAGCTTCGAAAAGCGGCGGACCGGTCCCGCATGGATGCCACGCAATCGAACGAGCAGCTTCTCAACCGGATCGGCGCCGATCTGCACGATGGTCCCGTTCAGCTGCTCAGCCTACTCATTCTCAAGCTGAGCGGGTCGGCGGCGAGTCCTGACTTGCCGAAGGCTGCGCTTGAACGTGTGCCGGAGATCAAAGGCGCCGAACTTGCACCCGTTCATATCGCGCGTCTGGTGCTGACCGATCTACGGGAGCTATCGACTGATCTTGTCGTGCCAGAGATCGAGCACATGCCACTGGAGGCCGCCTTGCAGATGGCGGTCGAGCAGCATGAATATGCGACTGGATCGAAGGTCGCATCAGCTTATGGGATACTTCCTGAGCGCGTCGCGCATCCGCTGAAAATCTGTCTTTATCGCGTGGTGCAGGAAGGGCTCAACAATGCATTCCGCCACGGGGGCGGCCGCGGTCAGCGCGTGTCGGCATCATCCGATATGTCCGAAATTGTCGTCACCATTGCCGATGAAGGCCCGGGAATTGCACCTGAAAACGCCGCGGATCGCCGGCGTCCGCTCGGCCTCCAGGGCATTCGCAACCGCGTCGCGGCGTTCAGGGGGCATGTCGATATCCGGCCGGGGCCGGTGTCCGGAACGGAGCTTCGGGTAACCGTGCCGATGGAGGGCAACAGTATCTAGTGCCGCGGAATGGAATCGCCGGCACCCTCCAGCTTTTGTGCGGCGATCAGCACTTCCAGCCGGTTTCGGGCATTCAGCTTCTGCATCAGTATCGTCATGTAATTCTTGACGGTCTTCTCGCCGATCTTAAGGCCGATTGCGATCTGCCGGTTGGTGAAGCCCCGCAGAAGCATGCCGATGATCTGCCCCTCGCGGATGCTGAGCTTCAAATCCGCTCCGGCCTTCTTGCGCAGCGAAGCGATCTTGAGCTCTTCGATGACCTTGCAGGCAAAGGCGGGGGTGATGAACATGTCGCCGCGATGCACGGCGCCGATCGCCTGGACAAGTTCCTGAATGCTGCTGCCCTTGAGAACATAGCCGCTCGCGCCGGCATTGAGCGCACGTACCGCGTAATCGCTACCCGTGTTTGCTGTAAAAACCAGTATTTTGGTGCGGATTTTTTCGACCAGTTTCGCGATCACGTCGAAGATGTTGCCTGGCATCATCAGATCGACGACAAACACATCGGGTGCCAGTCTCAGGCCGATATCCAAAGCATCGTCTGCGCATGTGCCGGTCGCTGCGATAGTAAATTCCGGATTCTTTCCAAGAATTTCCGTCAGTCCGGCCACCATTAACGGGTGGTCGTCAATAACTACTACCGAGATCGGACTCATCATACGCGTCCTGTTCATAGTAACTGCGCAATTAGTATTCGTAAAATAATTCCATGTCCACCTAGGTCATTCTGACTATTTCCATAGTCGTAGCTAATAGTGATTAATCACCCGATTTATTATTGAAGTAAATCTGGTTGTATTTGTAGAATTTTAGGAAATATTGAGTGTATTGCTGGCGGTCACGCCGCATCCGTCATGTGCCGCGTCGCCGCCTCGTGCGCTGCAGCGGCCAAAATCGATGATGTCGAGGCCACCCAGACCGGGCAATTGAAAGGCTGAAATTGCCGGAATAGATCAACTTGCCCGGGCAGATGTCCGGGCAAGTATTTCCTATCGCTCAGCCGATGGTCATCAGGCTGGCGTTGCCGCCGGCGGCGGCCGTGTTGATCGAGGTCGAGACCTCTTCGATTAGCCAGTTCAGGCAATAAGCCTCGATATCGCTCTCGATTTCGGCGGCCGTCGCCGATTGCACCAGGACAAGCGGTCCATCGAGTGCGGCGATCGCCTTGTTGAGCGCCCGGATGCGCTCTGCGCGGCCTTCTAGAAGGGCTGCGGCAAAGGGGCCATCCTCGTTCCAGTCCGAAGTCCAGGAGACGCGCGCCGCGACGCTTGCGGGAATGTCCTTCAGTGCGGCGCGAAGGCCGGTGGCTTCGTCGATGACGGCCTGGTTTCCGGTGGCGAGCGCGGCCGCCAGCTGGCGATAGAGGCCACGTTCGCTCTCGGGTGCAAGCAGAACCCGTCCGCGCGGATGAAGCGCATAGATGTTGCGCTCGCCGACAGGACCGGCAAGTTCCTTCTCAAGGCCGACGGCCGACAGGCTTCCGAGCTCGCGTGCAGCTTCGGCGTCGTCAGCCCGTCTCTTGCCCGATAGCCAGACTGCGAAGTCAGCGAGGACAGGATCGGTGTGAACGGAGCTGTGCTGCGGCGGCACCGGCGCCTTCTGGACCAGGCGGCCGATATAGAGCGGACCGCCCGCCTTCGGGCCGGTGCCCGACAGGCCACGGCCGCCGAACGGCTGGACGCCGACGACCGCGCCGATGATGTTGCGGTTGACATAGAGATTACCGGCCTGGATGCGGCTGGTGACATGGGCGATCGTCTCGTCGAGACGCGTATGAAGCCCGAATGTCAGGCCGTAGCCGGAGCCGTTGATATCGTCGATCAGGCGATCGAGATCTTCGCGGCGGTAGCGGACAACGTGAAGAACCGGCCCGAAGATTTCCTTCTCCAGATCCGACAGCTTCTTGAGCTCGATGATGGTCGGCGGAACGAAGGTGCCGAGGTCAGCTGTCTCCGGCAGAGGCAGCTGCTCGACCTTGCAGCCGAGTGCCTTCATCTTCTCGATATGAGCGTCGATATCGCCTTTTGCGGTCGCCGTGATGACTGGGCCGACATCGATGCTGAGGCGATCGGTCCGGCCGATCGTCAGTTCCTGGAGGGCGCCCTTCAGCATGGTCAGGGTGCGGTCAGCGACGTCCTGCTGCAGGCAGAGCACGCGCAATGCCGAGCAGCGCTGACCGGCGCTGTCGAAAGCTGAAGCGATGACGTCGCCGACGACCTGTTCGGCAAGCGCCGAGGAATCGACGATCATGCCGTTCTGGCCGCCGGTTTCGGCGATCAGCGGGATCGGCTTGCCCGACGCCGAGAGACGGTTGGCAAGCTGCGCCTGGATCATCCGGGCAACGCCGGTGGAACCTGTAAACATCACGCCGGCCGTCTCTTCCGCGTCGATCAGCGCGGCACCGAGGCGACCGCTGCCCGGGGTGAACTGAAGCGCTGCGCGCGGAACGCCGGCCTCATGCAGGATCCTGACGCTTTCGAAGGCGATGATCGGGGTGACGCCCGCAGGCTTGGCAATAACTGGGTTTCCCGCCACCAGCGCTGCGGCGACCTGGCCGGTGAAGATCGCCAGCGGGAAGTTCCATGGACTAATGCAGACGATCGGGCCGAGAGGCACATGCGACGGGCCGAGCGTGCGGCGAGCCTGTTCCGCATAGTAGCGCAGGAAGTCGATCGCCTCGCGCACCTCGCCGATGGCGTTGGCGGCGGATTTGCCGGCCTCGCGGATGATGATGCCCATCAGCGGCTCGATCCGCGACTGCATGATATCGGCGGCGCGATCGAGGCAGGCTGCCCTGTCTGCCGGCGGGACTGCCGCCCATTGCTTGGCGCCATCAGCAGCAAGCCTGGCGATCCTGGCGGCGGCTTCGATCTCCACTTCGGTCACCTGACCGACAACGTCTCGATGATCGGCCGGATTGAGAACCGGGCTTGTCGTGCCATCCACCGAGCCGTCGGCCAGAAGCGGCGTGGCATGCCAGGATTGCGTGGTCGTCTGAAGGAGGTTGCCGGCAAGGCGGGCCAGTTCGGTCTCGTTCGAAAGGTCGATGCCGGAGGAGTTGCCGCGCTCGGCGCCATAGAGGTTCTGCGGCAGGGAGATGAGATCATGCGGCCTGCCAATGGGCGTGAAGGCTTCGACGAGATCGACCGGATCTGTGGTCAGGTCATCGACCGAAACCTTGGGGTCCGAGATGCGGTTGACGAAGGAGGAGTTCGCGCCGTTTTCCAGCAGGCGGCGGACCAGATAGGCGAGCAGCGTTTCATGCGTGCCGACGGGCGCGTAGATGCGGCAGGGCCGGTCGAGATTCTGCTTGCCGACGACCTCGTCATAAAGAGGCTCGCCCATACCATGCAGGCACTGGAACTCGTATTTGCCGATCTGGAAGTCCGGGCCTGCGAGCTGATAGATGGTCGCCAGAGTCTGGGCATTATGCGTTGCGAATTGCGGGAACACGGCGTCAGTGGCGGCCAGCAGCTTGTGGGCGCAGGCGACATAGGCAACGTCGGTGTGGATCTTGCGCGTATAGACGGGGAAGTCAGGCAGGCCGTCGAGCTGGGCGCGCTTGATCTCGGCGTCCCAATAGGCGCCCTTGACGAGGCGCACCATCATCCGGCGGCCGGAGCGGCGGGCGAGATCGATGATGTAATCGAGAACGAAGGGGCAGCGCTTGCCATAGGCCTGAACGACGAAGCCGAGACCGTTCCAGCCTTTCAGCCCCGCGTCGAGGCTGAGCTCTTCGAGAAGGTCCAGCGAAAGTTCGAGGCGATCGGCCTCTTCGGCATCGATATTGAGGCCGATGTCATACTTGCGGGCAAGCAGCGCCAGTTCGCGAACGCGCGGCAGAAGCTCGGTCATCACGCGCGTTGACTGGGCGCGGACATAGCGGGGGTGAAGGGCCGAGAGCTTGATCGAGATGCCTGGGCCGGCGTAGACGCCACGGCCATCCGATGCCTTGCCGATCGCGTGGATCGCCTTCTCGTAGTCGCGGTAGTAGCGGTCGGCATCCTTTGCCGTCGTCGCTGCCTCGCCCAGCATGTCGTAGGAGTAACCAAAGCCGCGTGCTTCGAGCGGACGGGCGCGCTTCAGCGCCTCGTCGATCGTCTCACCGGTGACGAACTGCTCGCCCATCATGCGCATCGCCATATCGACGCCGCGACGGATCACCGGTTCGCCGCAGCGGGCGATCAGCCGGGTCAGCGCGGCGGCAAGGCTGCGGTCGTTGACGGTCGATGTCAGCTTGCCGGTAACCACAAGTCCCCAGGTCGCCGCGTTGACGAACAGCGAGCGTCCGCCACCGACATGCGACTTCCAGTCGCCTTCGGAAATCTTGTCGCGGATCAGCGCATCGCGCGTGGCAGTATCGGGAATACGCAGCAGCGCTTCGGCGAGGCACATGAGCGCAACGCCTTCCTGGCTCGACAGCGAATATTCCTGCACCAGGCCCTCGACGCCGGTTCCCTTGTGCTTGGCACGCAGCGCCTCGATCAGTTTGCGCGCGGTATCACGGGCGGCGGCCTTCAGGTCCGCAGGTACGCGGGCTGCTTCCACGAGGGGCGGCAGGCATTCCGTTTCCGGGCGCCGGTAGGCGGCGGTGATGGCCTTGCGCAGGTCCGATTGCTCGCGGATCGGCGGCGCAAACTCGGCAAATGGCGAATTGGAATCCGGACCTGGTGCGTTATCAGCGGCGTTGAGCATTGCGGGATCCTAGCAGCGGGACTTGTTTGAACGGCAACTGCCGGCGTCTGTTCGATACACAAGGCGCGTGCGCCCATGCCCCAAACCACCGGCAGCGGCAATCTAGCATAAATGTGCCTGGTCGATCCAACTTGATTGAGGGCGATTTCAGTGGCAATTATCCATAGATATCGCGATTGGGATGCTAATATGCCTAAAGAGACAGCCTTGTTTAGTGAACTCGACCAGCTGGACAGAAAGATACTGGAAGCCCTGTCGGAAGATGGGCGGATCTCAATCACAGACCTGGCAGCGCGCGTCGGTCTGTCGAATACGCCATGCCAGATCCGGTTCAAGCGGCTGATTGCGGAAGGCTATATCGAGGGTTTCCGGGCGGTGCTCAATCCGGCGAAGATGGAACTCGACCATATCGCCTTCGTCGAGGTCAAGCTCTCGAACACGACCGAGGGCGCGCTGAAGAGCTTCAACGATGCTGTCAAGAAGATCAAGGAGGTCGAACAGTGCCACATGATCGCCGGGCGCTTCGATTACCTGCTGAAGGTTCGCACCCGCGACATCGCAAGATACCGCCGTGTTCTCGGCGAGAAGATTTCGACGCTGCCGCATGTCGCGAGCACATCGACCAATCCGGCGATGGAAACGGTCAAGGAAGGCTGGGACAAATTCAATCCCAGCCTTTGAAACTGCGGCTTGATCGGCCGAAGTTCGATTTCTGAGGGCTGGTTCAGCCAGCTGCCTTGAGGCGCGCGGCTTCGGGGCTGTAGAACTGGCCGAAGCGGTTGTCGAGGAAGTCGGCGAGAGCGATTTCTTCCTGGCGCACGAAGCCCTTGGCCGGCAGCTTGCCGTTCGCAAGAAGATCGAGCACGCCGGTGATGCCTGCTGCGGTGGTGATCTGGATCGCGCTCATCTTGCGGCCGGCAACGACGCCGGAATAGACCTTGTTGGCATAGGTTTCCTGGAGGTAACGATCGTCCTTCCATCCGCAAACCGTTACGAAGACGATGACCACATCCTGCATGGTGGCGGGCAGCGCATGCTCGAACAGGTCCTTCAGCACGTCGCGGCGGTTTTTCAGGTTGAGATCGTTCAGGAGCGCCTTGATGATCGCCTGATGGCCGGGATAGCGGATCGTGCGGTAGTTCATCGTCCGCACGCGGCCTTCCAGCGACTTGGCAAGCGTACCCAGTCCGCCAGAGGTGTTGAACGCCTCATAGGTCACGCCGTCGAGTGAAAACTCTTCGCGTTCTTCCATCGCCGGTACGGTGATGAACTTGCCTTCGACGATCGCCTCGCAGGGTTCGATATATTCGTTGATCAGGCCGTCGGTGCTCCAGGTGAGGTTATAGTTCAGAGCGTTGGACGGATATTGCGGCAGCGCGCCGACGCGCATGCGCACGCTGTCGAGCTTGTCGAAGCGCTTGGCCAGATCGTTGGCGACGATGGAGATGAAGCCCGGTGCCAGGCCGCACTGAGGAATGAAGGCGCTTTCCGCATTTTCTGCCAGTGCTTCGACCTTCTTGGTCGTCGCGACGTCTTCCGTCAGGTCGAGATAGTGCACGCCTGCGGCAAGTGCCGCCTCGGCGATCAGGCCGGTCAGATTGAAGGGCGCTGCCGACAGGACGGCGAACTTGCCCTTGAGCGTTGCCACCAGATCCGCATGGCTGGAAATATCCAGCACGGCGGTCGAGATCGCCGGATGCCGCTCGACCCGCTCGGTCTGCTCGGCGCTGCGGTCCACGACCAGCACCTTGTACGCGCCCGTATCGGCCAGCATCAAGGCGATGGCGCCACCGATCTTGCCTGCGCCTGCAACAACAACTTCTTTCATATCAGCCCTCGATGACGTTTATAGGATTTTTATAAGCCTAGCAGTGGACTTCACATAGAATAGCGGCAGAATGCGCAAAACGACGGCCATATTAAATCAGTTTGCTGATCAATTTTTGCGGAGTGTAGAGCGATGGATCTGAGCGTGAAGGACCGGGAGCTGTTGGCGCTGCTCGGCGAAAATGCCCGCCTGCCGGTTGCCACCTTGGCCAAGAAACTGTCGCTGTCGCGAACGACGGTGCAGGCGAGGCTGGAACGGCTCGAGCGCGAGGGCGTGATCGCCGGATATGGCGTCAGGCTGTCGGATGCCTATGCCTCGGGGCTGATCCGGGCGCATATCCTGATCACCATCGCGCCCAAGGCCCTGGCGCAGGTGACATCGGCCCTCGACAAGATGCAGGCGGTAACCGCGCTGCATTCCGTCAGCGGATCGTTCGACCTGATCGCGCTGATCGCCGCGCCGTCGATATCGGAGCTCGACCAGGTGATCGACAGGATCGGGGCGATCGATGGCGTCGACCGCACGCTGTCCTCGATCATTCTCTCGACACGGTTTGCCCGGTGAGAAACACCGCCGCGTGGCGGCGGCAGAGATTGCCTCGCAATTGCTATTTCACATTTCCGAAGTTCGGCTAGTGTCCGTCAATGACACCGGTCGAGCGCAATCGCGCTGCCCGCGCCTGAGCTATCAACGGCATTGGAGAACACATGAATAACCACCTGAAATTCTTCATCGACGGCGAGTGGGTCGATCCTGTGGTGCCGAAGACGATCGAGGTGATCGATCCATCGACCGAAGAAACCTATACCTCGATCTCCGGCGGCTCCGCAGCCGATGTTGACAAGGCTGTTGCGGCTGCGAAGCAGGCGTTCGAAACTTTCTCGCTGACCTCGAAGGAGGAGCGTCTGGCGCTGCTGAAGCGGATTCTCGAATGCTATAATGAGCGCTTCGAAGATATCGCCCAGGCCGTCAGTCAGGAAATGGGTGCGCCGCTGCCATTCGCCCGCGATTCGCAGGCCGGGGTGGGGCGCGCCCACATGGAAGCGACGATCGCCGCGTTCGAGGAGTACACATTCAGCGAAAAGCGCGGCACGACCACCGTCGTCAAGGAGCCGATCGGCGTTTGCGCGCTGATCACCCCCTGGAACTGGCCGCTAAACCAGATCGTCTGCAAGGTGGCTCCGGCGATCGCCGCAGGCTGCACGGTCGTTCTCAAGCCATCGGAAATCGCGCCGATCAGCGGCATCATCTTCGCCGAGGTGATGGCGGCCGCGGGAACGCCGAAGGGCGTGTTCAATCTGGTGAATGGCACCGGTCCCGATGTCGGCCAGGTCATGGCTGGCCACCCTGATGTCGATATGGTCTCGTTCACGGGTTCGACGCGCGCCGGCATCATCGTCGCGAAGACGGCAGCCGATACGGTCAAGCGTGTGGCGCAGGAACTCGGCGGCAAGTCGGCGAACATCATCCTCGACGATGCCGATTTCGAAACGGCTGTCGCCAAGGGCGTCGAGGGCTGCTTCGGCAACTCTGGCCAGTCCTGCGATGCGCCGACCCGGATGCTGGTACCGGCAGGCCGCCACAACGAGGTGCTTGCCATCGCCAAAAAGGCAGCCGAAGCATTCAAGACCGGCGATCCGCACGCCGAAGGCGTCGATCTCGGCCCCGTCGTCAGCCAGATCCAGTATGACAAGATCCAGCGCCTGATCGAGAGCGGCATCAGCGAAGGTGCAACGCTGGTCACCGGCGGTCCCGGCAGGCCGGAGGGGCTGAACCGCGGCTATTATATCCGCCCGACTGTCTTCGGCCATGTCACGCCCGGCATGACGATTGCGCGCGAGGAGATCTTCGGGCCGGTTCTCTCGATCATCTCCTACGAGAACGACGAGGATGCCGTTCGCATCGCCAACGATACGGTCTACGGTCTCGCCGCCTATATCCAGTCGACCGATATCGAGCATGCCCGTGCCGTGGCCAAGCGCATGCGCGCTGGTTCGGTCTATCTCAACTATCCGGACTGGGACACATTCGCACCCTTCGGCGGCTACAAGCAGTCGGGCAACGGCCGCGAATACGCCGATTGGGCGATCCACGATTTCCTTGAAATCAAGGGTGTTGTCGGCTGGGGTGAATAATCCGGCGTCTGATGTCTGTAAGGCAGATCGCCACTCGAACGGATGCCGCAATGCTCGACAAGCTCACCCGGGACGACCGCGTCCTTATCCTCTCACCGCATCTCGACGACGCCGTTCTCAGCGCCGGTGGGCTGATGGACAGGGCCGTGAAGGATGGCGCCCATGTCGTCGCGGCGACGATCTTTACCGGTGATGCCGATCTGCAGGGCGAGCCGTCACCGCTGGTTCGCGAGCTGCATGAATGGTGGGGGCTCGGCGCAAATCCCTATGCCGTCAGGCGCGAGGAGGATATCGCCTCAATCGCGCTCCTCGGCGCCGATTACATTCATGGCGGCATGACGGATTCGATCTATCGCAGAGACCGCGATGGCATCTCCCTTTACGCGACCCGGGAGGCGGTCTTCTCGCCGCCATCGGATCAGGATCCGGCTTGGGGGCCGCTGGAGGATTTGCTGGCGGAATGGTTCGCCGCGGTGCGCCCGACGATCGTCCTCTGCCCGCTGGCGGTCGGCCGCCATCTGGATCATGTCGTGACCACCGAGACGTTCCGCAAATGCAGTGCTGCCTGGAACGCCGATATTTATCTCTATGAGGACATTCCCTATGCCGCCGGCTTCTTCCCGCCCGGTTATCCGGACAGCGTGCCGGCTGCACTGGCGCGGACCAATTGGACGGTCAGGAATCATGTCGATATCGACATCGATTTCGAGCGCAAGTTCGCGGCAATCTTGAAATATGAATCGCAGATCGCCGAAATCTTCCCCGGCCTCGATGCCGAGTGGGAACTGAGGAGCTACATGAGGGACGCGTCCGGAACCGGATTCAGGGAACGGTTCTGGCGGGCGGAAAGCTGACGGCCTTCCGCTGCAGCGAACTACATCAGGCAGCCGTCGCGCCGCTGGACCTGGCATCCCGTTTGCGGGTTCTGGCAGCCAGCGCATCCATCAGCGCCGACTTGACCTTGTCGAGGTGATGCGGCTTGGTGACGACGCCGACGGCGCCCTCGAAGCCCGCGACAATTTCGGGATTGCCAGTCATGAAGACGACCTCGATGCCATAGAGATCGATCAGCGTGCGGGCGATCTGCGGCCCGGTCGGGCCATCCGCCAGCTGGACGTCGACGAGCGCGATATCGGCGCGCCGTGCCAGCGAGAGCGCCTCAATCTCTGTCCTTGCGAGTCCTGCAACCTCGAACCCGTTGTCGAGCACCATGCTCTCGAGGTCCCAGGCAATGATGCCCTCGTCCTCTACGATCAATACCTTCATGTCATTCCCAACTTCTTCGCCCGAGTTGCGAAGTAGGGAAGCAGTCACGAAGGTCAAGAGACGGGCGGCCGACTTCGCTCACGAGACCGTGAGGACCGCCGCCAGCTCACGGAGGCAGGAGCCTGAAATCGCTTCCCTCCGGCAGAAGCTGCCCGCCATCGACGACGATCGTCGTGCCGGTGATGTAGCTCGCATCATCGGAGGCGAGGAACAGGAAGGCATTGGCGACATCGCGCGGGCTGCCGAGCCTGCCGAGCGGAATGGCATCCTCCATGTTTTTGATGAAGGCCGGGCCGCGGTGAAGCTGCATCGCCTCGGTCATGATGTTGCCCGGCTCGACGCCGTTGACGGTGATGCCATAGGAGGAGAATTCGAGCGCGGCAGCGCGGATGAAGCCGTTGATCCCGGCCTTTGTCGCCGAATAGTGCCCGTGGCCGGGGCTGGTGACGCGCGGCCCCGTGATCGACGAGGTGAAGAGGATGCGGCCATAGCCCTGCTTTCGCATCGGGTCGAGCGCTGCGCGCGCCGCATTGAAGGAGCCGCGCAGATTGACGGCGATGACGTTGTCCCAGTCCTCGGGGCTGGTATCCTCGATCAGCTGCCAGGGATAGACGCCGGCATTCTGGACGATGATGTCGATCCTGCCATAGGTCCCGACCGCGAAGCCGACGACAGCCTTGGCGTCCTCCATCTTCGAGATGTCGGTCTTGAAGAAGGTGACGCCGAGATCTTCGGCGGCGGCGCGTCCGCCTTCCTCTTCGTAGTCGGCGAGGATAATGGTAGCGCCCTCTTCCTGAAAGCGCTTGGCCGTCGCCTTGCCGATGCCGCGGGCGGCGCCGATGACAACCGCGATTTTTCCGTCCAGTCTTCCAGTCATGCGAGCCTCTGACGCAGTTTTTGCTTGAATGTATCGAGAAGGACCGCCGCCAACACCAGGAAGCCGTGGATCACCTGGGTGAAATTGGCGGGCAGGCCCATGAGATTGATGGCGGTGTTGATCGACGACAGCAGCAGCACGCCGGCATAGACACCGGGGAGCGCGCCGACGCCGCCCTTCAGGCTGACGCCGCCAATGACGACGGCCGCAAAGGCGTTGAACAGCAGGCCGACGCCGAGATTGGCAGTCGCGCCCGAGGTGCGGATCGCCAGCAACCAGCCGGCGAGACCGGCGATCGCGCCTGCCATGACGAAGGCGATGATCAGGTTGCGCTGGACGGGAATGCCGGCGCGGAACGTTGCCGTCTCGTTGCCGCCGATCATCGTCAGATGACGGCCGAAGGGGGTCTTGGCCATGATCACCGAAAACAGCACGAAGCAGAAGATCGCGATCCAGGCCGTCAGTGGCAGGCCGATCAGTCTCTGAATACCGAACCAGCGGATGGCGGGTGCCAGATCCTGTGCGGAGCGGCCGCCCGAGACGGCAAGCACGATGCCGCGCACCCAGATATAGGAGGCCAGCGTGATGATGAAGGCATTCATCTTCACCTTGACGATCAGGAAGCCGTTGAGCAGTCCGATCAGCCCGCCGACGGCAAGGGCGATCAGCAGCGAGACCGGCACCATCAGCCATTCCGGGCTCAGCGTGAAGCCGATGCCGATGCCGGCCGAGCAGAACAGGATGCCGACCGCCATGGCCGACAGCGCCGCAACTGACTCCACCGAGAGGTCCATATGTCCGGCGATGATGACAAGCGACAGGCCGATCGACATGACGCCGAGGACGCTGGAGGCCTCGATGATATTGGCGAAGATGCCAAGCTGGAAATAGTTCGGGACGAACGCCGAAAAGACGGCGAGCACGAAGATGAGCATGAACCAGACGAGATTGTCGAGGACGAGCTCAAAGAATTGACGCGTGCGAGGTGTCATCAGGCCGTTCCGGTTGCTGGGGAGGGAGCCCGGGCCGTGAAGCCCGGGCGCTTGGATGTCGCTCATTCGACCGATTTGACCTGCGAGGTCGGTGCTTTCTGGTTGCCCCAGAAAGCCGGATCGTCGACATTCTCTTTAGTGATGGCAGCACCCGGGATCTTGATGTTCGGACCCCATGCTTCCTTGGTGACGACGCCCTTCAAGCCGAGCACGTCATATTCGCCGGGCTTGATTTCTTGCTTCTTGGCGATCTTGTCCATGAAGATGGCGACGGCAGCGGCCTGTGCGTAAAGCGGCTGCTCGACTTCGACATTCAGCCAGCCCTTGCGGATCAGGTCGAGACCGACGGGAGCGCCGTTCGAGCTCATCAGCATCACGTCGCCCGGCTTCTTGCCGGCGGCTTCGAGCGAAGCGACGGCGGCGACCGAGAGATGCGCCGCATGGCTGAAGATCAAATCGATGTCAGGATTGGCGAGCATCTGGTCGGAAACGATCGTTCCGGCGTTGCTGGCTTCCCACTGCATGGCAGGCACCGAGATGATCTTCACGCCCGGGAAGGCCTTCATCTTCTCTTCGAAGCCCTTCTGGATGTCGAGCGTGTAGGGGTCGCCGGGATCGCCGAGAACCTGGAGAACCTTGCCCTTCACGTCGCCATTCTTGGCCTTCAGCAGCTTTTCTGCCTGTTCGGCGGCCACGTAGCCGATCTCGATCGTTCCGGCGACCGACGTGAAGTCCGACTGTGTCGAAGTGATCTGGCGGTCGAACTCGACGACCGGGATACCGGCGGCGCGTGCGGCCTCGATCGATGGTTTCAGCGCGTTGAAATCGACGGCGGCCAGAATGATCGCCGCAGGCTTCAGCGCAATGACGTCGTTCATCTGCGACTGCTGCGCATCCGTCTTGTTGTCGGCGTTCAGCGTCTTCATTTCGTAGCCGGTCTGCTTGAGAAACATCTCAAGCGCGCTGACCGAGCCGGTCTGGAATTCATCGAGCAGTGTCGGGACGAGGTAATAGACCGTTCCCTTCGATTGCGCGAAGGCAGTCGTCATCAATGAGATGCCGAGCGCCAGAACGGTCAGCGCGGCTAAGGCTATTCGCTTCATGTCGTTCTCTCCTTTTGCGCCGGACCCTCAATTTTTATGGTCTCACCGGTCCGGCACCGGCGAGGCTTTGTCCGGTGATCATTTCGATCACCGCGTCTGCGTTGGTCTTTGATGTCTCGACGTCGCCTGCGACGACGCCCTGGCGGATCACCACGATCCGGTCAGCGACCTGAAAGGCCTGCTGCATGATGTGGGTGATGATGACGACGCCGATGCCCTGGTTGGCAACATGGCGGATCATCTCCAGGCCGCGGCGCGTCTGCTCGACGCCGAGTGCGGCAAAGGGTTCATCGAGCAGCACCAGCTTGCCGCCCCAGTGGACGAAGCGGTTGAGCTCGATCGCCTGGCGCTGGCCGCCGGAAAGATGCTCCACCTTGGTGCGGAGCGACGGGATGCGGGTGCCGGCATTGGCAAGCGCATCGCCGACGACTTTCTCCATCGCCCGCTCGTCGAGGAATGGAATGCCGAGGACCTTGCGGGTGATTTCGCGGCCCATGAAGAAATTGGCGACGACATCGACATTGGTGGCAAGCGACAGGTCCTGATAGACCGTCTCGACACCGGCGGCCTTTGCCTCGGCCGGGGTCTTGGCCACATAGTCGCGACCCTCGAACAGCATGCGGCCGGAGGATGGTTCCAGCCCGCCGGAAATGATCTTCACCAGCGTCGACTTGCCGGCGCCATTATCGCCCAGCAGCGCCACGACCTCGCCCTTGCCGATCGAGAAGCTGACGCCCTTCAGCGCTTCGATGGCGCCGAAATTCTTGCGGATATTGTCGAGCACCAGCAGCGGTTCGCTCATGCGGCGATCCCTTTCTCGTCGGGGGTGGAAAACATCTGGCCGAAGCGCGGCGACAGCAGGCTGGAGACGGCAAGCGCTGCCGCGCCGCGGAGCACCGAGTTCTGGCAATCGCTCGCCATGACCAGCCGCGGATGCTTTCGATCATTGCGGGCGGCGACGGAATTCGGCAGGCCGGCCGAGGCCACCAGCTTTTCGATGAGGTCGGGGGGCGCCAGTCCGCCGAGCACGATCGTCTGCGGGTCGAGCAGGTTTTCGATGGTGCGGACGGCGTTGTGGAAGATCGGCCGGATTTCCTCGGCCCACATCTGCTGCGAGACGCCGCGGCGATTGAAGGCGTCGAGAGAAAGATAGCGTTCGAGGCAGCCGCTGTTGCCGCAAGGGCAGGGCTCGCCATCCGGTACCGCCGGGATATGGCCGATTTCGCCGGCATTGCCCCAGCCGCCGCGCATCACGGCCCCGTCATGAACCATGGCGCCGCCGAGGCCGACGCCGAAATAGAGATAATAGTAGTTGGAGAATTGCGAGCCAATTCCATAGAGCTGTTCGCCGAGTGCCGCACAGGCCATGTCCGTGTCGATGAAAGCAGGAAGATCGGCGGCTTCCGCCAGCCGCTCCTTGAGCGGCACGTCTTTCCAGCCTGCCATGGTGGTCGCACCGATGAAGCTCATGGAGTCGACGCCGAAGGGACCCGGCAGCGCCATGCCGGCCCCCAGGATGCGCTTGCTGCCGCCGGCGCGAAGTTCTGAGACCAGCTCGCCGATCAGCTGGAAAGCAAGATCGGGCGCGACGTTCGGCGCGGTGCGATAGGCGCTTTCGACGATATTGCCGTTGAGATCGACCAGTGCCGCGTCGATGCCGAGCGGGGTCAGATGGATGCCGGCGACATAGCCGCCCTGCGGATTGATCGTCAGCACCGATGGCGGAATGCCGCGCCCTTTCGGCTCCTCACGGACCGAGAGGATGTAGCCCTGCTCTTCGAGTTCACGGACGATGGTGGAGACTGTCTGCACCGTCAGGCTGACGCGCTTGGCGATGTCTGCGCGCGTCACCGGGCCGTTCAACCGGATCGCTTCGAGAACGATACGCCGGTTATACGGACGCCCTGATTCCTGATTGGTACCACGCAATGTCATGCCACAGCCCTCAGAATGCCGTCAGCTTGGCACCGAGTTTTTATTTAGTCAAATGGTTTTCATAAATAGCTCCGACATGCTGTTTTGGTCCTGTCGAGATGGTATCCCCGCCGTTCGAATTGATGGGTTTTGATCAAGAATCTGACCGCGATTTTCCGGCCGATCGCCTAGGTTCTGATCAAACGCGATGTATTCGGGAGGATCGGATGAGCAACTGGGTGAAAGCCTGCGAGATCGATGATGTCGAGAACGAGGACGTGATCCGTTTTGATCACGGCGGAAAGACCTTCGCCGTCTACCGCAGCCCCGATGACAGCTTCTATGCGACGGATGGGATGTGTACCCACGAGAAGGTCCATCTCGCCGATGGTCTGGTCATGGACCACATCGTCGAATGTCCAAAACACAACGGGCGCTTCGACTATCGCACCGGCGAGGCGAGGGGTGCGCCTGTCTGCGTCAATCTCCGCACCTATCCGGTCAAGGTCGAAGACGGTGCTGTGTTTCTCGGGCTGGAGTGAGGCCGATGCAGCATTTCGTCATCATCGGCGGCGGCCAGTGCGGCGCGCGCGCGGCCTTCGCGCTTCGCGATCGGGGCTTCGACGGATCGATCACGCTTATTGGCGACGAGCGGCATCTGCCTTACGAGCGGCCGCCGCTTTCCAAGCAGCATATGCTGGCGCCTGATGGCGCCGAGCCGCCTTTTATCGCGGGGCAGCAGCAATATGACGAACGCGGTATCGTCGTGGTCGCTGGCGATGCCGCCACCGCGATCGATCGCGAGCGCCGCACCGTCGAATTGGCACGCGGCCGGCAAATTCCTTACGACAGGCTGCTGATCGCGACTGGTGCGGCCCCGCGGCGCCTGCCCGCGGCGGAGGGGCTCGACCATGTCTTCTATCTGCGAACCCATGACGATGCGGCGGGCCTTGCCGCGCGTCTGACGGCGGGCGGCCACGTCGCGATCATCGGCGCGGGCTTTATCGGCCTGGAATTGGCGGCAGCTGCCCGCCAGCGCGGGCTTGAGGTCACCGTCATCGAGGCATTGCCGCGCATTCTGATGCGGGGCGTGCCTGAGGAAATTGCCGCAAAGGTCCAGGCGCTTCATGAAGGCAACGGCGTGCGGATCGTGTGCGGCGCCGGTATCGAGCGGCTCTCCGGTGACAGCGATGGTGTCGTCCTGGCCCTCCGCACCGGTGAAATCCTGAAAGCCGGTACGCTGGTGGTGGGCATTGGCGCTCAGCCTCGCGCCGAACTGGCTGTGAAGGCCGGTCTCACCGTCGACAACGGCATTGCCGTCGATGCGAGCCTGCAAACCTCGGATCCGGCAATTTTTGCGGCCGGGGATTGCTGTTCCTTTCCGTATGAGGCCAAGCGAATCCGGCTGGAGGCCTGGCGCAATGCGCAGGATCAGGGCGCGCACGCGGCCGCCGGCATGCTGGGCGCGGTCAGCGCCTACGAGGCCGTCCCGTGGTTCTGGTCGGATCAATATGATTGCACGCTGCAGATCGCCGGTCTCGCCGACGGCGCGGTCACAAGCGTGCGCCGGGAAATCGAGCCCGGGACATTCATTCTCTTCCACCTCGCGGAGGACGGGCGCCTGCTGGCCGCCAGTGGCTTTGGACCAGGCAACCGCATCGCCAAGGATATCCGCCTCGCCGAGATGCTGATCGCCAAGCGGGCAAAACCCGATGCCGCAGACCTTTCGCAGCCGTCGGTGAACTTGAAATCACTGTTGCCGCGCGCTTAGCTTGGATCACCGAAAGCGGAATCCCGAAAGGAACATCAATGGCAGAGGTCAAGATCGGTATCATCGGCACCGGCGTGATGGGGAGCGACCATGCGGCGATCCTTGCGGAAGGTGTCGCCAATGCGCGGCTCATCGCTGTGCAGGACTTCAGCCGGGAGCGCGCGATCGCCGTTGGCGAGGCCTCTGGTGCTCGTGTTTTTGCCGGTGCGGATGAGCTGATCGCCGACCCGGATGTCGACGCCGTCATGGTCTGTTCGCCCGATGAAACGCACGCTGCGCTGGCGCTGAAGGCGATTGCCGCCGGCAAGCCGGTGCTGGTGGAAAAGCCGCTTGCGGCCGGCATCGAGGATGCCGAGGCGATCATCAGTGCCGAAACCAATGCCGGGCGCCGTCTGGTGCAGGTCGGTTTCATGCGCCGCTTCGATCCCGGCTATCGCGAGATGAAGCATACGCTGCAATCGGGCGAACTCGGCCATGCGCTGTTTCTCCACTGCATCCACCGCAACGCGGTGGCGCCCGATTATCTGACCTCGGATCTGGTGATTGCCAATTCTGCAGGCCACGAATTCGATATTGCCCGCTTCCTGCTGGACGAAGAGATTGCCTCGGCCTTCGTCACCAGCCCGCCGCCGACGCGGAATGCGCCGAACCGCCAGCCGCAATTCATCCTGTTGCAGACGGCATCTGGCGTCGTGATCGACATCGAGGTCTTCACCGACGCCCAATACGGATATGACGTCCGCGCCGAGCTCGTCTGCGAGGACGGAACGGTATCGCTGGATCCGTCGCCGCATACGACGCTTCGTGCAAAGGGCCATGACGGTTTCCGGACCCCGCCTGATTGGCGGCCGAGGTTCCGGCAGGCCTACCGAGCACAGCTGGAAGCCTGGACGTCCGGGATACTCACCGGGCAGCCGACCGGCGCCAGCGCCTGGGACGGCTTCATGGCGATGCAGGTCACCAAGGCCTGTCTTCAGGCATGGAAATCGGGCGAGCGGGTGGCGGTCCCGCGACCCGAAAAACCCGATTTCTACTGATTACGCGGCAGTCCGGGCCCAGAGCGCCCGGATCTCGTCCTTCAGAAGCAGCGCCTCCTGCCAGCGGTCGGTGCTGTCTTCGCCGTCGCGGCCGGTGATGGCATAGGGTTTCGGGCCGAGCTCGCAGGTGAAGGCGAGGGCGTCGTTGGCGCCTGCCCGCTGCCGCCAGCTGCGGAAACCGTAATCCCACCAGCCCATGAACAGATCGACCCACGGCCGGTGATGCGGGAAGGAGATCTCGATCTGCACCTGCTCGCGCGAGGCAACGCGGCCATGAAAGGCCCAGGAGCTGTCGAGAACGCGCTGCATCAGTTCGTGGTTCTCATCGGAGACCGGCCAGGCGAACTCGCGGCCAACAAGAAAATGCGAGAGATCGCCGAGCAGTTTCAGATCCGGAAGCCGGTCCATCAGGTCGAGGGTGAAGAACAGGTCGGTGGTCATCCGGTCGCGATGCGTCTCGATAAAGACCGGAATGCCAGCCTCCTCGGAAAGCCGATGCCAGCCCTCCAGCAGCGGCAGGCAATCCTCGATCCGGCGCAGCCGGACGTCCGGCTGCAGGCAAAGATGCGAGACATCAAATTCTGCGGCATTTTCCAGCGCCGGTTTCAGCTCGTCGATCGTCTTCGGAAAGCATTGCCCCTCCGCCTTCAAGCCGTGGTCCTTCAGCAAAGCGGCAAGTGGCCGGACATAGGTGCGGTCATACCAGTGGGCGCTCACGCCGTCGAAACCGGCCTCGGATATCAGGTCGATATTCTCCTCGAGCGGGCGCTCCGGGGTGAGTGCGCTTCGAAGCTCCATGGCCCACAGGGATTGGAAGACGGTGAGGGATTGCATCGGTGGCCTCGTCGTTGGTTAGAGGTTCTGGGCACTGACCGTCATGAAGCGCACCGGATCGGTGATGACCTCGGTGCGGATGATGTCGAGCTTGCGCAGGATGAGATCGACGGAGCGCCGCGCCTGCACTTCGGGCGCCTGGTCGAGACAGATATCCAGCAGGCCGGTTTCCAGATAGCGCTTCTTCTTCTCGGTGAGCTCATGACCGACCCAGAAGATATCACGCTGCCTGGCCCATTGCTGCAGGACGATGGCGACACCTTCGTCGCCGCCGCCGGCCGAATAGACGCCGATGATTTCAGGATCGCGGCGCAGCGCCTCGCCGAGCAGTTCCGCGCATTGCAGATCATCGTCGCGTCCCATCATCACCAGCGATACCGCGTGGCCATTGGCGCCCTTCTCGGTGACGTAATCGGAAAAGCCCTGGATGCGCTGGCGGTGGTTCGAATAGGCGCCGCTATGACAGATCGCGGCGAAGTTTCCGCGCCGGGCCGCCAGCATGCCGGACATGTAATAGGCGGCGCTGCGCCCGGCGGCATAATTGTCGATGCCAAGATAGGGGACCTCGGGGTCGTCGCAGCGGGTGACGACCTGGGCAACCTCGACGCCCGCGGCACGCACCCGCCGCAGGCTCTCGATGACCTTCGGGTGGTCCTGCGCGCAGATGATCAGCCCGGAGCGGCGGAAGCTCGGATTGGCGATGTGATGGGCCATGCCGATCGGATCGCTTTCCTTGATGAAGGTGCGGTGCAGGATGACGGCGCGGTCAAGCGAGGCGGCAATGCGCTCGAAGGCCTGGTTCAACCGGGCGAAGAAGCTGGTTTCAGGGCGCACCAGAATGACCTCGATGCGGATGGCGCCGCGATGCGTTTCCGTCGAGCGCTCGCCGTAGCCAAGTTTCTTGGCCGCACGGATCACCTTTTCTGCCGTCTTCTCGGTGACGCCGCCGCGGCCGTTGATGACGCGCTCGACGGTGGCGATGCCAAGCCGGGCCTCTGTGGCGACATCCTGCAGTGTCGTCTTTTTCATCAAAACCTCCCCAAAACTCCGCTCGACAGTCAAGCATTGCAGCGCCTCTGGCGAAATCGCTCAGTTGATCAAAACACATCAAGACAGCGATGGGAAACGGCACTGTTGCTGCGGTAATTTTCCGGCACGAGTTGGAGGATATCAGATGGACGACACACTTTACGGAAAGCGCAACAAACGTGGCGACTGGGCGCCTTCCAAGCTTATTCAGTATCCGCCAGTCTTCATCTGGCCGGTGCAGCCGCTCCGTTTCCTGAAATGGGTGTTCGGCTATCCGGGCTACCTGATGCCGTGGAACGTGCTCTATGCGGCGATCGGCACGCTGCTCTGGCTCTATGCAACGCCGTCGCTCGAGACCGCAAAGACCTTCTCGATCGGCTGGATTGCCTATCTGCTGGTGCGCAACGCCGCAATCGTCTTCGTCTTCTTCGGCGCGTTCCACCTGCGCCTCTACATGCAGAAGAAGCAGGGGACGAGCTTCAAATTCAATGCCAAATGGCCCTCCGTCGGCAACGACGCCTTCCTGTTCGGCAATCAGACGGTCGATAATGTCATCTGGACTTTCGCCAGCGCCGTGCCGCTCTGGACGGCTTTCGAGGTGCTGACGCTGTGGGCCTTCGCCAATGGCATCATTCCCTATGTCTCATTCGCCGAGCATCCGGTTTACTACGCCGTGGTGATGCTCTTGATCCCTACATTCCGCGACCTGCATTTCTATCTGGTCCACCGGCTGATCCACTGGCCGCCGCTCTATCATGCCGTCCACAAGCTGCATCATAACAACGTCAATCCCGGCCCCTGGTCAGGTCTTGCCATGCACCCGATCGAGCACCTGCTGTATTTCTCCGGCGTGCTGATCCATTGGATCGTTCCGTCGAACCCGGTTCATGCGATCTTCCATCTGGCGCATGCCGGCCTCGCACCGGCGCCCGGCCATGCCGGTTTCGACAAGATCGTCGTCGGCGAGGAAAGCGCCATCGATACGCACAGCTACGACCACTACCTTCACCACAAGTATTTCGAGTGCAACTACGCCGATGGCGTGATCCCGCTCGACAAGTGGTTCGGCACTTTCCACGACGGTTCATCCGAAGCGCAGGAGCGCATGGACAAGCGGTTCATGGAGCAGGCCAGACGCCGGGCCGAAAAGAAGGCGCGCCGCGAACGGCAGGCTGGCTGATCTTCCCAAGCAACCCGCAGGCCCGGCTTCTCCGCCGGGCCTTTTTGCTGTCCGGATCCCTGCAAATGAGGGATTTTCATCAATTTTTCCACGGACTGCGCGATCTTCCCCGGCTAACGTTTTCGTGCGGCCGGCTGGCGCCGCCTTATCTCTGGGAGGAGAGAACATGCTGAAATTGCTGACCACCAGCGCGGTTGCCCTGGTGCTTGCTATGCAGGCGCACGCGGCCGATCGCATCGGTGTTTCGATGGGGACGCTCACCAACAATTTTCAGACGCTGATCGTCAACGGCATGCAGGATTATGCCAAGTCCGTCGGTGTCGAGCTGCAGATCGAGGATGCGACGACGGACGTCAACAAGCAGCTCGACCAGGTCAAGAATTTCGCTGCCGGCGGCGTCTCGGCCATCATCGTCGATCCCGTCGATTCAGATGGCACGCCGGCTCTCAGCAAGGTCGCCGAGGATGCCGGCATCCCGCTGATCTATGTCAACGTTCAGCCGACCGATCTTTCGACGCTCGGCAAGCAGCAGGCTTTCGTTGGTTCCAACGAGGCCGAATCCGGCACGCTGCAGACCAAGGAAGTCTGTCGCATTCTGGGCGGCAAGGGCAATGTCGTCGTCATGATCGGCGACCTGACGAGCCAGGCCGCGCGTCAACGCACTCAGGACGTCCATGACGTCATCGCGACGCCCGAATGCAGCGGCCTGAAGGTCGCTCAGGAGCAGGTCGGTAACTGGAGCCGCGTCAACGGCGCCGATCTGGTCTCCAACTGGCTGACATCGGGCTTGGAGTTCGATGCCGTTCTTGCCAACAACGACGAGATGGCACTCGGCGCCATCTCCGCATTGAAGAATGGTGGCGCATCCACGGACAAGATCATCGTCGCCGGTATCGACGCCACGCCGGAAGCCCTGCAGGCGATGAAGGCGGGCGACCTGAAGGTCACGGTCTTCCAGGATGCGAAGGGTCAGGGCAAGGGTTCGATCGATGCGGCTTTGAAGGCGATCAAGGGTGAAAAAATCGACCGCGAGGTCTGGATCCCGTTCCAGCTGGTGACGGAGAAGAACATGGCTGATTTCGAACATCTGAACTGAGGCGCGGCTCGCCTCACGGGCAGCGTCATGAAGGCCACGCAGCGCTGACCCGCTCGTGGCCTTTTCCCGCGCTCTCAGGTGGCAGGAAGCGGTTCGCTGATGACGACGAAATTGGCGCAGGAATGCTCGACATTGGCAATGCGGATGCGCAACTCGCGCCGCGATGTCAGCAGGAAGAGAAATACTTTCTTGGCGCGCTGCGCCCGCCGCAGAATCTCCTCGCCGCCAAACAGCAGGCCGTCACGCTCACCAAGTTCGAAGGCCACGTGCTCGCTGTAATTCTCGTCCGTAATGGTGATTGTCCCGAGACCCGACAGCATTGTGAGCATTCCTCATCATGAGGAATGACTTTTGTCGAAGTCCTAATTTAGTGCAACACGGTGTTCCGGTTTTCCACGGGGATGTTGGAACACGTAGGGGGGGACTTTTGGAAAACGGCTAGCTTCGCGTCACGCCGGGTGAAGGCGTGCCGTCCGCGATCGCGCATTTCATACCATCCCCTCAGAACTTGACGCCGACGCCGATCATGATCGTGTTCTGGTTCAGATCGAAATCACCGCCCGCCGCACCGCCGAAGTTGCCGCTGCCGTAGTCGGTATAGCGATATTCGCCGCGGGCAAAGATGTTCTGGGTGAAGGCGTAGTCGATACCGGCGCCGATCGTCCAGCCGTTCAGCGTGTCGGACACATCGGAAGCCCCGGTCGGATGACCTTCTGCCCGCGCGATCGCCCAGCCGGCCGTTCCGTAGAGCAGGGCGTTGTCGAAGGCATAGCCGACGCGGGCGCGGACCGAACCCTGCCATGTCGTCTCGACGGAGCCAAAGGCCGTGTCCTCTTCGTTCCAGTTATGGAGGACATCGCCTTCGACGCCGATCACCCAGTTATTGTCGAACTGGTAGTTGTAGCCGGCAAAGCCGCCCAGGATCCCGCCGTTGGCGTCGACATTGGATGCACCGTCAGGATCGAATGTCGTCCAGCTATAGCCACCCTCGGCACCGATATACGGGCCAGACCAGGTGAAAACCGGCGTTATCGCCTCCGGTTCGACCGGCGCAGGCGGTGGTGTCAGGTCCGCGGCCTGGGCTGATATTCCCGCCAGCGAAGCAGCAAGAACGGTGAGAATAGCGAATTTCATATTCGGTCTCCCTAAATTGCATGACTGTTAGATAGGTAGCCCCGGGCCAAAAGTCTCTAGCCCTTTCGATCACAAATGCCTGCGCGCTGCGCAGGCGGCGGATCCACCATTGACAGTCCTTTGAAAACGCGACAGTTTCCCGCCCATTCCGAGGGGAGCATCTGACGATGCTGAGATGGCGCTGAGCTGGACCCTTGAACCTGATCCGGGTCATGCCGGCGTAGGAACGGAACAAGATGCCCCGGTATCTCCCTTCGTCTTCGCTTTGCCTGGATCTCCATTGCCGTCTGGAGGTCGCTTCGCCATGTCTGTTCTGCCGCGCTCACGCTCCTCAGTTTCCACTGACACCTGAAGGATGCGCCCTCTCAACGCTCTCTATGGTGCAGTCTTGCTGCTTGCGATCTGGCAGGCGGTCATCTGGCTGTTTGCGCCGGCGCATTTCATCCTGCCTTCGCCGCTTTCGGTCGCTTCGGTCTTTGTGCGGCAGCCGCTGTTCCTGCTGGAGCAGAGCCTGACGACGGCGCTCGAAATCGTGCTGGGATTCCTCTGCGGAGCAATCTCGGGTGCGGCGGCGGCCTTCGTGCTGTCGGCCTTTCCGGCCGCCGGTGCGCTGGTCTGGCCGCTGGTGCTGATCCTGCAGGCCTTCCCGGTCTTTGTGCTGGCGCCGATCCTGGTCATTTGGCTCGGCTTCGGCATGGCCTCCAAGGTCGCCATGGCAACGATCATCATCTTCTTTCCCGTCGCTTCGGCTTTCGCCGACGGGCTGCGCCGGACCGAGCGCGATATCCTCGATGCCGTGTCGCTGACAAATGCCAGCCACTGGCAGACGCTGGTCCGCATCCGGATGCCGCTTGCGGTTCCCGCCCTCGTTTCAGGCTTGAGGATCGCCGCCCCGCTGGCGCCGCTCGGCGCCGTGATCGGCGAATGGGTCGGCGCGTCGGCAGGCCTCGGCTTCGTCATGGTCCAGGCCAATGCGCGCATGCAGACCGACATGGTCTTTGCCGCCATGGCAGTGCTGGCAGCGATGACGCTGATCTGCCGGGTGGTGGTCGACAGGCTCACCTCCGGCTGGACACCATGGGCAACCACGCGCTGAACGATTTTCAAACTGCACATTCATGGAGCCAACATGCTGCGTCTGATATCCGCCACCTTCCTTGCCCTTGTGGCGCTCGCTTCGCCGTCGCTTGCCAATGACAAGCTGACAGTGATGCTGGAATGGTTCGTCAACCCCGACCACGCACCGCTTGTCATCGCCGGGCAGAAGGGCCTGTTTGCAGCGCAAGGGCTGGATGTCGAGCTCATCCCGCCGGCCGATCCCTCGGCGGTGCCGCGTCTGATTTCCGCCAAGCAGGCTGATATTGGCATCCATTACCAGCCCAACCTCTACCTCGACCACGAAGCCGGATTGCCGCTGGTGCGCGTCGGCACGCTGGTCGAGACGCCGCTCAACACCGTCACCGTGCTTGCGGACGGGCCGATCAAGAGTCTTGCCGATTTGAAGGGCAAGAAGGTCGGCTTTTCCGTCACCGGCTTCGAAGACGCGATGCTGAAGCGGATGCTGGAAAACGCCGGTCTCACGAAAGAAGACGTCGAGCTGGTCAACGTCAATTTCGCCCTGTCGCCATCGCTGATCGCCGGCAAGGTCGATGCCAATGTCGGCGGCTTCCGCAATTTCGAGCTGACGCAGATGAAGCTTGAAGGCCATGAGGGCAAGGCATTCTTTCCAGAAGAAAACGGCGTGCCGCCCTATGACGAGCTGATCTTCGTCACCCATCGCGATTCGATCGCCGATCCGCGGCTGCCACGTTTCCTCGCGGCCGTCGAACAGGCCTCGATCTTCATCACCAATCATCCCGAGGAAGCCTGGCAGCTGTTCGTCAAGGCCTATCCTGCTCTCGACGACGAACTGAACCGCACGGCCTTCTTCGATACGCTGCCGCGTTTCGCCAAGCGTCCCGCGGCGCTCGATACCGCCCGCTACCAGCGGTTCGGGGCCTTCATGCAGGAGATGGGTCTGGTGAAGACCGCACCCGATGTCGAGGACCTTGCCGTCGAGGTAAAATAGCCCTGTGGCGGCCCTGCCACGGCGCCGTGCAAATGTCCCCGGCCGTTAACTGAACGTTGCGGCCGGGGCCGCGCGTTAACTATTTGTTAACCACGAAGCAGCTACACCGAAGCAATCAAAAATTAACCAAGATTGCTAATGTGTTAACCGACGCGCGCTCCATCCGTATCAAAGGCCGTTCGTTCCTGGCGGTCGTTTTGACGCCCGATCTGCCCTTCGATGAATGGCTGGTCCGGCTCGACGATCTGGCCAAGCGTTCGGCAGGCTTTTTCCTGGGAAGGCCGGTTGTCCTCGATGTCGCCGATCTCCAGGCGGACCGGGCTCAGCTGAAGTCGATGATCGCTTCGCTTGGCGAACGCGGCGTCCGGATCATGGGCATCGAAGGAGCGCGGCCATCGCAGCTCGACGCCACCATGCCGCCGGGCATGAGCGGCGGTCGCCCGGCACCCGATGTCGACGTCGCCGACGTGCCGCAGGCGAAGGAGCCGGCGCCGAAGGCCGAGGCGCAGGTGCAGGCCACCGCGCCCGTTCAGGTAACACGCGCCACGTTGTCATCGATGGTTCTGCACGAGCCGGTGCGCTCGGGCCAGTCGATCATCTTCCCGGAAGGCGACGTGACGATCATCGGATCGGTCGCTTCGGGCGCCGAGATTATCGCCGGCGGCTCCATCCATATCTACGGCGCGCTTCGCGGCCGGGCGCTGGCAGGTTCGGTCGGCAACTCGTCGGCCCGGATTTTCTGCCGAAAGCTGGAAGCGGAATTGCTGGCGATCGACGGCATCTACAAGACGGCAGACGATCTGCCTGCCGAACTGCGCGGCCAGCCTGCGCAGCTCTGGCTCGAAAACGACGCGATCCTTGCATCGCGGCTGATTTAACGGACGAATGGTTTAGGACAGGAGAGGGGATATGGGTAAAGTCATAGTTGTTACCTCGGGTAAGGGTGGCGTTGGCAAGACGACCTCTACGGCCGCACTCGGCGCCGCTCTGGCGCAGCGCAACGAAAAGGTCGTCGTCGTCGATTTCGACGTCGGCCTGCGCAATCTCGATCTCGTCATGGGTGCCGAACGCCGGGTCGTCTACGATCTGGTCAACGTCATCCAGGGCGATGCCAAGCTCTCGCAGGCGCTGATCCGCGACAAGCGGCTGGAAACGCTGTTCCTGCTGCCGGCCTCGCAGACGCGCGACAAGGATTGCCTGACCGCCGAGGGTGTCGAGCAGGTGATCAACGATCTGAAGCGCAACTTCGACTGGATCATCTGCGATAGCCCGGCCGGCATCGAACGCGGCGCCACGCTCGCCATGCGCCATGCCGATATCGCCGTCGTCGTCACCAACCCCGAGGTCTCCTCGGTTCGCGACTCCGACCGCATCATCGGCCTGCTCGACTCCAAGACGGCGAAAGCCGAAAACGGCGAGCGGATCGAAAAGCACCTGCTGCTGACCCGCTACGACGTGACCCGCGCCGAGCGTGGCGACATGCTGAAGGTCGATGACGTGCTGGAAATCCTCTCGATTCCGCTGCTCGGCATCATTCCGGAGAGCATGGACGTCCTGCGTGCTTCCAATATCGGTGCGCCGGTGACGCTTGCCGATCAGAACACGGCGCCGGCCAAGGCCTATTTCGAAGCCGCCCGCCGCCTGGCAGGCGAAGTGGTGCCGGTTACGGTACCTGGCGAGAAGCGCGGCCTGTTCGGCAAGATCTTCGGACGGAGGGCAGCATGAACGTGTTCAACTTCTTCCAGAAGAAAAAGTCCGCGCCTGTTGCCCGCGAGCGGCTGCAGCTTCTGCTCGCCCATGAGCGCATCACACCCGGGGCCGACCTGGTCTCGATCCTGCGCGAGGAAATCCTCGCCGTGATCGCCAGGCATGTGGAAATCGACGGCGACCGGCTGCAGGTGAAGATCGACCGCGGCGAGCATGTCTCGGTGCTGGAGATCGACGTCGAAATTCCGGCGAAGGCAGCGCAGGCGGCTTAAGCCCGCAAGATGCTCGGCCTTGGTGCCTCGAAAGTCCTGCGCCCGCGTTTGCATCCAAAGATGACGCGGGCGTTTTCGCGGATCGCCTGTTCCCTGTCGATGGAATCGATCAGGATGATATCGGCAGGCGAGCCGATCTCGATCGGCTGCTCATCCCTGCCCATGATCCGCGCTGCCGAGGTGCTGATCATCTCGAAGGCCAGTTGCATGTCGCTGCGCCGCGAAAGCTGCGCGACATTCGCATAGAGGTTGGCCATTCTCAGCAGCGATGCATCGCCATAGGGCGTGAAGGGATTGAGGATATTGTTGTTGGCGATCGAGGTCAGCACCCCTTCGGATGCCAGCAGATGGGCCGGTGCAACGCCGCGCGGCACAAGCCGGTCATGACCGCGGCCATTCAGGAAGAGATCAGTAGAGGGCAGGACCGTAACGGCAATGCCGGCTGTCTTCAATTGCTGTGCGAGCAGCTGAACGTCCTCCGGCGCCATCGCGGAGAGGCTGGTCATGTGGCCGAGCGAGACGCGGCCCTGATAGCGGCGGCGCACCGTCTCCTCGATGACCGCAGGCAGATTGGTCTTTTCCGGCGAAAGATCGAAATCGAGATGGAAATCGATGGCGGTGCCATGCTTCTCCGCCAGATCGAAGATCATCCGGATCTGGCCCCGCGGATCGGGATCGATATAGGGCGCTCCGCCCACGAGGTTGGCTCCATCCGCGAGCGCCGCGTCGAGCATTTCAAGCGTCCGCGGCTCGTTTGTCAGTCCGTCCTGTGCGAAGGCGCAGATCTCGATATCGATCGCGAAGGCATAGTCTTGGCGGATCTGCTTGATCGCCTCGAAGGAGCGCATGCCGGCGCGCGGATCGATCTCGGCGAAGGTGCGCATGCGCATTGTGCCGTTGACGATCGCCTTTTCGACGACGCGCGCCGCGCGGGCATAGACGTCCTGCTCGGTGAAACCGGCCTTGGCTTTCGCGGTCTCACTGATAGCCTCGGCCAGTGTTCCCTCGCATATGCTGCAACGATCGAGGATGCAGGCCTTGTCGAGATGAACGTGGCTATCGGTAAAGCCACGGCTGGCAAAGGCGCCCTGAGCATCCGTCGTCTCGATGGCCTCGCAGACGAGTTTCGCACCGATCGCGGCGATGCGCTCGCCGGCGATGCCGATATCGACAGGCATATCGAAACGCTCGAGGCGCGCATTGCGGATCAGCAGATCGAAAACGGGCGTGTTCATCGTCAAAAACCGATCGCCCCGCCATCGCTGCGCGGATCGTGCGCGCCGGTGATCGCATTGTCATCGCCGATGCGGATAATCCCGGCCTGGCCGCCGAGCTGGCTGAAGGCATCGATGCTGCTGACCTCATGGCCGAGCGCCCCCAAGCCTTCCAGCACCGAAGCGCCGGCATTGGCTTCGATCTTCAGACTGTCCCTGGCGTCCGAGAAGGTTCGTCCGAGCAGGAAGCGCGGTTGCGACAGGGCAGCCAGCGGGTCGAGCCCATGGTCGATGAGCAGCGACAGCAGCAGCGCCAGCGTCTGCGGCTGACCGTCGGCGCCCTGCGTGCCATAAAGCAGATGCGGGCGCCCATTTTTCAACGCCATGCCGGGGTTCAGCGTATAGAATGGCCGCTTGCCGGGTCTCACATGGTTCGGGCTTGCCGGATCGAGGCTGAAAGCCGCGCCGCGGTTCTGCCAGAGAATTCCGGTGTCACCGGCAACCACGCCGCTTCCCCAATCGAAATAGATACTCTGCAGCATCGAAACGCTGCGCCCTTCGGCATCGACGGCAGCCAGGAACGCCGTGTCGCCATGCTTGTATGGGTGCGGCCATGGCATCGCATGGCCGGGGTCGATCGTCCGGGCTTTTGCCGACAGCCGCCCGGGCGCCAGCAGCCGCTGAGGGTCGATGGCGGCGAAGAGCGGATCGGCGATCGACGGCCGGTCGAGAAAGGCCTGTTTCACCGCCTCGACGAGATTATGATAGAAACCGGCCTCCCGATAATCGAAGCCGGCCATCGCGAACTCGCCAAGCACGCCCATGATGCCGAGCGTCGTGACACCTTGCGTCGGCGGCGGCGGGGCGAGAAGCGTCAGGCCGCGGTAGGGGAGAGACAGAGGCTCCCCGGCGATCGTCCGGGTGCTCGCAAGATCGCTGGCTCTGACCGGCGACCCCGCTTCGGCGAGGCCCAAGGCAATACGGCGGGCGAGTGCGCCTTCATAGAATTCGCGTGGACCGTTCCCGGCGATGGTGCGCAGCGTTGCCGCCAGGGCCGGCTGGCGCTGGATGCCGTCCTCAGCAAAGATTGCCGAAAATCCGGGCCACGACGCCAGTTCGCCCTTGCGGAATTGGTGCCAGAAGCGCTGCGAAGCGCTGACAGGAAAGCCGTTCTCGGCAAGCGCGATGGCATCGTCCAGAAGGGCGGCAAGCGTTTCACGCCCGCCCCATGCCGTACCCGAATGATCGAGCAGGTGTTCCCAGCTGTCGACCAGACAGGCGCTGGTCAGCGCCGACAACGGACCGCGGAGCGTCATATCGGTCAGCGCCGGCAGATGTTCGGCCGCCTGCCCGATGCCGAGAAAGGTCGTGGCCTTGCCCGAGGCGTCGGCGATTATCCAGATCGCATCGCCGCCAAGGCCGCAGAAATGCGGATAGACGACGGACAACGCCGCGCCCGCAGCGATGATCGCCTCGATCGCGTTGCCGCCGCGCCTCAGAACCTTTTCTCCCGCCTCCGCCGCAAGCCAGTGCGGTGCCGTCACCATCGCCGTCCGCGATGTGGCGTTGACGCTCTGGCTCTGGCGGCGTTCTGCGGCCGACATCAGCGGATCACCGTCCCGCCCTGGGCAACAAGCCGGCCCGCCTTGAACACCTTGCGGTCCTTCGGCACGCTAACGACGGCCTGCGGAATGTGTGGCGCCTCCAGTGTCACGAAATCTGCTTTGGCGCCGATCTCAAGCCCGTAGCCTTCAAGGCGGAGCGCCTTGGCGCCAGCTGCAGTCACGACATCGAAGGCGGCGGTGAGTTCGTCGTCGGTATGGAAGCCGGAGCGGTAGCCGATGATCTCGGCACGGCGCAGCATGTCGCCATCGCCATAGGGCCACCAGCTGTCGCGGATGTTGTCGCTGCCACTGAAAACCGTCACGCCTGCCTTGCGCAGCAGCGCGACCGGCGGAAAATTGTGGTTGCCCGGCGCATTGGTCATGATCGAGACGCCGCTTGCAACAATCAGATCGGCAGCCTTCTTCGCCGCGTCCTGCTGCAGGTCGCCGAGCCCATAAGCGTGGCTGACCGTCACGTGGCCGCCCATGCCGAGCGCCCTCGTGCGGGCGCAGATTTCCTCGATGGTGAAAAGTCCGAGTGTGCCGGCGTCATGCAGATGGATATCGATATCGACGCCGCGCTTTTCGGCAATGCCGAAGACGACGGCGAGGTGGGCGGTGACGTCGCGGTCGAAGCTTGCCGGATCGAGGCCGCCGATCAGGTCGGCGCCGAGGCCGATGGCGGCATCGAGCAGCTCCGGAGTGCCGGGGCTTTTCAAAATGCCGCTCTGCGGGAAGGCGACGAGCTGGATATCGATCAGATCACGGTACTCTTCGCGAACCTTCAGAATGGTCTCCAGCGACCTTAGGCCGACCGAGCCATCGACCATGACATGGCTGCGCATCGCCGTCGCGCCATTGGCGATGCAGAGATCGAGCTGGTTGCGCGCCCGTTCCGCCATCGGCGCGGCCTGCGCCATGTTCTCAGCCTGAAAGGCGACACGCTGGTGGACATCGAAGCCATTGGTGCAGGGCTTATGCGGGATCCAGGCATCGCCATAGAAGCTGGTATCGAGATGAATATGACCTTCGACAAAGCCGGGCACGACGAGGGCGCCTTCGAGATCGACAGCCTCCACCGGTCTGGCCGCCTTTCCGGCAGGCTCCAGCGAGACGATCCTGCCGGCGGCGACGCCAATGTTCTTCAGCGAACCGTCCGGCAGCCGGGCGTTGGTAAAGACGGTTTTGATATCAGCCATCGCGTTCTTCCTTGATCTTGAGCGCCGCACCACTCCCTGCAAGCCGGGTGCCAGATGCAGTGCGCGCGCGAATGACGCAGCTTCGCAGGGCATGGCCTGCATTAAGTCTGGATGCAGCCTCTACAACATGTCTACAGAAAAGGCAAAATCATGTATACATGATTACAGAAGCGGCAGCGGCTTAAGAGCTGATGTCGCCGCTGTAGCGCGCAAGAATGCTGCCGAGATCCGGACGGTCGTCACTCTCGTCCACAATCAGCGCCCGGGTCTCGACCGAGATCAGATGCTCGTTCATCAGGCGTTCGGCCGCTGCAGCATCGCCGGTCTTCAAAGCGGCGATCAGGGCGGAATGTTCACTGATGGCGCATTCGCTGGAATGCGGGCGGCTGTACATCGCCAGGATCAGCGAACACCGCGAGACGAGTTCGAACAGATAGCGTTCGAGAAGGGTGTTGCCGGAAAGGGTTGCGAGCTTCAGGTGAAACTCGCCGGCAAGCCGCGTGGAAAGGCGGGCGTCACCCTTGGCATGCGCCTTTTCCTCTTCGCTCACATGATTTCTGAGTGCATTCTCGATGGCCGGCGACCAGCGCTTGATGACCGCCTTCATCGCCTCGCGTTCGAGCGCCCGGCGCACGGCAAACACATCGCGCGCCTCTTCGAGGCTCGGCTGGGCAACGGTCGCCGTGCGCTTGTGGTAGGTATCGACAAGCCCCTGCGTCTGCAGCTTCGCCAGCACCGCGCGAACCAGCGTCCGGCTCATCGAGAAGTGCCTGCCGATCTCATCTTCCGGCAGCTTCGTCCCGGCTTTCAGCGCCTGTTCGACGATGGCCCGGCGCAGCGCAAGAGTGGCGGTTTCGACGCGATCGGAATTGGAAGACATAGGGGCCTGCTGGTTGCGGATTCCTGTATACATTACTGCGCGGATGGGCATACGGCAATCGGCTGAACGGGCCGATGCCGAAACGCAAAACCCGCCGCGTGCTGAGACGCGACGGGTTCGGTTTCTGCCTGAAAATGCGCCGCTGTTAGCTGCGTGGCTTCAGGTTCTCGGCGTCATAGAGCGGCTTGTATCCGACGCCAGCCACTTCGACCGGATAGGTTTCGGCGAAATATTCGACATTCAGCTTGCGCCCGACTTGGCAATATTCCCAGGGCAGGTAGGCGAGCGCGATGTTCTTGCCGATCGTCGGGCCGAAGGCGACCGAGGTCGTGTAGGAGCGGCGGCCGAGTTCGTCGATCAGCACGGCACCGGTGTCCGGATCCATGACCGGCATGGAGCCGACCGGATAGCGCTTGACGCCCGACTTGTCGGTATTCTCGGTCATCACCAGCGTGCAGAGTATCGCCGGCTGGTGTTCGCGGGCCTTGTATTCCAGGTGTTTGGCCTTGCCGCGGAAATCGGCTTCCTTGACCTTCGGACGCGCCAGATCGCTTTCGATCAGGTTGTACTGGGTCAGAAGGTCGGCATTCTGCAGGCGCAGGCTCTTTTCCATGCGGCGCGAGTTTGCATAGGTTTCGACGCCGAAGGCCATGACGCCTGTCGAGCGGAGGGCATCCCAGACGGCAAGACCGTCCTCGTATTTCATGTGCAGTTCCCAACCCTGCTCGCCGACATAGGAGATGCGGAAGGCCGTCACCGTCTTGCCGGCGATTTCGATCGGCTTGATGGCGGCAAAGGCGAAGTTTTCGGCATCGAGGCCCGAAGGATCGGCAACCACCTTCTTCAGCGTCTCGCGGGCATTCGGGCCCCAGATGCCGACGGTGATGTACTTCTCCGCGACGTCGGTGATGGTGACATCGAGGCCGCGGTCCTGAGCGACGCGCTTCATGTAGTGGAAGTCGCGCGGGCCGGCATCGGCGCCGTTGATCAGGCGGCAGCGATCGGCCATGCGGATGACGGTGAAGTCGGCGCGAACCATGCCTTCATCGTCGAGGAAGTGGGTGTAGATGCCCTTGCCGATATTGGCGTCGCCACCGATCTTGGCGGCGCAGAGCCATTCGAGAAGCTCGACATGATCAGGCCCTTCGATATCGACCATGTGAAAATGGCTGAGATTGACGATGCCGCAATCCTCGCTCATCGCCAGATGCTCGGCATTCGAGACGCGCCAGAAATGGCGGCTGTCCCATTCGTTTTCGCGGACCGGAATGCGGTCGCCATACTTTTCCAGAAGGTGCTCATTGGCGGCGTAGCCGTGCGCACGCTCCCAGCCGCCAAGCTCCATGAAGTAGCCGCCGAGTTCCTTTTCGCGCTCGTAAAAGGGCGAGCGCTTGGCGTTGCGGCCGGAGGCATAGGGTTCGCGGGTGTGAACGGCCGGGAAGTAGATCTTCTGGGCGGCTTCGTAGCAGCGGCCTTCGATGAAGTCTTCCGTCAGTTGATGCGGATAGAAGCGGGCGTAATCGATCGAGTTGTGGTCGATCTCGGTGCGGCCATCGGTCATCCAGTCGGCGATCAGCTTGCCGTAGCCCGGGCCGTCCTTGACCCAGATAGCGACGCAATACCAGAGGCCGCGGACCTTCTGGCTCTCGCCGCAGGAGGCGCCGCCGCCGGCCGAAACCTGCAACAGGCCATTGAAGGAGTGGCCTTCGTTGTAGCCGAGCTCGCCCAGGATCGGCGTCAGCTCCATGGCGCGCTCGAGCGGCTCGATGATCTGCGCCATCTCAAGGTCGCGTTGCGACGGCGACAGGCGCGCTTCGTGCTTTTCGAGCAGGTCGCGCGGATGGCACATGCGCGGATTGGTGGTCTCGTAATAGCCCCACTCGATCTGGCCGCCTTCTGTGGTCGCGGGGTCGCCGGTGTCGCGCATATAGGCGGAGTTGCCCTGGTCGCGCAGCAGCGGGAAGCCGATTTCCTTGCCGGTGCCTTCGAATTCGTTATAGGGGCCGAAAAAGGTCAGCGGGTGATCGACCGGCATCACCGGCAGGTCTTCACCGACCATTTCAGCGATCAGGCGGCCCCAGAGGCCGGCGCAGACGATGACGTGATCGGCCATGATCGTGCCGCGATGGGTGACGACGCCCTTGATGCGACCGCCCTCAACGATCAGCGACTTCGCCGGCGTATTGCCGAACATCTTCAGCTTGCCGGACTTTTCGGCCGCATCGACCAGCTTGCCGGCAACAGTCTGCGAGCGCGGGATGACGAGGCCGGCATCCGGATCGAACATGCCGCCCTGAACCTGATCTTCCTCGATCAGCGGGAACATTTCCTTGATCTCGGCGGGCGAGACGTAGCGGGCGTTGGTGCCGAAGGCCTTGGCGGAGCTCAGCTTGCGCTTGATCTCTTCCATCCAGGTGTCGTCGCCGGTGCGGGCAACTTCCAGACCGCCGATACGGGCGTAGTGGCCCATCTTCTCGTAGAAATCGATCGAATATTGCGTGGTCCAGACGCTGAGATAGTCGTGGCTGGTGGTGTAACAGAAGTCGGAGGCGTGTGCCGTCGATCCGATATCGGTCGGGATGCCTGACTTGTCGATGCCGACGATGTCGTCCCAGCCGCGCTCGATCAGGTGATGAGCGATCGAGGCGCCGACGATGCCGCCGAGACCGATGATTACGACTTTAGCCTTGCTTGGAAATTCCGCCATCACTTGAACCCTTGAATCTTGGTGCGCCGAATCTAGTACAGGCCGAAACGGCACTACAGTCGATCCACGACAATAAGATGTAGCGATCCGCCAAGGGGCTTGTCTATTCGAGACGCGAACCCGCTGGCTCTTTTGCGACATCTCTGCACGATGCAATGGCATTTGTTTCGAAGAGCGATATGTTGAACGAAGCGCCGCCCGGCGGGCGGCGCGCTATGCATGAGTTCAGGCAGGGAGGAGCCCTTCTCATGAAATCCGATGATCCGGTCGTCGTCGTCAGCATGGCGCGCACGCCGATGGGTGCCTTTCAGGGCGACTTCAAGGATGTCAGCGCCAGCGAGCTTGGCTCGGCGGCCATCCGTGCCGCGATCGCGCGCGGCGGCGTACAGCCAGACGATATCGGCGAGGCGCTGATGGGCTGTGTGCTACCTGCCGGGCAGGGGCAGGCGCCGGCCCGCCAGGCCGCACTTGGCGCCGGTCTGCCCTATGCCTGCGGCGCGGTGACTGTCAACAAGGTCTGCGGCTCGGGCATGAAGGCGGCGATGGTCGGTCACGACGAGATTGTCTCCGGGAGCCAGAACGTTGTCATCGCGGGCGGAATGGAGAGCATGACCAATGCTCCCTATCTACTGAAGCGCGCCAGAAGCGGCTATCGCATGGGGCACGGCACGATCCTCGATCATATGTTTCTCGATGGGCTCGAGGACGCCTACGACAAGGGCCGGTCGATGGGCACTTTTGCCGAGGAATGTGCCGAAGCCTATCAATTCACCCGCGCGGCGCAGGACGCTTATGCCGTTTCCTCTCTCGACAAGGCGAAGCGGGCCGTCGATGGCGGGCTCTTCGATGCCGAGACGGTGACGGTGGAGGTGAAGTCGGGAAAGGCGAGCCGCGACGTCCATCGCGACGAACAACCGGGTAAGGCCGATCCGGCGCGTATTCCCTCGCTGAAGCCAGCTTTTCGCGACGACGGAACGGTGACCGCGGCAAGTTCCGCCTCGATCTCGGATGGCGCCGCAGCACTGCTGCTGATGCGCCGCTCGGAAGCCGAACGGCGCGGGCTTTCGCCGATTGCCGTGATTGCGGGGCACGCAACGCATTCGCAGGCACCGCGCTTGTTCACCACCGCACCTGTCGGCGCGCTTCGCAAGCTCTCGCAGCGGACCGGTTGGGTGCTTGGCGACGTCGATCTCTTCGAGATCAACGAGGCCTTCGCCGTCGTGCCGATGGCGGCCATGCACGATCTCGGCCTGCCGGCTGAGAAGGTCAATATCCATGGCGGCGCCTGCGCGCTCGGCCATCCGATCGGCGCCTCCGGCGCGCGCATCATCGTCACCCTGCTGGCGGCGATGCAGCGCCACGATTTGAAGCGCGGCATGGCCTCTCTCTGTCTCGGCGGTGGCGAGGCGACAGCCATGGCTTTCGAGCGAATCTGAGGAAGAAGCCCATGCTGCTCGACGAGACACAGATCCAGATCCGCGACATGGCGCGTGCCTTCGCGCAGGAGCGGCTGGCGCCGGGTGCTGCCCGCCGAGACAAGGAGCATCTCTTCCCGCGTGACGAGCTGCGCGAGATGGGCGAGCTCGGGCTGATGGGCATGCTGGTTTCCGAGGACTATGGCGGTTCGGATACCGGGGCGGTGGCCTATGCGCTGGCGATCGAGGAAATCGCTGCCGCCGATGGCGCCTGTTCGACGATCACAAGCGTACACAGCTCGGTCGGCTGCGTGCCGATCCTGCGGTTTGGCAGCGATGCGCAGAAGCGTGCCTTCCTGCCGAAGCTCGCATCGGGTGAATGGATCGGCGGATTCGCGCTGACCGAGCCACAGGCGGGCTCCGATGCCGCAAACCTGCGAACGAAGGCGGTGCGCGATGGAGACTTCTATGTTCTGGACGGCACCAAGCAGTTCATCACGTCAGGCAAGAATGGCAACCTGATGATCGTCTTTGCGGTCACCGATCCCTCGGCGGGCAAGAAGGGCATCACCGCCTTCATCGTGCCGACCGATACGCCGGATACGAAGTCGTGCGGGTCGAGGACAAGCTCGGGCTGCATGCCTCCGATACCTGCCAGATCGCCTTTACCAGCATGCGAATACCGGCGGACCAGCGGCTGGGTGAGGAAGGCGAAGGATACCGGATCGCGCTTGCCAATCTCGAAGGCGGACGGATCGGCATTGCCGCCCAGGCGGTCGGCATGGCGCGCGCCGCACTCGAAGCGGCGCAGGCCTATGCCCGCGAACGCATCACCTTCGGCAAGCCGATCGCCGAGCATCAGGCCATTGCCTTCCGGCTGGCGGAGATGGCGACCAAGATCGAAGCGGCGCGTCAGCTGGTGCTGCATGCCGCAGCGCTCAAGGAAGCCGGCGAGCCATGTCTCTCCGAAGCGTCGATGGCCAAGCTCTTCGCATCCGAGATGGCTGAGAGCGTCTGCTCCGCGGCGCTGCAGATCCATGGCGGCTATGGCTATATGTCCGACTATCCGGTCGAGCGGATCTATCGCGATGTCCGCATCTGCCAGATCTACGAGGGGACCAGCGACGTGCAGAAGATGGTGATCGCCAGAAACCTGTGACGGCTGCTGCCGCGCAAGCTAAGCCTAGCCGCCGTCGCCGAGCTTCAGGACTGCGCGGCCGCGGGTCAGGTTGGTGACCAGCAGGATGGCTTCGTCTGCGTGTATCTCGGGGATTTCGAGCGTCAGCAGGCATCCCTCGTGATCGAACTGCTCGCCGGTAATCCGCGCCATGCCCTGCGACGTCAGTTTCGAGCGAACCATCTCGAGTTCCTGGAAATTCAGGTGCACGGTGCCGGTGACGGCAGGAATTGTCTCTTCCAGCTCCGCTTCTCTGAGGCAGGCCGCGGCCGTGCCGCCATAGGCGCGCACCAGGCCGCCGGCGCCGAGCAGTACGCCGCCGAACCAGCGGGTGACGATGACAAGCGTCCTGTCGAGCTGGCGCCCTTCCATCACCTGGAAGATCGGCTTTCCGGCGGTGCCCGAAGGCTCGCCATCGTCGCTGAAGCGATAGACGTTGCAGATCCGCCAGGCGTAGCAATTGTGGTTTGCCGAGGGATCGGAATGTTCGGTGAGTGCAGCCTTGACGGCGGCTTCGCTATCGACAGGAATGGCGACGGCGCGAAACCGGCTCTTCTTGATCACCTGCTCGGCGGCGATCTGGTCTTTCAGGACGAACATGCTGGCTGCCGGATCTGGTGCGTTGGACAGTACGCCTCATAGCGCAAATGCGTTGCCGCCTCCAGCGTTGCGCAGCTTGCGGTTGGCGAAGCGGCGCGGCTGTGCCACAAGGGCTGACGGTGGCTGATAATCCAGGGGAATCAACGTGACGATCGGGCTCGCTCATGCCGAACTCATGGCCGTGGTGGCGGCTGTGACAAAGGACGAGCCGCGCGTCATGACCGTGCGCGCCGGCGAAGCGCTGCCGTCCGGCCCTTTCGAGCTCGGGCACCGTACCCTGCAGAGCGGCCTGCGCGAATGGATACAGGAGCAGACCGGCCACCCGATCGGCTATCTGGAGCAGCTTTATACGTTCGCGGATCGTGACCGGAACAACGAGATCCTTGGCGGTCGGACGATTTCGATCAGCTATCTCGGCCTGGTGCGCGAACAGGATGCGCCGGGTGCCGGTCGTCCGGCCTGGCATGGATGGTACGAGTATCTTCCCTGGGAGGACCATCGCCAGGGGCGGCCGGAGGTGCTGGCCGAGGTGATGCAGAAGCTGCGGCTGTGGGCCGATGCCGATCCGATCCGGCGCGATCAGCGCCACAAGCGGGCCGATTTCACCTTTGGGCTGGATGGCGGCGGCTGGAACGAGGATCTGACGCTGCAGCGCTACGAACTGCTCTACGAAGCCGGCTTGCTAGCCGAGTCCGGTGTCGAAGGGGTGAATTTCGGGCGCCCGATGTTTGCCGATCACCGGCGGATTCTGGCGACCGGCGTTGCCCGGCTGCGCGCCAAGATCAAATACCGGCCTGTCGTCTTCGAGCTGATGCCCGAAAGCTTCACGCTGCTGCAACTGCAGCGCACCGTCGAGGCGCTGGCCGGGCTAGGGCTCCACAAACAGAATTTCCGCCGGTTGATCGAGCAGCAGGAACTGGTCGAGGAAACCGGCGAAATGACCAGCGAAACCGGCGGACGCCCGGCCAAGCTCTTCCGCTTCCGTCCGACGGTGGTCGAAGAGCGCGCTCTCTCGGGAACGAAGCTGCCTCTCTCCCGCAATTGACATATACTCATCATGAGAATATCTATTTGCTCCGTTAATGCTCAAATTGAGCATAAAGGAGACCGCCATGAACCGTCCCGTATCAGCAGCGTCCCTCTATGACCGCGTCAGCCGCGTCATTCCCAAAGCCGAATGGATGTCGTTCGAAGACGATGTCGAGGCCATCCTCGAACTCAAGCGCAAGCGCAATGCCGTCATCCTGGCGCATAATTACCAGACGCCGGAGATCTTTCACGGCGTTGCCGATATCGTCGGCGACAGTCTGGCGCTGGCGCGCAAGGCCATCGATGTCGATGCCGACGTCATCGTTCTTGCCGGGGTGCATTTCATGGCGGAGACGGCAAAGCTGCTCAACCCGGCAAAGACCGTGCTCATCCCCGACATGGCGGCAGGCTGTTCGCTGGCGGATTCGATCACGCCCGAAGACATCGCCCTGTTGCGCCAGGCCCATCCCGGCGTCCCCGTTATCACCTATGTGAACACCTCAGCCGCGGTGAAGGCGGCGTCCGATATCTGCTGCACGTCCGGCAATGCCAAGCAGGTCGTGGAGTCGCTCGGCGTCCCCCGGGTGCTGATGATCCCCGACGAATACCTGGCGCGCAACGTCGCCCGGGAAACCGATGTCGAGATCATCGCCTGGCATGGGCATTGCGAGGTGCATGAGCTGTTTTCGGCCGATGACGTCAGGCAGTTGCGCGAAAATCATCCCGGCATCACCGTCCTTGCACATCCCGAATGCCCGCCCGATGTGGTGGCGGAAGCGGATTTTGCGGGATCGACGGCGGTGATGTCCGACTATGTCAGCGCAAGGAAGCCGGCGCGCGTGGTTCTGCTGACCGAATGCTCGATGAGCGACAACGTCGCGGTGCATCATCCCGATGTCGAATTCATCCGCCCCTGCAATCTCTGCCCGCATATGAAGCGGATCACGCTCTCCAATATCCGCACCGCGCTGGAAGAAAACCGCCATGAGGTGATCGTGGATGCCGGCGTTGCCGTCGCGGCGCGGCGGGCGGTGGAGAGGATGCTGGCGATATGACCGAGATCCTCGACCATCTCTCCGGCCGTCCCGTGATCGTCGGCAGCGGTCTTGCCGGGCTGATCGCCGCCTTGACGCTGTCGCCGGAGCCCTCCGTTCTCGTCACCCGCAGTACGCTGGGGGCCGAAACATCGAGCGCCTGGGCGCAGGGCGGCATTGCCGCCAGCGTCGGCGCCGATGACAGCCCGAGCCCGCATCTTGCCGATACGCTGGCTGCCGGTGACGGTCTGTGCGACGCCGAGGCCGCCGCGGACATTCTCGGCGAAGCATCCGAGGTCATCCGGGTTTTGCAACGCCTTGGCGTCGTCTTCGACAGGAACGGCGATGGTACGCTTTCCCTTGGCCTGGAGGCCGCCCATTCCCGCCGCCGCATCGTCCATGCCGGTGGCGACGGATCGGGCGCGGCAATCATCCGCGCACTCACGGCTGCCGTCTGCGCCGATCCGGCAATCACGGTGATCGAAGGCGTCGAAGCGCGCCGGGTTCTCACAAAAGATGGCGTTGTCTGCGGCCTCCTCTGTGCGGGACCGGCTGGCGGCATTGTTCTGCCCTCGTCGCGCGTCCTGCTGGCGACCGGCGGGATCGGCGGGCTTTACGAGGCGACCACCAACCCGGCCGGAAACTTTGGCCAGGGGGTTGCGCTTGCGGCGCGTGCCGGGGCGGTTCTTGCCGATATGGAATTCGTGCAGTTCCATCCGACGGCGCTCGATAGCCGCCGTCGTCCGCTGGCGCTCGTCAGCGAAGCGGTGCGGGGCGAAGGCGCCGAGCTTGTCAATGAGCGCGGTGAGCGGTTCATGGCCAGCGTGCCGGGCGCCGAACTGGCGCCGCGCGATATCGTGGCCCGCGCCATCAGCGCCGAGATCGCCCGCGGCGGACGCGTGTTCCTTGATGCCCGCCGAACGCTCGGAACGCGGTTCGGCGCGCGCTTTCCCGCGATCGCCGCCCTTTGCCACGAAGCCGGTATCGATCCGGGCAGCGCGCCGATCCCGGTTCGCCCGGCGGTTCATTATCATATGGGCGGCATTGCCACGGATCGCGGCGGCCGCACCAGCGTGCCCGGACTTTGGGTGGCAGGCGAGGCTGCATCGACAGGCCTTCACGGCGCCAACCGGCTGGCAAGCAACTCGCTGCTCGAAGCGGCGGTGATGGGCATGCGTGCCGCCCGCGATATGGCTTCATCGGCAATCAAGGCGAGCCTCGGGGCGGTTCCCGCCTTGCCGCCGGACCCCGAAACAAGCCTGGTCCGGCCGATCGTCTCGCGCCATCTCGGGGTTCTGCGCAATGCAGGCGCCATCCATGGCGCGATCGCATCACTATTGCCTCTGGCAGAAAGCGAAGGTCCGGCCTCCGATCCCGCGATCGTGGCTCTTGCGATTGCCGTCTTTGCCAGCCAGCGCCAGGAATCACGCGGGGCGCATGCGCGGACCGATTTCCCGCTGCGTCAGGGCGTTGCACGCAGGCGGATGATGACGCTTGCCGAGGTGCTGGAGATTGCCCGCGGCGCCGCCGCCCAAGATTTTGCAAGGAGTGCCTGAGATGAGCCTTGTTCCGCTGCCGCGCCTTGTCATCGAACCTCTGGTCCGGGCCGCCCTTGCCGAAGATCTCGGTCTTGCCGGTGACATCACCTCTGCTGCCGTCATTCCCGCGGACCACCGCTCCACGGTCGTCATGGCTGCGCGGCAGCCGGGTGTCATTGCCGGTCTGGATGCGGCCGAGCTCGCCTTCCAACTCGTCGATCCCGCGATTGTCATGGAGCGGCACCTGCATGACGGCATGGCGGTCAAGTCCGGCGACGTGATCGCAACGATATCAGGTCCGTCGCGGGGGCTTTTGGCCGGCGAGCGCACGGCGCTGAATTTTCTCTCGCATCTCTCGGGGATCGCCACGGTAACCGCTTCGATTGCCGAGGCGATCTCCGGAACGAAGGCCTCGGTTGCCTGCACGCGCAAGACGACGCCGGGGCTCCGGGCGCTGGAAAAATATGCGGTGAGGGCAGGCGGCGGCATGAACCATCGCTTCGCGCTCTATGATGCGGTGCTGATCAAGGACAACCATATCGCCATCGCAGGCAGCATCCGCGAGGCGTTGCGCCGAGCCAAATCTGCTGCCGGGCACATGGTCAAGATCGAGATCGAGGTGGATACGCTCGATCAGCTCCGGGAGGTGATGGACGAGGGCGTGGATGCCGTGCTTCTCGACAACATGCGGCCGGCCATGCTGCGGCAGGCCGTCGATATCGTTGCCGGCCGGGCGATCACCGAAGCCTCGGGGCGCATTACGCCTACGACCGTGCCTGACATCGCTGCATCCGGCGTCGATCTGATCTCCGTCGGCTGGATAACGCATAGCGCGCCGATCCTCGATATCGGTCTCGATTTCAAAAGCGCGAACTGACCGCCAGGCCGCATCCCGTCTCGATTGACCCGCCCAGAGAGCTGCCCGGCCAGCGCTCGCTAGCGTTCGCAAAATCCAACCTTGATGTCTTCGCAGTCATCCGGGATGATGGCGCCGCGCGCGGGTAGGGACATTCGTTTGCGCGACATTTTCAGCTGCCATAATTCCATTTCGCTTGCCCTTTCGACAATCAACCCCGAACGACAGAGGACGACCGATCATGACCAATCATTTCGTCACGACCAAAGACGGCGTGCAGATTTTCTACAAGGACTGGGGTCCGAAGGATGCCCAGCCGATCGTGTTCCATCACGGCTGGCCGCTTTCGGCCGATGACTGGGACAACCAGATGCTGTTCTTCCTTCATCACGGCTATCGCGTCATCGCCCATGACCGGCGCGGCCACGGCCGCTCCGCGCAGGTGAGCGAAGGTCACGACATGGACCACTACGCGGCCGACGCATCCGCCGTGGTCGAACATCTCGATCTGAAGAATTCTGTTCATATTGGCCATTCCACCGGTGGCGGACAGGTCGCGCGCTATGTCGCCAAATTCGGCGAGCCGCAGGGCCGCGTTGCCAAAGCGGTGCTTGTCAGCGCCGTACCGCCGCTGATGCTGAAAACGGACGCCAATCCTGGCGGCCTTCCGATCGATGCATTCGACGGTTTGCGCAAGGCGCTTGCCGACAATCGCGCGCAGTTCTTCCTCGACGTTCCGGCTGGCCCGTTCTACGGTTACAACCGTCCGGGCGCAACGGTTTCGGATGGCGTGATCCGCAACTGGTGGCGTCAGGGCATGATGGGCAGCGCCAAGGCGCATTACGAAGGTATCAAGGCCTTCTCGGAAACCGACCAGACCGAAGACCTGAAAAGCATCTCGGTGCCGACTTTGGTGCTGCATGGCGACGACGACCAGATCGTGCCGATCGGCGCATCCGCATATGAATCGATCAAGCTTCTGAAGAACGGCACCCTGAAGGTTTACAAGGGCTTTCCGCATGGCATGCTGACAACCCATGCCGACATCCTGAATGCCGATCTGCTGGCCTTCGTCAAAGGCTGATCGCTGAAAAACCATCGTCGCTGCGGCCGCTTTCGTGCCGCAGCGGTCTTTCCGCGGTGGGTGCCGATGCTCTGCCCGGTCGCTGGCCCGCCTTGCAATGCGGCGCCTCTCACCCTATCTCTCCGTCATCACTCACATAACAAACCGCGGCATGACCGGCTCGAACGCCGGCCGCCCGGCGTTTTTGCCGGACTATGCCGGCCGCCAAGAGGCGGCAAAGGATTTCATTTGAACAAGACGAATACCGCGATTGCGCCTGCCGCGGCAGCGCCGCGCAAGCGCGAAGAGGCCGTGAAATGGCCCACCAAGAATTGGAAGCCCGATCCCTGCCTGCTGACGCGGCGGGAACTGAAGGCGATCATCGCCAGGCAGCTGGGCTGAGACATCACAAACGAAGAAGGAGAAGACTATGCAGGTTCTGGTCAGAGACAACAATGTCGAGCAGGCGCTTCGTGTGCTGAAGAAGAAATTGCAGAAGGAAGGCGTCTTTCGCGAGATGAAGGAACGCCGCGCCTACGAAAAGCCGTCGGAGCGGCGGGTGCGTGAGCACGCGCAGGCCGTGTCCCGCCACCGCAAGGCTGCCCGCAAGCAGCTGCAGCGCGAAGGTCTCCTGCCTGCGGCAAAACGCAAAGTATCGGCACGGTAACGATCGCGCCGCCGGACTGCGGTCCGGCGGATGGGACATGAAAGGGTTGTGCGATGGAAGAACTTTACAGCTTGAATGTTTCGGACGAGAGGCTTGAGGATTGCCGCGATGTGATCGAACCGGATCTCCAGGATTTGATCCGCGCGGCGATCGCCTCGGGGTTCACGGCGGAAGAGGTGCTGATTTCGATCAGCGAACTCGTGGCGGAAGATTTTGCCTTTGCGGTCAGGACACCAAGTGTTCATTGATTGCCCGCCAGATGGGCAAGCTATGCATCATACGCAATGCTGTCCAGATGTCTTAGCGCTGCAAATCCCGACCGGCTTAGATTATATATTTCTCATCGAAGCGAACGGAGCGCCGATTGGGGCAGCAGGGTTCGCAAAGCCCACGGAAGGGGACCGAGATGAACGTAGCACGCTCTTTCAATAACTGGCGCAAGTACCGTCAGACCGTTGCAGAACTGGGTCGCATGACGAACCGCGAACTGCACGACCTCGGCATCGACCGCGGTGATATCCGCTCGGTCGCACGCTCTGCAGCCGGCCGCTAATCGGCCCGCGAAGTCTTCAGAATTTCTATTAGAAACGCCGGTTCATTCGAGCCGGCGTTTTTGCTTGTCCGTTTTTCCAGCGTCCCGCCTCATGCATGGCAGGTCTGCGATTGCCGCCAATGTTCATGGCAGAGGCATGATGCGAGGCGCGCCGGAAGCGACACTCTGTTCAATGGGGCGCGGCTATATTCCGGCGCGCCGGCGTGGCAAGACAGCGGCAACGAAACCTTGCGGATGACAGCATCATGAAAAAGATCGGTTTTCTCTCATTCGGGCACTGGACGCCCTCCCCGCAATCGCAAACCCGCACGGCGGGCGATACGTTGCTGCAGTCGATCGACCTGGCGGTGGCCGCCGAGGAGCTCGGCGCCGACGGCGCCTATTTCCGCGTACACCACTTTGCCCGCCAGCTGGCATCGCCATTTCCGCTTCTGGCGGCAGTCGGCGCGAAGACCAGGCGGATCGAGATCGGTACCGCGGTCATCGACATGCGCTACGAAAACCCGCTCTATATGGCCGAAGATGCCGGAGCGGCGGACCTGATCTCCGGCGGCCGCCTGCAGCTCGGCATCAGCCGTGGTTCGCCGGAGCAGGTGATCGATGGCTACCGCTATTTCGGCTACGCCCCGGCCGAGGGTGAGAGCGATGCCGATATGGGCCGCCGTCACACCGAGGTGTTTCTGGACGTGCTGCGCGGAGAGGGCTTTGCGGAGCCCAATCCGCGGCCGATGTTTCCGAACCCGCCGGGCCTGCTGCGCCTCGAACCGCATTCCGAAGGCCTGCGTGAGCGTATCTGGTGGGGATCGAGCTCCAATGCGACCTCCATCTGGGCCGCAAAGCTCGGCATGAACCTGCAGAGCTCGACGCTGAAGACCGACGAGAGCGGCAAGCCGTTCCATATCCAGCAGGCCGAACAGATCCGCATCTATCGCGAGGCCTGGAAGGAAGCCGGGCATGCGCGCGAGCCGCGGGTCTCCGTCAGCCGCAGCATCTTCGCGCTGATGAACGATATGGACCGCGCCTATTTCGGCGCCAGCGGCAACAGCCAGGACCAGATCGGCAACATCGATCCGCAGACGCAGGCGATCTTCGGCCGCTCCTATGCAGCAGAACCCGACCGGCTGATTGCTCAGCTGAAGCAGGACGAGGCGATCGCCGAGGCCGACACGCTGCTGCTCACCGTGCCGAACCAGCTGGGTGTCGACTATAACGCGCATGTGATCGAGAGCATCCTCAAGCACGTCGCCCCGGCGCTCGGCTGGCGGTAAACACCCGAAAATGGCATCCCCGTATTTGCGGGTACGCCAAGACCTCTCTGGAATCCGCTGTTGCGACAATGTTTCCTCGTGACAGAAACTCGATGCAACAATATACAGTCAATGTGGAGCGATCTGCTTCCCGCATTGGCCCTGTATCGACGGATAACAGATGAAAGACTGGCACCCAGATCTCAACCGCTCTTCCAGCCCGCGCTACATGGCCATCGCCGACCTGATTGAGATGGATCTGCGCAGCGGCTTGCTTGCGGCCGGTGACCGGCTGCCGCCGCAGCGCGAGCTCGCCAAGCGGCTCAATATCGATTTTACAACGGTCGCCCGCGGCTATGTGGAAGCGCGCAAGCGCGGGCTTGTCGGTTCGCATGTCGGCCGAGGCACGTTTGTGACGGGCGGTCGGGAAAAAGAGCACCGTGGATTTATTGCTGAGGCCGCTGCCGATCCGCGGCGCGAGGCAGTCGCCGATTTCTCGATGAACCTTCCGCCCGAGCCCGATGATGCGGAGCTTCTGGAGCGCATGCGTGATGGCATGGCGACCGTCGCCGCCAATCTGATCCCGCTGCTGCGCTATCAGGGCTTTGGCGGTTCGGCGATGGACAAGGAAGCGGCCGGCATCTGGCTTGGCCGCCGCGGTCTGGCACCGTCGCAGGAGCGCATCTTCGTCACGCCCGGCGCGCATCCGGCGCTGCTGGCGATTTTCGGCATGCTGGCGCGGCCGGGCGATACCGTGCTCTCCGAAAACATCACCTATCCCGGCATGCGCTCGATCGCTGCCCAGCTGCGGCTCAATCTGTCGGGGCTGCCGATGGATGAAGAGGGTATTGTCCCGGATGCGCTGGCCGATGCCTGCGAGAGGCTGAAGCCAAAGGCGCTCTATCTCAATCCGACGCTGCAGAACCCGCTGACGCTGACCATTCCGCTTCACCGGCGCGAAGCGATCGCGGCGGTCGCCCGCAAATATCATCTGCCTATCGTCGAAGACGATGCCTATGGCTTCATTCCTGCCGATGGCCCGCCGCCGCTGGCGGCGATTGCGCCGGAGCTCACCTGGCATATCGGCGGTCTGGCGAAATGCATCGGCGCCGGCCTGCGGCTCGCCTTCGCCGTGGCGCCCGATGCCAAGGCGATCTGGCCGTTTATCGGCGCCATGCGCACGGGCAATGTCATGGCCTCACCGCTCAATCTGGCGCTGGCGACCCAGTGGATCGAAGACGGTACAGCCGATGCCATCCTGCGTTTTATCCGCACCGAGGCAGCGGCCCGCCAAGAGATGGTGGCAAAGATCCTGCCTGCCGGCAGTTATAAGGCGGATCCGATCAGCTTCAACATCTGGCTGCCGCTGACGAATGGCTGGACCCGATCGACCTTCAGCAGCCATATGCGCAGTTCGGGTATCGGCGTAGTCGCAAGCGATGCATTCACCGTCGATGGCCAGGCGCCGGAAGCCGTGCGTGTTTGCATCGGCGGGCCAATCACCAGAGAGCGTCTGCAGGGCGCGCTGGATTTCATGGCGCATGCCCTGGAAGGCTCGCCCGAGATGACGGCGTCATTTTTCTGAGTCATTCCGGTCTTGGCGGAAGGCGCGAGCGCCGACGCTGGATATGGCTTCTTAACTCTACGATCAAATCGCTGCGGCATTGTGCCCAGTAGACTGGCAATCCACATTCAATGTAATTATATTGTATGCATACATTCAGAGGCATTGAATGCATATAGAAATGCCTCGCAACCTGAAAAGCGAGATAACCGTGGATACCGAATATCCTCCTCTTCCTCCCATGCAGACCGGCATTCGCGGCCGTTGTCCGCGATGCGGGCAGGGGCACATGTTCAAGGGCTTCTTGACGCTTCGGACGGAGTGCGAGGCTTGCGGACTGGATTACTCCTTCGCCGATCCGGCCGACGGCCCGGCCTTTTTCGTCATCTGCTTTGCCTGCGTCCCGAGCGTGCTGCTCGGCGTGTGGCTGGAAGTCGCCTTCTCGGCGCCGCTCTGGGTACAGTTCCTGGTGACAGGCCCGTTCATGCTGGCGACCTGTATTCCGCCGCTGAGGCCGCTGAAAGGCTGGCTCGTCGCCAGCCAGTATTTCTACAAGGCCGAGGAAGGCAAACTTGCGCGGCGTGAGATCAGTGCCGCAAGCTGATTGATTTTTTGACCGTATGGCCCGGCCATTCTCCTCTCGGAGGATGGCCGGGCTTTGCATTTGCGCTTCGTGTCAGACCGACGACGGGCCGCTTGACGGCTCGGTAAACCAGTTGGCGCCGGTCTCCGACATGTAGATGTGGTCTTCGAGGCGAACCCCGAACTGGCCGGGAAAGACGATCATCGGCTCGTTGGAAAAGCACATTCCAGCCGCCAGAGGCGTCTTGTTGCCGCGGACGATGAACGGTCCTTCGTGGATTTCGAGCCCCAGTCCGTGGCCGGCGCGGTGCGGCAGCCCCGGCAGTTGATAATCCGGTCCTAGTCCATGGGTGGCAAAAGTCTTGCGCGCAGCGGCATCCAGTGTCTCGCAGGCCGCACCAAGCGTTGCCGCACCGAAAACCGCCAGCTGTCCCTCGCGCTCGATCGACCAGGCGCGCTCGAATTCGCTGGTGGGTTCAAGCATGTAGGTGCGGGTCAGATCCGAATGGTAACCGTCGATCCGGCAGCCGGTATCGACGAGAATGACGTCGCCATCCTGCAGGATCTGCTCGCCATCGGCGCCGTGCGGCAGCGCTGTCGCGTTTCCGAAGGAGACGATGCAGAAGCTCGAGCCGTTATCGGCGCCTGCCGCACGGTGCTGTTGATCGATGAACCGGACCACTTCCGATGCGGCGGTGCCGGGCTTGATCATCTCGCGGACCTTGCCGTGGATGCCGAGCGTCAGGTTCATCGCATATTGAATGATGGCGATCTCGGCTGGCGACTTGGTGAGGCGCAATGCATTGATCATCGGCCCGGCATCGACGAGCCTTGCGGCGCCGATCTTTTCGGCGAAGGCATGGTAGAAGGCGAGCGGCAGCGCGTCGTCGAGCGCCAGCTTGCCCGAAGCTCCTGCAAGCTGCGCGACGACGGCCGACGGGCTTTCCTCCTCCTGCCAGATGAGCAGATCGCCCGGAAGATGCGGCAGCGTCTCGACGCGGCTAAGCTCGAAACCCGGCACAATATAGATGAGCCTGTCCTCGGTGACGACAGCGCCGAGCAGGCGCTCGCTCAGATGCCAGACGAGGCCGGTGAAATAGCGCAGGCTCTCCGCCGGGCCGAGAAGCGTGGCGGCAATGCCGCGCTCCCGCATGCTCTGGCGAAGCCGGTCCAGGCGGGCGGCCCGCTCGTTTTCAGTGATGGCGGCTACCGGGTGGTTCCATGCCTGCTGCGTCATGCTCATATCCACTTTTCATCATAGATCCCGCCGGCAAATCGCCGGGTGCGGGCGAAGAGATGCATCCGATCGGCGGCGAAGGAAAGTGGTATTTTCGTCATTGCCGGGCCTGCTACCGGCAACAATGCAGCGCGACCCGAATGCCTGCGGCCTCGTGTACCGGCATCGCATAGCCGAAGACGCGCCTGCATCAGCTGGCGGACGCGCCGCCCCAGGCATGCTGCAACAGGATCTGGCCGCCAACGAGAAGGATGGGGCGACCAATATGGCCGTTGGGATCAGCGCGCTTGTGCTTGCTGCTTCCGCCGATCTTCTCCGCAAAGGCCGTGACAGGCAGGCCGAGAAAGGCGGCCGGGCTGACAAGGGCGGTCGAGACAGAGACCACCAGAAAAATGGCGGCCACCGTCTTCAGCCAGTGGGCCGGGCCTCCCGTGAACCGAGAATCCGCGCGGCATAATCGATCAAAGCCGTCCGGTGCTCGATATACGGGGCCATGCCGGATTTCCGCTTCTGTCGTCGTCCAAAACTACCGATGAAATTATAGAACCGTCGAGCGCTGCGGCTTCCGGTTAGATGACCGCCCGGTCATGATCGATCAGACGCATTTCGCCTCACCGGTTCCATCCAAGGAACACCGGTTTCTTGATCTTGGCTACGCGGACGCCCGGCAGATGCTGCGCAGCGCGCCGATGATCGCCTGGTCGAGCGGCGGATCGACGGGCAGCGTTTGCGATGACAGTTTCACGACGACGGTTTTCGTCTCAGGGTGGATCCATATCCACTGGCCGTGGATGCCGATCGCTGCGAGTTCCCCGTGCCCAGACTCGTACCAGTAGTTCCGGTAGCTGCCTTGTGGAAACAGCTCCCGCTGGTCTCCGCTCTCCCAGGCGGCACGACGCTTCCGGGACCAGAGGTCCGCCACGAATTCCGGGGCGACAAGACCGGCGCCGTGCGTCCTGATAACCTCGCCAACGAGGGCAAGATCGCGCGCCGTCGCCGAGATTCCGCCGGCGGCGCGTGCCGTACCGATGCGGTCAACCGTCACCATCGCGTTGGCACTGGCGCCCAGCGGCTTCCAGACATGGTCGCTCATCAACGATGCGAAACGTGCGCCGGCCGCCCGCTCCAGAACGATGCCGGCGAGATCTGTGTTCGGCGAGCGGTACGCGTGATGTTCACCGTGCTCCTGCCCACCTTTTGCGATGCTGCAGATGAAGCTCTTGAGATCGGGAGCCGGGGCCTCGGGCCTGTCTGGATTCCAGCCGGTGGCGCGCCTGTAGCGTTCGAAGCCACCCGACGTGTCGAGATAATCCTCGATGAAGGCAACGCTGATCTCCATATCGAACAGCTGCTGCACTGTCGCATCCGCATAAGCGGAGCCTGCAGTCTCGGGTACATAGTCAATGATCTGTCTGTCGAGCGTAAGGAAACCCTTACCGGCCAGGATCCCGGCAAGCAGCGCGGTGAGCGATTTGGAGACGGAGAATATGATGTGCGCGCGTGCCGGATCGGAATGCGGCGCCGACCATTCGGCGAGAATTTCCCCATCGCGCATCACCAGCAGCTCGTCGGTCTGGCTCGCCGTCAGAAAGTTTTCGAGCGGCGTCCGTGTCCCGTCGGAAGCGGTAACGTCGAGCGTCGCGAACGCGCCGAGGGTCTTGCGATCCTGTGGTGTCCTGCCGCCTCCGGCGGAAATGACGGCAGAAGGGACGATCTCGCTGACATTCTGGAACGACCATCGGCTATAGGGTGCGGTCCGCCAGTTGGAGAGCGAAACGTCGGCGCGGGAAAATTCGGTCATGGGCGTTGAGTTCCGTCGGCTGTTGCAAGTGTGCCGTAAAGGTCCGGGCGCCGATCGCGGAACAGACCCCAGGCGGCGCGGTTGGCGGCAAGGGCCGAGCGGTCGAAGCTGGCGATCAGCACTTGTTCCTGATCTCGTGAGGCGCTGGCAACCAGCTGGCCGTCGGGTCCCGAGATGAAGGAGGAGCCGTAGTAGGATTGAGATAGCCCAGCGATTGCTTCCGAACCGATGCGATTGGCCGCCGCAACCGGGACCATATTGGAGGCAGCGTGCCCGCGCATGACCATCCGCCAGTGTTCCATCGTATCGAGAGCGGGATTGGCGGGTTCCGAGCCGATTGCCGTCGGATAAAGGATGAGCTCGGCGCCCATCAAGGCCATGGCGCGGGCGGCCTCGGGAAACCATTGGTCCCAGCAGATACCGACGCCGATGGTTCCGAAGCGCGTCTGCCAGACCTTGAAGCCGGTATCGCCGGGGCGGAAGTAGAATTTCTCGCTATAGCCCGGACCATCCGGAATGTGCGATTTGCGATAGACGCCGAGAATGTCGCCGTTATCGTCGATCATCGCCATGCTGTTGTAAAAGGTCTGGTTCTTCCGCTCGAAGAAGGAGATGGGCAGGACGATGCCGAGATCGCGGGCGAGCGCGCGCATCGGCCCGATAACCGGGTGTTCCTCGACAGGATGGGCGCGGGCGAAGTGAACCGGATCCTGCGTCTGGCAGAAATACAGGCCCTCGAACAGCTCCTGCACCAGCACGATATTTGCGCCGCCGGCGGCTGCCTCCCGGATCAGCCGGGAGGCCGTTGCGATATTCTCCGCAACATCATCCGAGCAGGCGAACTGGACGACGCCGAGCGTGATGGTCGATCCTGCCGCTATCATGATCAGGCGCCTTCGAAACCGGTGAGAACGCTGACGGCGTTTACGCCGATTTCAGCGACAGCATAGCCGCCCTCCATGACGAACAAGGTCGGCAGGCCGAGTGCGGCGATCTTCTCGCCGATCTTCGGAAAGTCTTCGGTCTTCAGTTTGAATTTGCTGATCGGGTCCTTTTCGAACGTATCGACGCCGAGCGAGACCACCACCACGTCAGGCGCGTACGCGAGCAGCCTGGCGCAGGCGTCGCCGAGCGATTGGCTCCAGGAGTCCCAGGCCGTTCCGAAACGCATGGGATAATTGAGGTTGAAACCTTCGCCATCGCCCACGCCACGCTCGTCGGCATGGCCGAGAAAATAGGGATATTCCTGCATCGGGTCGGCATGCAGATTGATCACCTGCACGTCGGCGCGGGAATAGAAGATCTCCTGCGTACCGTTGCCATGGTGATAATCGACATCGAGGATGGAGACGCGCCTTGCGCCGCCGTCGCGCAGTGACTGTGCCGCAACAGCAGCGTTGTTGATGTAGCAATAGCCGCCCATGAAGCCCGCGCCCGCGTGATGGCCGGGCGGACGGCAGAGCGCGAAGGCGGAGCGCGCGCCGCCTTGCACCATCGCGGCGGCCGTGAGCGCCGTGTCGTGCGAAGACTTGATCGCATCCCAGGAGCCCTCGACGATGCCGCAGCCGGCATCGAAGGAATAATAGCCGAGCAGGCCGTCGATGAATTCGGGTCTGACGTCGCCGCGCAACCCCCGGGTCGGCCAGGTGAACGGCAAGGCCGTGCCGGAGCGGCCTTCGGCGGTCCAGCGGTCCCAGATCGTCGGCAGGAAATCCAGATAATCCTGGCGATGGATGCGGGCCGCTGTCGTGAGGTCATGTTCGGTTGGCTCGAGGATCTCGCCTAGTCCGACGGTCTTGATGCGCGCCGCCACATATTCGGCGCGCGATGTCAGCTCGAAGCCGGTCACGATGGCGCCTGCGACAAGTTCCAATTGCTCAGCATGCCCACGATGGCGGGGCGAAAAAACGGTCTTCATGAAAAGCGTCCATCAACGGGAAGGTCAAAAGCGCCCCGCCGTTTCAGGCAGGGCGCGATGAGATGGGAGGGCCTACTTCTGGAGTTCGGTCCAGATCTTGGTGTAGAGCGCCTGAACCTCCGGCGGGCAGGTCATCGAGGGCACGCCGACCGAGGCGAATTCGGCCGGAATGTTGATTTCGGGCGCGCCCTTCATGTCGGCAGGCATGTATTTGTCAGAACCGGCGATGCCGTTGGCATAGCGATGGAAGCCCGAGTTCATGCCGGCGTTTTCAGGATCCATCATGAAGTTCTGGAAGAGCTTTGCGTTCTCGACATTCTTGGCGTCTTTCAGCACCGAGAGATTGTCGCTCCAGTTGACGAAGCCTTCCTTCGGATAGCCGAACTTGATGGCTGGGTTCTTCAGGCGCTGGCGGAATGCGGAGCCGTTCCAGTCGCTGGAGGCGGCGAAGTCGCCAGAGCCCATCTTCTCGATCGTGCCGTATTCCATCGCCACCCAGTTGGGCTTCGCCTTCAACAGCGTGTCGCGCACCTTCTTGAGGATCGTCAGATCGCCGGTGCATTTCTTGCCGCCGTTGTAGAGGACGGCCGCGTCGATGACATCGGTCATTTCCGGGACGACGTTGACCTTGCCTTTCAACTCGTCCGGCGTGTCGAAGATGATACCCCAGGTGTTGATGTCACCCTTGTAGACATCGGTGTTGACCACTGTGCCGACGATGCCCATCGCCCACGGCACGGTATATTTGCGGCCGGGGTCGAAATCGGGATTGGCCCATTCCTTGGCGACGTTCTTGAAGTTTTCCATCTTGCCAGGGTCGGTTTCCAGCAGGAGGCCTTCGGAGATCCAGATCGGGATGTAGTTCTGCGACGGCACGACCATGTCGAAACCGGAGCCGCCCTGGCGAACCTTGGCCAGCGCCGTATCGTTGGAATCGTAGTCGGTGATGGTCACCTTGACCTTGTACTTGTCCTCGAACTTCTTGATCATCTCGGGGCTGGTATAGTTGCCCCAATTGTAGATGTTCAGCACGCCTTCCGCCCGGGCAAGGCCGGTGGACGCAAGAAGCGCTGCCGTCATGGCAATGGTCGCAGTCATCCGTTTCATGCTTATGTTCCCTCTCTTGTTGTTCAGGCACGATTTCGATTGACGATGAAGAACACCGTGACGACGCAGATCGACAGGCCGAGAAACAGCGTCGAAATCGCGTTCATTTCAGGGGTGATGGAACGGCGGATCTGTCCGAGCATGTAGGTTGGCAGCGTATCCTGGCCGGCCGATTTGACGAATTCGGTGATCACCACGTCGTCGAGAGAAATGACGAAAGCCAGCATGAAACCGGCGAGGATACCCGGCCAGAGCAGCGGCAGCGTCACATATCTGAAAGCGTTCCAGGGCGTCGCATACAGATCCGCCGCGGCTTTCTCCAGCGTCAGATCCATGTTCTCCAGCCTGGCGCGGATCGGCAGATAGGCGAAGGGAATGCAGAAGGCGGTGTGGGCGGCGATCAGGTAGCCAAGCCCGGAATATCCGGTCCAGATCTTGATGCGCGCAAAGAAGATCAGCAGCGCGACGGCCGTCACGATTTCTGGAATCATCAGCGGTTGGTTGATGAAGGCGTATTTCACCGTCAGGCCGCGATAGGGTTCGGTCCGCGTGGTCGCCAATGCCGCCATGGTCGCGGCGATCGTCGCGACGACTGCGGCAACGCTGGCGATCTGCAGGGAGCGTATCGAGGCATCAATGACCTGCTGGTTCTCGAAGGCTTTCGCAAACCAGCGAAGCGACAGGCCGTCGAAGGAGGCGAGCGATTCACCCGCGTTGAACGAATAGAAGACCAGCACCGCGATCGGCAGATAGAGCGCGGCGAAGCAAAGCAGCGCGATGGTCGTGAAGCCGCGCTGGCGGCGGACGGAAAAGCTAGCCATGCCTCGTCTCCTGCGAGCCTGCATTGCGGACGTAAAACAGCAAGGCGACCATGACGATCAGCATCAGCGAGATCGACAGGGCGGAGCCGAGCGGCCAGTTCCGGCCCTGCCCGAATTGCAGTTCGATGAGATTGCCGAGCATCAGGTTCTTGCCGCCGCCGAGGATGCTCGGCGTCACATAGGCGCCGAGCGCCGGAATGAAGACGAGGATCGAGCCGGCGATGATGCCGGGCTTGACGAGAGGAATGATGATGCGGCGGAGAACCTTGAAAGGCGTCGCATAGAGATCGTAGCCGGCCTCGACCAGCCGGAAGTCCAGCTTTTCCATGCTGGCATAGAGCGGCAAAACCATCAGCGGCAGGTAGACATAGACCATGCCGGTCAGGATGGCCCCATCCGTGAACAGCATCTGGATCGGCTTGGCGATCAGGTCGAATTTCAGCAGCAAGCCGTTGATCAGGCCGTCGTTTCGAATGATTTCGAGGATGGCGAAGGTGCGGATCAGAAGATTGGTCCAGAAGGGAATGGTGATCAGCAGCAGCCAGAGTTCACGTGTCGACTGCGGCCGTGTGGCAATGAAATAGGCCGTCGGAAAGCCGACGAGCAGCGTCAGGACCGTGGTGACGAGCGACAGCACGGTGGAGCGCAGGAAGATCGAGATATGCGCATCGGCAAGCGACAGGGTGTCGTCGAAGATATCCTTCTGCAGCGCCACATTGATCCAGCCATCGATGGACGGCGTCCAGACGACATCGCCGTAAGGGCCGGGTGTCAGGAAGGAATAGACGACGACGATGAGAAGCGGGCCGGTGGCGGCGATCAGGATGATCAGCAGGGCTGGGAGCGAGAGAAGCCAGCGTTTCCGGATGTCCCGGCTCTTTTCCGCTTCGATCGTTCCAACCGCGTCTGCCATATCAGTTCCTCAAGATCCTGGCCGCGTTGGGCTCGATCGCAATGCCCACCCTGTCACCCTCGGCAAACCTGGCGCCCTGCAAGGGTTTGTTCTGCTCGCGCAGGGTGAACACGGTCTCGTGGTCCGAGAGCCGCACGTGGTAATGCGTATCGGTTCCGAAATAGACGACGTTCTCCAGCGTGCCCGTCATCTGGCAGTCCGGGCGTTCGGCAGGCGCGCAGAGCATGGCGTGCTCGGGTCTGAGCACCAGCGTCACATCGCCTTCGGCGTTAAAATCCTTCGGCATCGTTGCCGAGATAAGCCCGGCCGCGGGTGTCTCGACCTCGGCTATTCCAGCGCTGACCGAGCGGATCCGCCCCTTCAGGAAATTGGTTTCGCCGATAAAGTCGGCGACGAAACGATCGGCGGGCGCGTCGTAGATCTCGCGCGGGCCGCCGACCTGCAAGATCTTGCCCGCCGACATCACGGCGATGCGGTCGGACATGGTCAGGGCTTCTTCCTGGTCATGGGTGACGAAGATGAAGGTGATGCCGGTTTCCGATTGCAGGCGCTTGAGCTCGATCTGCATGTCCTTGCGCAGCTTGTAATCGAGTGCTGAAAGGGGCTCGTCGAGCAGGAGCACCTTCGGCTGCGGCGCCAATGCACGCGCCAGCGCCACACGCTGCTGCTGGCCGCCGGATATCTGGCTCGTCCGCCGGCCGGCCAAGGCCTCCATGCGCACCAGCTTCAGCATCGCCGACACGCGGTCCTTGATTTCCTGCTTGGGTCTGCCGAGCATGGTCAGGCCAAAGCCGATATTCTCGGCGACGGTCATGTGCGGAAAGAGAGCGTAGCTCTGGAACACAGTATTGATCGGCCGCTTGAAGGGCGGCATCGCGGCGATGTCTTCGCCGTTCAGCATGATCTCGCCGGAGGTTGGAAATTCGAAGCCGGCGATCAGCCGCAACAGCGTCGTCTTTCCGCATCCCGAGGGACCGAGAAGCGTGAAGAATTCGTTCTGCCGGATGGAAACCGATGCGTTGTCGACTGCGGAAAAGGCGAACTCGCCAAACCCGAATACCTTGGAAACACTGCGAATTTCAATCGCGTTCAATTCCGCCATATGCGGCACACTCACCGTTGCAAAGCTGCTGTTCCCCGCCTTTTTAGGCTTTTGTTAAGGTGATCACACGGCCCGCGCGTTGACAACCGCTTTCTCTTTCCGAAGTGGAAAATATTTATCATACGGAAAAACTTATGTGTCCGCCGCAGATCGTTGTGATGGGCTTGACGCTGTCCAGATGCTCGGGATCGACGGTTTCGATATCGCGGTCGAGGATGACGACGTCGGCGACATAGCCGCTTTTCAGCATGCCTTTCCTGTCTTCCTTGAACTCGGCGTAGGCTCCCTCGACGCAATAGGCCGAAAGCGCCTCGATCAGTGAGAAGGACTGGTCGGGATCGCCTTCGCTCCAGCGTTTGCGGGTCACCGCCGCCTTCAGGCCGACCAGGGGATCGATTGGCGAGACCGGCCAGTCCGAAGCAAAGCAGATATGCGCGCCGGCATTCTTCAGCGTGCGCCATGCATAGCTGACCGGCCAGCGATCGCGGCCGATGCGCGAGATCGTCGGCTCTAGCGGCAGACCGGCGCAACCCGGCGGATGCGGTGGCTGCATCGACGCGATGACGCCGAGTTCGGCAAAGCGGGCGATATCGTCAGGATGCACGACTTCTATATGTTCGACGCGGTGGCGGCTGTCGCGGGCGCCATTCTCCCGCCGCGCCGCCTCGTATCCGTCGAGCACGGCGCGCACGGCGCCGTCGCCGATTGCATGCACCGCGATCTGCAGCCCGCGCCGGTCTGCCTCGACGGCGACTGCGCGAAAGCTCTCGGGCGTGAACAGGCCTTCGCCGCGATCGCCCGGCTTGTCGGCATAGGGCTCGACCATAACAGCCGTGCCGCTCTCGATCACGCCGTCATAGAAGAGCTTGACGATACCCGACGACAGCCAGTCGCTGTTGAACCTGGCGGCAAGGCTGGAGGCCTTTTCCAGCATCTCGAGCTGCATGAAGTTCTTGAAATGGAAGGGGATCTGCACGCGGCAGGGCAGGTGACCATCTTCCCGTTCGATGGCTTGAAGCAGTTGCAGCTGGTAGAGATTCCCGTCCATGTTCTGGACGGTGGTGATGCCATGGCTGGCGCAATAGGCGAGGCCGCGGCGCATGACGGCGATGTCCTGCGCCCACTGCGCTGCATCGGGATAGGGATCGGGTTCGCCGCCGGTCGAAAGGCCGAGACGATAGCGATCGAAGCCCCCGGCGGCCTGCAGCGGGCTGAAGGCTTCCATTTCCCTGAGCTCGCCGGTCGCCAGCCCGTCTGCGCCCATCACCACCTCGTTGCCGGGGCCAAGGTTCGCGCCGTGCAGGATGCCGACCAGCTCGAGCGCGCTGGTGTTGGCCCATGCGGTGTGATGATCCGGGGCGAAGACGACAAGGGGCTGATCGGGCAGGATCTCATCGAGATGCCGGCGGGTCAGCCCCTCGCCATGGCCGAGGATCTCATAGTCGGTGCCTTGCCCGAACAGTACTTTCTGCGTCTTGCGGCTGGCAGCATAGGTGCGAACCGCCTCGGTCAGGGCGGCAAGGCCCTTCACGCCGGTCAGCTGCAGATGGTCCAGTTCCGCAGCCCCCGAAAAGAGATGCATGTGATTTTCGGAAAACCCCGGCAGGACGGAGCCGTTCTTCGCGTCGATCACGCGAGTATGAGGGCCGCGCAGGCGCTGGATGTCAGCATTCGATCCGGCGGCGATGATCTTGCCACCAGAGAGAGCCACGGCCTCGGCCCGCGGAGCGTCCGGGTCCAAAGTCAGAACCCGTCCGTTGCTGATGATGATGTCGGCCGTCTCTGTCATCTGATGCTCACCGGTTGCGCTTCGATGCGCGCAACGTAGGCCGGTATGGGCAGCGAATTCAATCGGTAAGACGCGATCCGATCGCGTCACCGATGATGTCAGGGATTGAGCCCCGCGCAGCGCGCGGTGTTCAGCACGTGGTTTTCCATTTCCTGCCGGGCGCGGGCTGCATCGTTGTCGCGAAGGGCGGCGATGATGCGGCGATGTTCTGAAATCGAAACTTTCATGCGGGCCGGTTCAGTGATCGGGATCGGCTGGCGCTGGGTCTCGGTCAGCTGTTCGCGCACGACCTGATAGAGCGCCCGCATCATCGTGTTGCTGCAGGCGGATGCGATGATGCCGTGGAATTCGAGATCGGCCTCGACATTGGCGAGAAGATCCTGCTTTGCCCAGCAATCCTCCATCTGCTTGGTCGCCGCTTCCATTGCCTGCAGCTGGTTACCCGTCAGTCGTCCGGCGGCCAGACCTGCAATATTGCCCTCAAGCATGATGCGCGTCTGGAAGACGTCGAACACCGAGTAGCTGTCAGAATAGCGCCACGGGGCCATGCCGGTATTTGCGGCGCTGCCGCGCTCGGCGACGAAGGTGCCGCGCCCTGCCTCGGTCTTGATGAGGCCCAGCGTCTCCAGGGTCAGCAGGGCCTCGCGCAGCGAGGCACGGCTGATGCCGAGTTTCGTCGAGAAGTCGCGTTGAGACGGAATTTTCTGGCCGGCGGCAAGCTCGCCGCTCTGGATCATGTCCTGTATCAGGCGCGCGGCGGATTGCGGTACCAAGGTCCTGTTCAGCATTCTTTCCATTCTCTTGGCGCGCCGGTTCGGCGCTCACATTGCCCGTAACATTTAAATCCATCAGCCGCTTGCAAATGACAAGAGACCATGCTTGATTTGGCCTGACTGGTCAGACCGGTTAGACCAATAGCAAAAATGCGCACCATAAAACAAGGGGAACCTAAATGCGTCGTTTTTCAATTCTGAAGACAGCCTTGCTCTCGGGCGTTCTGGCATTCGCCGGAGTGGCCGCCCATGCATCCGATCTCGCCGTCGGTGCCAATATCGGCAACGTCCCGTGGGAGTTCCAGGACGAGACCGGCAAGACAGTCGGTTTCGAGGTTGATCTCGTCACCGAGGTTGCAAAGCGCCTCAACAAGTCGGTCGAATTCGTCAATATCCCGTTCAACGGCCTGTTTTCGGCCGTGCAGTCCGGCCGCATCAACATGGCCGTCTCGTCGATCACTATCACCGAAAAGCGCTTGGAATCGGTGAGCTTCGCTCAGCCCTATTATGACAGCGACCAGTCGCTGACCGTGATGGCCGCAAGCGGCATCAAGGATCTGAAGGGCATGAGCAGCAAGATCGTCGGCGTCGATACCGGCTCGACTGGCGACATGTGGGCCACCAACAACACGGCCAAATACGGTCTCGGCGAAATCCGCCGCTTCGAGGGCCTGCAGCCTGCCATGCTCGATCTGGCTGCAGGCCGCATCGACGGCTATATCAGCGACATCCCGGCGCTGCAGTATTACGTCAAGGACAAGCCGGAGATCAAAGTCGTCGAGCGCATCCCGACCGGCGAAAAATACTCGATCATGTTCAACAAGGGTGATCCGCTTGCCAAGCAGGTCAACGACGTGATCACCACGCTGAAGGGCGAAGGCTTCATCGCCAAGCTGCATGAGACATGGTTCGGCGCCAAGGCCGAGGACACGACCTCGACCGTGAAGGTCGCCGACATGCCTGCCGCAAAATAAGGCCGGATGGTCCAGGTTACGGATGGCGGGTTCGCCCGTCATCCGCCCCGTAACGACTGACCGGTGCCTCAATGGATATATTCACGACCTTCTTTAATCTGGCGGTGCTGGAGCGCTCTTTTCCGCTTCTGCTGTCAGGCCTCTGGATCACGCTGGAACTCGGCATCGTCAGCATCGTCGGCGGCCTGATCGGCGGCCTCGTCCTTGCGCTGCTACGGCTCTACGGCCATCCGGTGGTGCAGGCGATTGCCAAGATCTATATCGACATCTTCCGCTCGATCCCGCTGCTCGTTCTCTTGATCGTCATCTACTATGCCCTGCCGTTCGTCGGCATCCGGCTTTCGCCGTTCCTTTCGGCGGTCAGCGCGCTGACGCTGGTCTCGACCGCCTATACGGCCGAGATCTTTCGTGCCGGGATCGAGGCCATTCCGCGCGGGCAGTTCGAGGCTTCGGAAGCACTTGGCCTCTCCTACCGGCACATGATGGCGGAGATCATCCTGCCGCAGGCGATCAAGATCGTCATTCCGCCGCTCACCAACAATTGCATCAACGTCATGAAAGACACGGCGCTCGCATCCGTCGTGGCGATGCCCGATCTACTCAAACAGGCAACGCAGGCCCAGGCGCTGACCGCCAACCCGTCGCCGCTGATTGGCGCCGCCATCATCTACGTCGCCTTCCTGTGGCCGATGGTCGTCATCGTTGCCCGTCTCGAAAAACGCTTCAGTGCGGGGAGGCGCAGATGAAAACCATTGTCAGTATTCAGAATCTCAACAAGTCCTATGGCGACTTCCAGGTGCTGCACGGCATCGATCTGGCGATCGCCGAAGGCGAAGTGGTCTGCGTCATCGGCCCGTCCGGCTCCGGCAAATCCACGCTGATCCGCTGCATCAATCACCTCGAGAGCTTCGCCAGCGAAAGCCGTATCGAAGTGGATGGCATCAAGGTCGAGCGCGGCAGGAACCTCGCGCAGGTGCGGGCCGAAGTCGGCATGGTCTTCCAGTCGTTCAATCTGTTTCCGCATCTGAGCGTGCTGAAGAACATCATGATCGCGCCGATGCGGGTGCGCGGCACGCCGCAGAACGAGGCTGCCCGCAAGGCGAAGGAATTGCTTGCCCGTGTCGGCATCACGGAACAGGCCGAAAAATATCCCGAGCAGCTGTCCGGCGGACAGCAGCAGCGCGTGGCGATCGCCCGGGCACTGGCCATGGAACCGCGCGTGCTGCTCTTCGACGAGCCGACATCGGCGCTCGACCCGGAGATGGTCGGCGAGGTTCTGGATGTCATGCGCAAGCTCGCCGGCACCGGCGTGACGATGATCGTCGTCACCCATGAGATGGGCTTTGCCCGCCAGGTCGCCGACCGCGTCATCTTCATGGACAGCGGCCGCATCGTCGAAGCCGGAACGCCGGCCGAGATTTTCGACAACCCGCAGGAAGAACGCACCAGGAGCTTCCTGCGCGCCGTTCTCAATCACTGACAAGAAAGACAAGGTTCCGGAGGACCCCATGGAAACGCAACGCCAACTCGACATCGATTTCGTCCGGAGCCAATTCCCGGGGCTGGATCACGGCTGGGTGTTTTTCGATAATGCCGGCGGCTCGCAGATCCTGACGCGCGCGGTCGATCGGATCACCACGTTCCTCTACGACAAGAACGTGCAGATCGGCGGCAGCTATGATGTCTCGCAACAGGCGGCCAAGGCGCTGATGGACAGCCGCATTGCGGCGACGCATCTCGTCAATGCGGCGCGGCCGGAAGAGATCATTTTCGGCAGCTCGACGACCGTTCTGCTGCAGAACCTTGCCCGCGCCATGCGTAGCCAGTTATCGGCGGGCGACGAGATCATCGTGACGATATCGGATCACGAGTCGAATATAGGCCCTTGGGACGGTCTGCGCGACATGGGTATCGTCATCAAGTTCTGGCCGCTGGACAAGACGACCTATGAACTCGATATCGCCGAGCTGAAGCCGCTTCTGACGGAGAAGACTAAGCTTGTCTGCGTCACCCATGTGTCGAATATTTTGGGCGCCATCAATCCGATCGCCGAGATCGCCGATGTCGTGCATGCGCATGGCGCGCGCATCTGTGTCGATGCCGTCGCTTATGCGCCGCACCGTGCCGTCGATGTTCGGGCCATGGATGTCGATTACTACGTCTTCAGCTTCTACAAGACCTACGGCCCGCATTACGCGATGATGTACGGTAAATACGATCATCTTCTGGAACTCGACCCGCTTTATCATTTCTTCTATGGCCGCGATAAGGTTCCGGGAAAGCTGGAGCCCGGCAATCCGAACTACGAACTCGCCTATTCGGTGACCGGGATCGTCGATTACCTCTGCGAACTGGGCACGAAGTCGGGCGGATCGGGTTCGCCGCGCGAGCTGATCCTTGCGGCCTTCGAGGCGATCACCATCCAGGAAAATGCCCTGACCGAACGGCTGCTTTCCTATCTGCGCAGCCGCAACGATTGCCGCATCATCGGCGAGACGGCGAACCGTAACGGGCGCCGTATTCCAACGATCAGCTTTGTCTTCGAGGGGCAGAATTCGGAGGATGTCTGCAAGGCGATGGACGCCTACAAGATCGCCATCCGCTTCGGCGATTTCCATGCGCGCCGGCTGGGTGATCATGTCGGCCTGCCGCAATATAACGGCGCCGTCCGCGTCTCGATGGTCCATTACAACACGATCGAGGAAGTCGATCGCCTGACCGCTGCGCTCGACGAGATACTCGGCAGCAACGGTGCACTTCAAAACAGGGGTGCCGCCTAGATGCAGTTCGACACGATCATCAAGAACGGCACGGTCGTCACGGCCAGCGACACGTTTCGAAGCGACGTCGGGATCCGCAACGGAAAGATTGCGGCGCTGGCTGACGATCTTGGTGACGCTGGCGAGATCATCGATGCCACCGGCCTCTATGTCATGCCCGGCGGTATCGACAGCCATGTCCATCTCGCCCAGCCGTCCGGCGACGGTATCGTCATGGCCGACGATTTCGCCAGCGGCACGCTGTCGGCAGCCTTTGGCGGCAACACGACCGTGCTGACCTTCTGCATGCAGGAGAAGGGAACGACGCTGCGCGAATCCCTGAAGGACTACCATGCGAAGGCCGACGGCGAGTGCTATGTCGACGTGTCCTTCCATCTGGTGGTCACCGACCCGACCTCCTGCGTGCTCGGCCAGGAACTGCCGGCGCTGGTCGAGGACGGTTACACGTCGATCAAGGTCTTCATGACCTACGAGAACCTGCGTCTTCGCGACGACCAGATTCTCGATACGCTAGACAGTGCCCGGCGTTCGGGCGCGATCGTCATGGTCCACTGCGAAAATGAAGACGCGATCCGTTATCTGATCGGCAGGCATGAGGAGAAAGGCGAGCTTGCGCCGAAATTCCACGCGCTGAGCAGGCCGGTCGCTGCCGAGCGGGAAGCGACGCATCGGGCGCTGTCGCTTGCCGAAATCACCGATACGCCAGTCGTCATCGTCCACGTTTCGAACCGTCAGGCGATGGAAGAGATCGAGCGCGCCCGCAAGCGCGGCAGCAAGGTGGCGGGCGAAACCTGCCCGCAATACCTGCTACTGACAGCCGACGATCTCGATGCCGCCGAACTTGAGGGCGCAAAATTCGTCTGCTCGCCGCCGCCAAGGGATAAGGAGAGCCAGATTGCCTGTTGGGAAGGCTTGCAGAACGGCACGTTCGAGCTGTTCTCGTCCGACCACTGCCCATTCCGCTATGATGACGATAGCGGCAAGCTGAACGAGAAGGGAAAGCGGAATTTTCGCTGGATCCCGAACGGGATCCCCGGCGTCGAGACGCGGCTTCCGATCCTGTTTTCCGAAGGTGTCAGCAAGAACAGGATCGACATCAACCGCTTCGTCGCGCTGTCATCCACCAATCACGCCAAGCAATATGGGCTCTATCCGCAAAAGGGGACGATCGCCATCGGTTCGGACGCCGATATCGCGCTCTGGGATCCGCAGAAGAAGATGACGATCACCAACGACATCCTGCATCATGGGGCCGACTACACGCCCTATGAGGGGCTTGATGTCACCGGCTGGCCGGTGCGCGTTCTGCTGCGCGGAAAGACCATCGTCGATGGCGCCGCAACAACAGGTGAAATGGGCCAGGGCAATTATCTCAGGCGCAAGTCGCTGCTCTGACCGCGGCTGTCCTAGATATAGCCCGCGTGATCGCCGAAAGGCACGTCCTCGTCGAGGTTGCCGGTGCCGATGCGCTCGCTCTCGCCGGAAAGACGTTCCTCATCGGACTCATCACCTGTGGCGCTTTGCTCTGTCGCGTGAAGATCCAGGTGGCGGCTGGCGTTGCCGCCATCCTCTTCCGTGTCTTCGGCGGGCGAGGGCCGGTGGCCGCCGGATCCATGGCGGCGATGCAGCGCCTCGTCGATTGTCGCCTGGCGATCGGCGGCCCAGGCGACATCGGGCTCCGCGACGGAGGTGCTGTGCTGGACCTGCGTTGCCGCGGTCGCTGCCGTTGCTGAAACCCTGGAAATCTTGTCGACCACGCTGCCGCTCCTTGCTGCCGACGAATGCAGCTCTCGAATATGTAGGAAAGCGCGGCCCACAAAGCCATAGTCCGCGACGCATCGGCGCTTGCGTCTTGAGATATTCATCAATCGCGGCTATTCGCTCGATCGCGATCTCCCCGTCTAGAAAGACCTTGAAGTGAAAACTGAATTTCTGGTGACCCATTCCGGCGGCTTCCATGCCGATGAGCTGCTGTCGAGCGTGGTGCTGACGCAGCTGTTTCCCGCTGCCAAGCTGATCCGGACGCGGGATGCCGAATGGATAGCGCCGGCTGCGGGCCGCATCATCTATGACGTCGGTGGACGCTACGAACCCGAAAACACCATCTTCGACCATCACCAGCGCGGCGCGCCGGTGCGTGAAGACGGGCGGCCCTACAGCTCTTTCGGACTGATCTGGAAGCACTACGGCGTCGATTATCTGGCGGCGGCCGGTGTGCCGGAGGCGCATGTCGCCCGGGTGCATGCGGCCTTCGACAAGAGGTTCGTGCTGCCTGTCGATCTGGTCGATAACGGCGCGCTCGACCCGTCCGTTGCCGGAGAGCTAGCCGGGCTAACGCTTCCGGCACTGCTGGAAACGCTGAAGCCGCCGTTCGACGCGAAGGGTGCCGATGCCACCGATCAGGCGTTCCATTCGGCGCTGGCGATTGCCCGCCGCTTCGTCGAGGCGGGCATCGCCGTGCAGGATGCCAAGCTGCGGGCCGAGACCATGGTTCTTGAGGCGATTGCTGCGGCAGGTGACAACAAGGTGCTGGAACTGCCGATGGGCATGCCGTTCCGCCCGGCGATCGTGAAGGCGAAGGCCGAGCATCTGCTGTTCGTCGTCCATCCGCGCGACAATGACTGGTGCGTTACGGGCATTCGCCGAGGCGATGAAGGATTTGAACTGCGGGCCGATCTGCCGCTGGAATGGGCGGGCTTGAGCGGGGCCGATCTGGAGGGCGCCTCCGGTGTGGCGGGCGCAAGCTTCTGCCACAAGGGCCGTTTCATCGCCGCTGCCGCAACCCGCGACGCAGCGCTGGAACTGGCGCGGATCGCCGTAGCCAAGGCGGAAGCGCAATAGCGCCCGAGCTGGGGCCAAAAAAATGGGCCATCAACCGATGGCCCAAATTTGGAGAGTTCAAAAACCTCCAGAGGGGAACCGCCGACGAAAGACCGGGAGGACTGGCCTTCATGTTCATCGGCACCACCATAATCGCCCGATCGCGCAATTATTGAAAATGCTTTCAGCCCAATCGAGTGGCGAGACGAGGTATATTCTCTTGCTGAATGCGGTGATCGTGGAACGGTGTGCTATGGAGGTCTACCCCTCCTCTATGACGTCACGGAGCTGCTTTGAAAGTCGATCGTTTGGCCGCATTGCTCTGGGCCGCATTGGTTTCTGCCGCGGGAAGTGCCGCGGCGCAGCCTGCGCCTGCACAAGTTTGCGAGCGGCAGATCTTTGAAAATTCAGGCTATATCGTCTGCTCTGTCACGCCGGGAAAAGATGACCTCAGGCTTTTCTGGAGGGGCGCCGACGGGCAGCCGTTTCGCACATTCTCGAATCTGGCGGATGCGCTGAAGAAGGACGGGCAGGTCCTTGTCTTCGCGATGAATGCCGGCATGTACCGAGACGATTTCACGCCGATTGGTCTTTATATCGAGCACGGCGCGGAACTCCGTCCTGCCGACACCACCGAGATCAAGGGCCCTCCGGGCAACGTTCCGAATTTCTACAAGAAGCCCAACGGTGTCTTCCTGCTTGGCGATAATGGCGCTGAGATTCTGACCACCGACGAATTCCTGAAACGTCGCCCCAAGGCGGCATTCGCGACGCAATCCGGACCGATGCTGGTCATCGAAGGCAAGCTGCATCCTGCATTGATCCCCGGATCGACGGACCGGACGCGGCGGAGCGGGGTGGGGGTCTGCGGCAGCGGGATCGTTCGCTTCGTCATCAGTGACGGCGACGTCAATTTCCACGATTTCGCCCGTCTGTTCCGCGACGAGTTGGGGTGCCCGAACGCATTGTTCCTGGATGGCGGTCATGGCACCGGCATCTATCAAATGGCTCTCGGGATGAACGACTTCTCCTGGCACGGCGGGTTTGGCCCGATCGTGGGCCTCGTGCAGAGCGGTGAATGATGCCACGTCCCTATGCTGATGCAGAGAGGCTGTTGGCTTTCAGCATGCTGGCGATCTCGGCTGCCGGTAGCGGCTTGGCGAAAAGGTAGCCCTGGAACATCTCGCAGCCCGTCTCCGCCAGGAAGCGCGCCTGCTCTTCGGTCTCGACGCCCTCGGCAATCACTTCCAGATCGAGCGTCTGCCCGAGCGCGACGATCGCCGCAGTGATCGCCATATCGCCCGACTGGCCGGGAATATCGGCGATGAAAGACCGGTCGATCTTCAGCCGGGACAAAGGGAATAGTTTCAGCGTGCTGAGGCTGGAATAGCCGGTGCCAAAATCGTCGATGGACAGACTGACGCCGAGTGCCTTCAGCTCCAGCATGCGCGATATCGCGCCTTCGACATCCTCCATGATCAGGCTCTCGGTGACCTCAAGCTCAAGCAGCGCGGGGTCGAGCCCCGCAGCCGAGAGGGCAGCTGAAACCTTGTCACAGAGCGACGGCTCGCGGAACTGCCGCGCCGAGACATTCACCGCAACACGAATGGCCGGAATGCCCTGATCGAGCCAGGCGCGCATCTGCCTGCAGGCTTTGCCGAGCACCACTTCGCCGAGTTCGACGATGAGCCCGGTTTCTTCGGCAAGCGGGATGAAGTCCGCCGGTGCAAGCAGGCCCGCTTGCGGATGCTGCCATCGGACCAGAGCCTCGACGCCCGAAATTCTTCCGGTTGCGATGTCCTTCTGCGGCTGGAAATGCAGCACGAATTCGTCCTGTGCCAGCGCGCGGCGAAGCTCCTCGATCCGCAGCAGCTTGTGGCGGGCTTCCTCGGCCATCGACGGGGTAAACATCTGTATGCCGTTGCGGCCGGCTGCCTTGACGCGATAGAGCGCCATGTCGGCATTGGCGATCAGTTCTCCGGCGATCGAACCATGGGCCTGCGAGGAGGCAACACCGACGCTGCAGGTCACCTGCATATAGACGCCGTCGATGTTGCAGGGGCGGGCGATATGCGCCGAGATTGCCTGCAGACGGTTCAGCGCGTCGTTGATCCCGGCCTCGAGCACGATGATGAACTCATCGCCGCCGATCCGCGAGACAATGCCGCTTTCGCCGATTTCACTGAGGATGCGCGAAGCCACGACCTTGAGAAGCTCGTCGCCGGCGGCATGGCCGAGGCTGTCATTGACGAGCTTGAAATGATCGAGGTCGAGAAAGGCAACCGCCACCGCGCGGGTCCTGCCAGCCAATAGCGTGCCGAGTTTGCGGTCGAGCAGCGTCCGGTTTGGAAGGCCGGTCAGCGCGTCGTGTTCGGCCAGATAGGCGATCCGGGCGATGTCGCGGTTCCGGTCGATCGCGATGCCGATGGTCTGCGCCACGCCTGTCAGGAATTCGGCAAGCCCGGCATCGATCTCGCCCGGCTGCAGCGACACGGCAAGCGCGCCCTGCCGGCTGCCGTCGCGGCAGTTGATCGGAAAGTCCTTCCGCGGCGCTTCAACATGACTTTGCGCCGTGCCGTCCAGGTCGAAGCCGGTGGCGCGGCCCGGCAGAAGCCGTTCGAGGATTTGCCCGGCATCCTTTAGAAGCGAGTTGAGTTCGACGCCGCGGGCGACATCGTGGAGCAGTTTCGTCTGCGCTGCCATCAGCTCTTCTGCACGCTTGCGCGCGGTGATGTCGCGTGAGGCGCCGACGACGCCGATCACCGCGCCGGTCCGGTCGCGCAACGCGACGCGTGACATCATCAGCCAGCCTTCGCCCTTCAAACGAGGCTCCTCGACGCCGAGATCGGGCCGGCCGGTTTCCATGACCCGCTGTTCCGTTTCGTCGATGCCATGCGCGTCGGCTTCGAGATGGATCTCGCCATCCGTCAGGCCGATCAGGTCGTCGACCTTGGCAAAACCGTTGTTGGCGACCACCGCCCGGTTGGCGAACAGAAAGCGGCCCTGCAGATCCTTCGCGTAGATGAAATCGGGCACATGATTGATCATCGCCTCCAGCCACTCGTAGCGCTCGGCGAGATTGGCGTGCTGGACGCGCAGAAGATCGATCATGTGTTGAAGGTCGCGTGCATCATCGGAGGGGATGACAATCTCTGCCGGAGAGGGGGCCGCTTGCTCTGTCATTGCCGTGTTCTCGCTCATTTTGCGGGAACAATATCTGCAACCTCTTATGCAACCATGAAGGAAAAATGGCCTTTTTCACGCGCATGAACGCTCCGCGTGCAAAGCCTATTTGTGATTGCCGCCGGTGGTCGAGGCGTCAGGTCAATATGGGGATAAGCGGCGTCTGCAAGGCTGTCTTATTCCGCCGCCTTTTGCTTTTCCGCTTCCACGTCGAGGCGTCTCGGAGCAAGCGCCCTGGTGGAGAAGAGAGCAGCAAGGATGATCGGCAGGCAGACGAGATAGGACATGCGGATACCCGCATGTTCTGCGACGAAGCCAAGCAGCGGCGGCGCCAGGAAGAAGACGACGAAAGACATCTGGGCGAGGGCGGCCACGTTGACATGCGCACTGCGGTCATCACGTTGCGCCGCGGCGGAAACCGCCAGCGGATAGACTGCGCTGCACCCTGCGCCCATCATGGCAAAGCCGGCGAGCGCGATCTCCGGGACGGGTGCGAGCCAGACGCAGGCGATGCCGATCGCCGCAAGAGCAAGCGAGACCAGCGCCACGATCCGCGAGCCATAGCGGTCGACGAAGCGGTCGGCGAAAAGCCGGACCAGCGCCATGAAGAATGCAAAGAGCGTGAGACCCATTCCGCCGACGAAAGGCTCGACCGCAAAGACGTCGCGCATATAGATCGCCGACCAGTCGATTCCGGCACCTTCGACGAGGAAGGCGCCGACGCCGATGACGCAAAGCGGCAGCATCCCCAATGTCGGCAACGCCATATGGGCGCCTTCCGCTTGAGAGGGCGCGGGCGCCGAAGCGTTCTGCATTCCCCTGATGGCGATCGTTCCGGCCACGACGACGATGGCGAAGGTTATGGCCAGATGCAGTTGGATTGAGATGCCCGCCTGCCGGATGAATGACGATGCCAGCGCCGTGACGAAAAAGCCGAGGCTCCAGAAGCCATGGGCGCGATTCATCACGCCGCGGCCGAGCTGCGCCTCGATACGGTCGATCTCGACATTCAGGTTGATCTCAAGCGCACCGGCGAGCAGTCCCTCGCAAAAAAGCACGCAGAACACCAGCGGCGCATAACCGAGCCAGGGAACGAGCGCGATCATGAGTGAGGTTCCGAGAACGGTAGCGAAGGCCGTGTTGCGGGCGCCGAGCTTCATGATCAGCGGCGACGAGAAGGTCAGCGAGATCAGGGCGCCGACGGCTGCGCCGATCAAGGTCAGCCCAAGCTCGGATTTGTTGATCCCGAGCGACACCTGCAGATCGGGAAGCCGCGACAGCAGCGCGCCCATCGATACCGCAAATAGAAAGAAGCATATGTAAATGCGCTGCTGCGGCTCTATGCGCATCTCTGATCCCCTGACCTCATCTGCTTGTCTCATGCGTTCGGCTCGGTTGGTTGCACGACCCGGCGGGCGATAGCAAGGAGCCGTTGTTCCCGGATGGCCCTGGCGCGGCTTCAATCCCATCCGGTGTCTCTAATCAGCCACGGCGGCCCGCTATCCTGATGATAGCAGGTTGTTGAAATAGATCGACAAAAGCTGCGTCTGCGAGGAGATGCCGAGCTTGCGGTAGACGTTGCGGCGGTGGACCTTCACTGTGCCGGTCGAAATGTTGAGCTTCAGCCCGATCGACTCGGACGAATGGCCCTGCAGCACAAGATCGACGATCGCGGTTTCGCGGCCCGTCAGGTTGAGGTCCCGCCAGACAGTGTCGGCGGCGGGAAGATTGCCGCTCTGGCCCTGCTTCCGGCGGCTTTTGCTGCCGGCGGTCAATTGTGCATCGAAACGCGGCGCCAGCCCGGCCCAATAGTGGCGGACCATGCTGGCCACCAGCGGCTCGACCTTCTTCAACGTGGCGAATTCGGCCGCTGGAAACGGTCCGGTCTTTTCCCGCCGCATCAGCGAAAGAACGACGGTGATCTCTTCATCGGTGTTGATGAAAAAGCCCACCTCTTCCGCAAGCCCGGTCTGAACGTAGTAGGTGCGGTAATATTCGCTGGAGAAGAACCGGTCGGGCGCCAGTTCCCGCATTCGGAGCACGCCTTCGCGGCGCTCGCGGGCGGTATGATAGAACGGGTCGAGCAGGTATGGTCCCGCCTGGTAGAGAGTGACGAAGACGACGTTCTCTTCCGGGTCGAAGGTGCTGTAGAGGTCGATCGGCCGTTCCTTGCCGCGATAGCCGAAAACGACCACGTAGTCGAAGCGCACCAGCGCCGCCATCATCTGACGGAAGGTCTCGCCGAATTCGGCATCAGTCATCTTCGGACAGCCGATCGTGGCGTTGAATGCACCAAACAGCGCTTCCAGGTCGGTGGTCATCTGACGGGCTCCCTCTTCCGCCCCACGCCATTCCGCGTGGCCCTATATACACCTTCCACGAAGCATCGTGCGCTAAAATACCTCTCTCGGGGTATATACCGTGCGGGAAGCTCAGGCTTACTCTTTCCTTAACGACGGTGGCAATAAGGCGGCGATAGACTGCCAATTCCAAACCAACCGCAGGGAACAGACGTGGCATCCGCTTCGACGAACGATATCGAATTCCGTTCGGTCACCAAGAATTATGGCGCGGTGACCGCCGTGACGGACATCAATCTCAATGTGCCCAAGGGCGCGTTTCTGGCGCTGCTCGGCCCTTCGGGCTGTGGCAAGACCACATGCCTGCGCATGATCGGCGGCTTCGAGCAGCCGAGCGAGGGCACGGTGCTGATCGACGGGTGCGAGATGAACGGCGTTCCCGCCTATCGCCGCCCCGTCAACATGGTGTTCCAGCACTACGCGCTGTTTCCGCATTTCAACGTCGAGCAGAACGTCGCCTATGGCCTGCGGCAGATGCGCCCGAAAATCGGCGCTGCAGAAATCAACCGGCGGGCCGCCGAGGCGCTGGAAATGGTTCGTCTGGATGGTTTCGCCAAGCGGCGGATCCATGAAATGTCAGGCGGCCAGCAACAACGCGTGGCGCTGGCGCGCGCCATCGTCAACCGCCCGTCCGTCCTGCTGCTGGATGAGCCGCTGGCGGCGCTCGACAAGAAATTGCGCTCTGCCATGCAGATCGAGTTGCAGACGCTGCAGCGCGAACTCGGCATCACCTTCGTGCTCGTCACCCATGACCAGGAAGAGGCGCTGTCGATGGCCGATGCCGTCTGCGTCATGAGTGCCGGGCGTATCCGCCAGCTCGGAACGCCGCAGGAGGTCTATGACCGCCCGGCCGATCTCTTCGTCGCCGATTTCGTCGGCAAGACGAACCGGATTGCGGCGACCATGGAAGCCGATGGTGCGACGCTCCGCCTCGCGGATGGTTCCGCCGTTTCGTCGAGCAAGCGGCTGTCGCCGGGAGAGGTGATTGCCGCCCTGCGCCCGGAAGCGATCCGCATGACACGCAGCCAGCCGGCTTCGGGTTCATCGTTCAAGGGCACGGTCACGCATCGCATCTTCCTGGGCTCGTCGGCGGAATATGCGGTGAACGTGCCGGGCCTCGGCGATTTCCTGATCACCGCCGACCGCCGCAGCATGAGCGAGAGTGATCTGGTCGAGCCTGGCGAAGCGGTTTTCCTCTGCTTCGACCCGTCAGCAATACATGTCTTTCCAGCATCGAATGCATAAACCAAAACAAGGGAACAGCATCATGAGCAAGGATTACAAGGACAATCTCCCCATCTCCGCCGAAGGCTTCATGGACGAATTCATGCGCCTGAAGCGCGGCTCCGTCAGCCGCCGCCATTTCCTCGGCATCACCGGCCTCGGTCTGGCAACGGCGGTGATGTCGCGCTTCCCGGGCGCGCTGTCGACGCCCGCCTATGCCGCCGAGGATCTGGGCACGCAGATGTCGATCGCCACTTGGCCGAACTACCATGATCCTGCGACCTTCGAAAACTTCAAGGCCGCGACCGGCGTCGCCGTCGAAGTCAACGTCTTCGGCTCGAACGAAGAGATGCTCGCCAAGCTGCAGGCCGGCGCTTCCGGCTGGTCGCTGTTCGTGCCGACCAATTATACGATCTCGACCCATCACAAGCTCGGCCTGATCGACGAGCTGGATCTCTCGAAGATCCCGAATTTCAGCCAGGCGACTGAAAGCCCGCGCTTCACCAAGGAAGGCCAGATCGACGGCAAGACATATGCTGTGCCGAAGAACTGGGGCACGACCGGCTTCTCGGTGAACACCTCGAAGATCAAGACGAAGCTCTCGAGCTGGAAGGATTTCTTCGAGATCGCCCAGACCGAAGGCGACGGCCGCACCATGGTGCACGACTACCAGCTGACGACGATCGGCAGCGCGCTCGTCTCGCTCGGCTACGGCTTCAATTCGATCAAGCCCGATGAACTTGCCAAGGCCGAGGAACTGCTGATCAAGGTCAAGCCGCATCTCTTCGCCATCAATTCCGACTACCAGCCGTCGATGCGCTCCACCGATGCGTGGCTGACGATGTGCTGGACGAATGACGGCGCGCAGCTGAACCGCGATATGCCGGAGCTTGCCTATGTGCTCGGCACCGATGGCGGCGAGATCTGGACCGACTATTACGCGATCCCGAAGGATGCGCCGAACAAGGCTGCCGGCTACGCGCTGCTCAACTACCTGATGGATCCGCAGAATGCGGTGAAGGAGCATATCGCCAACGGCGCGCCGACCACCGACAGCCGCGTTATCGCGCTGCTGCCGAAGGAAGTCACCTCGAACAAGATCGTCTATCCGGATGAAGCCGCACTGACACCGCTCGAATTCGGCGCCGCCGTGACGCTGACCGATCCGGGCCGTGCCGAGCTGATGGCACGCTTCAAGTCTGCCTAACCTGCCGTCATGCAATTCCGGTCCCGGCTGCCTCGGCAGTCAGGGACCGGTCTAGTGCTCAGAACCGCCGGATAAAGAACGTTTCGATGCCCCTGACCCTTGCCACAAAACGGCGCCTCGTCACTGCCGCCCTTGTCGGGCCGGCCAGCATCTGGCTGTTCGTGTTTCTGGTGCTGCCCTTCATCGCCATCATCGTCTTCGCCTTCGGCGAGCGGGCACCCGAAGGCGGCTATCAGGCGGCGTTCACCTTCGCGCAGTTCGCCAATTTGGGCTCGCGATCGGCGGCCTTCGTCAACACGCTGATCCTGGCGCCGATTGGTGCGGCGGCCTGCCTGCTGGTTGCCTATCCGGTCGCCTATTATCTCGCCGTGAAGGCCAGCCCGAAACGCCGGCTGCTGCTGGTTTCGCTCGTCGTCGTTCCCTTCTGGACGAGCCTGCTGGTGCGCACCTATGCTTGGATGTATCTGCTGGGTGCCCGCGGTATTCCGCATTTGCTCGAAATCTTCGGCATCGAGAATGTCAGGCTGATCAACACCCCCGGCGCTGTGCTGCTCGGTATCGTCTATGGCTATCTGCCGCTGATGATCATGCCGATCTATGTCAGCCTCGAAAAGCTCGACCGGCGGCTTCTCGAAGCCTCCGCCGATCTGGGCGCCAAGCCGGTCTCGACCTTCTTCGGCATTACCCTGCCGCTGTCTCTTCCGGGTGTGATGACCGGTGTCGCGCTGGTAACGATCCTGCTGCTTGGCGAATACCTGATCCCCCAGCTTCTCGGCGGCGGCAAGGTGTTCTTCATCGGCAATGCGCTTGTCGATCTCTTCCTGCAATCGCGCAACTGGCCGTTCGGCTCGGCGATCGCCGTGACGCTGGTCGCCGTCGTCGTCGTCATTCTGCTGGTCGCCATGCGCATCGCCTGGCGTGTCGCCGGCACCCGTCAGGTGGATCTCGTCTGATGCGCGCGCTCGTCACTTTCGTTTACCTGTTTCTCTACACGCCGATCGCGCTGGTCGTGCTGTTCTCCTTCAACTCCGGCCGCAATGCCAGCGAGTTCGTCGGCTTCTCGACCGAGTGGTATGGCCGGGCGCTCTCCAACACCTTCCTGATGGAAGCGTTGCAAAACAGCCTGATCATCGCCTTCACCAGCGCTGCGCTGGCGGCGATTTTCGGGACGATGGCGGCAATGGGCATGGAGCGGCTCGGGCCGCGGGCGCGCGCTGTCTTCGACGGCCTGTTCGCCGCGGCGATCGTCGTTCCCGGCGTCGTCATCGGCATTGCCACGCTGGTCGCACTGGTCGAGGTCTTCGGCTTCATCAATCCGGTGATCGCGGCAATCTGGCCGGGCGCTCAGCCGCCGAAGCTGGCACTCGGCTACGGCTCGATCATCGCCGCACATGGGCTTTTCACCATGGCGCTGGTGACGATGATCGTGAAGGCGCGCATCGCCAGCCTTGGCCGCGACATTGTCGAGGCATCGAGCGATCTCTACGCAACGCCGCTGACGACCTTCCGGCAGATCGTGCTGCCACAGATCATGCCGTCGGTGCTGGCAGGTTTCCTGCTCGCCTTCACCTTCTCCTTCGACGATTTCATCATCGCCTTCTTCGTCGCCGGCTCGAACACGACGCTGCCGATCTATGTCTTCGCCTCGATCCGCCGTGGCGTGACGCCTGAAATCAATGCGATCGCGACGATTGTGTTGATCGCCTCGCTCATTCTCATCCTGATCGCGCGCTTCCTGATGCGCGAAAAGGCAACAACAAACTGACCGGGGAAATGTCATGATACTCAAGGATCGCGTTGCAATCGTCACCGGCGCGGGCTCCGGCATCGGCCGGGCGGGAGCGCTGATCATGGCGCGCGAGGGCGCCCATGTCGTCGTCGCCGACATCGATTTCATCAATGCCGAAGAGACCGTCACCCAGATCGCTGACGCCGGTGGAAGCGCGGAAAGCCTGGTTGTCGACGTTACCGACGACCGGGCGCTGGAAACCGGCATCTCGGCGATCGCCGCCCGTCACGGGCGGATCGACATTCTCCACAATCATGCCGGCGCGCAGGTGGCGGGCGATCTGGAAGAGGTTGCTGTCGAGGGCTTCGACAAATCCTGGAGCCTCAATGTCCGGGCGCATTTCATGGCAGCGCGTTTTGTGATGCCCGTCATGAAACAGGCGGGTAAAGGCGTGATCCTCAACACCTCGTCCTCATCGGGCGTGCTCTACGACCGCGAAATGATCGCCTACACAACCACGAAACACGCCGTCATCGCCATGACCCGGCAGATGGCGGGCGACTACGCCAGATCGGGCGTTCGTGTCAACGCGCTCTGCCCGGGCTGGGTCGATACGCCCTTCAACGAGCCCTTCATCGCCCAGATGGGCGGCCGCGGCGCGATCGAAAGCTACATCGCCGACAAGGTGCCGCTCGGCCGCTGGGCGGATGTCTCCGAAATCGCCGAACCGATCCTCTTTCTGGTCTCCGACCGGTCATCCTACATGACCGGCCAGATCCTCGTCGTCGATGGCGGCGAGACGGTCGTCTAGAGCTACAGCGTCCAGTCGATCGTCCGTTCCTGATCGCTGTCCGGCTGAGCCGAGGCGTCGGCCAGCTGATAGGCTCTGATATAGTCGATCGACATCTGCGATCCGTTCTTGAGGCCGTCCTTGGGCGAACCGGCGGCGCCGCCGATGGCAAGATTGGTCAGCATGTACATCGGGCTGTGCATATCGGCGGGCGTTGCCTTCTGGGCAACGGCAACGTCGTCGAAATACCAGGTGATATGATCCTCGTCCCACTTCATGCCGTAGGTGTGGAAACCTTCCGTGCTGGCGACCTTCACCGGTGTCGTGTCGATCAGGTGGGAGCCGCCGTGATCGCTGTGGACGGTGACATTGACGGTGTTGGGATCCTGTCCGCGCATCTCGACGACATCGAGTTCGGGCGGCCACGAGCCGTCTTCGGGCAGAAGCCAGAATGCCGGCCACGCCCCTTGCTCCGACGGCATGTCGGCGCGGATCTCGAAGTAGCCGTAGGTCTGGGAGAAGGACGAATGCGTGTTGAGCAGGCCCGACGTATAGTCGTAACCGTCGATCTGCTGCTGAAGCGCTGCCGGGGCCGGCTTGGCCGTTATCGTCAGAACCCCATTCTTGACCGAAAACGGATTGGCTGACGCCGTCGGCCCGTAGGACGGGTTGACATACCATTGCTGCTCGCCGTTGCCGGTCAGCGGACTGCCGCGATCAGCCGCCCACCAGAATTTCGCATCCCAGGTTCCCTTATCGCCATTGCGCAGCGACAGCGTGTCGAAATTGTCCTCGAAGGTGAGGGCGAGTTGTGATCGATCGAGGGTCAGCTGGAACTGGTTCGCCTTCAGTGCCGACATCTGGGTATTGGCGAACACCAGGCTCTCACCGCCGCCGATGTCGAGCCGGACATTGCTGCCGTCCTGTGTGGCGTGCGACAGCAGCTGGGCAAACGACGAGAAACTGTCCAGGCGGACGACATCGTCGGAACCGAAGTCGGTGATCAGATCGCTGCCATTGCCGCGATCGATGACGAACGTGTCGGCGCCGCCGCCGCCGATCAGCACATCGTTGCCGGCATCCCCGTTGATCGTCTGGCTGCCGGACGCGCCTGAAATGATGTTGTCCTGATTGTTGCCGAAGGCGTAGCGGCCGTTGCCGGTGACCGTCAGGTTCTCGAAATTATCCGGCAGTGTGTAGTCCATCCAGGTGTTGATGGTGTCGGTGCCGGCATTTGCCCCCTCGGCGGCGCGATTGATGTTCGAATAGAGATAGTAGACATCGTCGCCGGTTCCGCCCTTCATCGTGACGTTGACGGCGCTGTCGCCCCACATCGAGTCGTTTCCGGCAGTCCCCGTCTGCACCGGACCGGACTTGGTGGCGGAAAACCATGCGGTGGAGGTACCACTGTAAGCAAGCGGCCTGCCGACGGCGTTGTTGATCGCGTTTATCATGTCGGTTCCCTTCGACTGGAGGAGGAATGGTTCAATCAGCGCGAGCACAATCTCGGTATCGAAGATGCGGCAATTTCGCGGATGACGCGACCGGAAGATCGCCGGGCAAGATCAGGGCCGCTTTGACTGACCAGCAAGGCGTTAAGCCGCGAGGCGCCGCATGATTGCGCCGGGAACCGACTGTAAGGATCTCAGACAGGCTATGTCTGGTTCTCAATATCGCTGCGGAAAAGGAAGTCTTGCTCTGGAACGTCTGCAGCATTCCGAGACGGGCAGCCGGGTGCAGATGAATTATTCGGTCTGAATCCGATATTATGAGTTGATGCTCAATTAGAGTAGAGTGGAAATATAGCGATATCGGCTTTGGGGAGAGTAGATGTTCAATATTGGTGAAAAGTATTCCTTCGTCCTGATCGAGGGGACGTCTGACGGGTGGGGCGAACTCAGCTTCACGGATAATGTCGTTGATATTGACGGACCGCTCCTGAAGCTTGAAAGCGGGCGGATCATCAATTCGCACTCATCGCTGTTTGTCCGTGCGGCCCCTGCCGTGATGCTGGCTTCGGCCAGCGCCCTGTCTGCTGACGAGGCTGCTGAACCGCTTATCGCATAGAGGCGGCATCGCTTGGCCCATCGGCCTCCGGCAGCGATGCGAATGCATAGGAATGTTCAGAATTCACTCGGCACCATCAGAGCCGGCACGCTAAGCTTGCGGGCCATGGCGAATCGGCGCAGCGAAACGGACAGCTGGGCCGGTCTCCTTCCGGTGTGCCGCGGAAGGCGCGCGCACTGCCTTGGAAATTGTGATTGCCAGTCCGTTCATAACGGGAGGATGACTATTGACAGAGACGATCGCCGATATTGCCGGCCAGCTTGTTGCCGAACATCGCAGCAGCACGAAGTTTCACAGGATCGACGGGATAAACGACCTCGAAGATGCCTATCGGGTGCAGGACGCCTATATCGCGGCGATCCGTGGTGGCGAAGAGACTGCGGGCTACAAGATCGGCCTGACATCGAAGCGCATGCAGGCGATGTGCGGTATCGATCAGCCGATCCAGGGCACCATCTTCTCCAGCCGCGTCAGATCGACGGGAGCGCAGCTGAAGCTTTCCGACTATCACCATCTCGGCCTTGAGTTCGAAATCTGCGTACGGCTCGGCCAGGACTTGCTGCCGGGCGCCACGCCGTTCACGCCCGAGAGCGCCGGCGCTGCTGTCGATGCGGTTGCGGCTGCGATCGAGCTGGTGGAAGACCGCCATGCCGATTATAGCGTGCTGCATTGCGGAACGCTGATCGCTGACAATTCCTGGAACGCCGGGATCGTGGTTGGTACATTCACCCCGCCGCCTGAAGGTCTCGATGGCGCAGAAGGCATCGCCTATCATAACGGCGAAGAGATTGCCCGCGGCATGGGTGCCGATGTTCTCGGACATCCCTATGTGCCCTTGGCGTGGCTCGCCAATCATCTTGCCGCCAGCGGCAGGATCTTGCGCAAGGGTGATCTGGTAATGACCGGCAGCATCGTCACGACGCGGTTCCCGTCGGGACCATTCAGCTACCGGTTCGACATTTCCGGTATCGGTAGCGTCGAAGTCAGCGGCAGGTGACCCCCGGCAACCGTGCTTCGATTTTGAATGACGTAATAGGAAGGCTGTAAAATGGATTTTGGTTTGAGCGGCAAGTCTGCCCTCGTCATGGGCGCTTCCAAAGGGCTCGGATTTGCGATTGCCAGGGAACTCGTTGCCGAAGGTGCAAAGGTTGCCATCTGCGCCCGCGATGCAGCCCGGCTGGATGACGCAGCAGAGCGTCTCGGGGTCGTCGCCCTGCCCGCCGATCTGCGGCAGCCCGCGGCCGGACGGCAGGTGGTCGAGCAGGCTGCGGCCAAGCTCGGAAAGGTCGATATTCTCGTGGTCAATACCGGCGGTCCGCCGACCATGCCCTTCGAAAACATCGGTTCGGACGACTGGCGCAACGCCTTCGAGGGCTTGTTCGTCAGCGCAACCGACGCCATCGCTGCGGCGATGCCGGGCATGCGCGAGCGCCAATGGGGCCGCATCCTTCTGGTGACATCGATCGCCGCCAAGGAGCCGATCAACAACTTCACGATCTCGAACGCGCTGCGCGCCGGGTTGCATGGTTTGACGAAGACGCTGAGCCGTGAATTCGCCGCAAGCGGCATCACCGTCAATGCGCTGATGCCGGGTTACACGATGACGGAGCGGCTGGCCGAGGCGAAGCTCGACCTTGAAAAGGTCAGCAAGATGATCCCGATGGGCCGCATCGGCCGCCCGGAAGAATTCGCCGCCCTCGCGACCTTCCTCGCCTCCGATCGTGCAAGCTACATCACCGGCCAGGCGGTTGCCTGCGACGGTGGCGCTCTCTGGTCGATCTGAATGAAATGCAGAAGGCCGCAATCCTGCGATTGCGGCCTTCTGCCGTTCAGCCGGTGAGAGCGTCGATAATCGCCAGCGGATGGGGGATCGACTTGGTGTCGATGGCTTTGACCTGGGAGCGGCAGGAATATCCGGTCGCCATCGGCACCGTTTCGGAAGACGTGCCGGCAATGTGGCTGCTCCAGCTCATGGCATAGAGCGCTTCGGACGTGGCACGGTTGCGGACCTCGTGGCCGAATGTGCCGGCCATGCCGCAGCAGCCGGTACTGGCAATTTCAAGGGGGATGCCAAGCGCCTTGAAGACAGTCTTCCACTGAGCCGTCGCCGACGGTGCATTGCTGCGCTCGGTGCAGTGGGGGAGCAGGCTGTAGACGGGTGAGGCCGATTTTTGGGGTTGGGCTGAGAGCCTGTCGAGATTGGCAGCTAACCATTCCTGCGGCAGCAGTACCGTTGCCTCCACGCCGTTGCCCCATAATCCCTTGTATTCGCTGCGATAGACAAGCGTCATCGACGGGTCGAGGCCCACCAGTGTGGCGCCGGCGGCAGCGAGGTCTTGCAGATATCGGGCTGTCTTTGTTGCATTCGCCTCGAAGCGGCCGAGATATCCGTGGACATGAATCGCCTTGCCGTTCTGCTTGCCTTCGGCGAGATAGGGGATCAGCCCCATTTTTCGCGCCAGACTGATTGCCGAAAGCGCAACGCCCGGATCGAAATGGGCTGTGAATGCGTCGGCGACGAAGACCACGGCGCGCTTCTTCTCCTGCTCCGGCAGGCCTTCGATCAGCTCTTGCGTGGCAACGGCTACGCCGAGCCTTCGGGCTTCGGCTTTGAGCGGCCGGGGCGGCAGCAGCGGCAGCGCCGTCAAACCGGAAAGCCGCATCACGTGTCTGCCTGCTTCGGTGCCTGCCATCAGATTGTAGAGCGGCCGCGCCTGCGCCATCCAGGGCAGTGACGTCTCGATCGCGGCCACAAGCAGGTCCTTCAGCGGGCGCGCATACCTGCTGTAGTAGAGTTCGAGGAATTTCGAGCGGAAGGCCGGCACGCTGACCTTGACCGGACACTGCCCGGTGCAGGCCTTGCAGGCGAGGCAGGTATCCATGGCTTCGCGGACTTCGTGCGAAAAGTCGTCGCGGTTGCGCGGATCGAGCGAGTTGAAGATCCGCTTCGGCAGGGTTGCGAGCGAACTGCCGCGGCGCAGACGTTTTGCCTCGGCGCGCGGGTCGATGCTCTTGTCCGCCAGCAGCCTCAGCCACTCGCGCATCAGCGCCGCCCGGCCCTTCGGCGAAAAACGCCGGTCACGCGTCGCCTTGTAGGAGGGGCACATGGGGCTCGTTTCGTCGAAATCGAAACAGGCGCCGTTCCCGTTGCAATAGGCGGCATTGTCGAAGGCGGCTCTGATCTCGTTGCCAATGGCACGATCGACGCCGCCGCGCAGGGGCACGCCGTCGATCTTCAGGAGGGGCTCGACTGACGGCGCGGCGATCTTGCCGGGATTCAGCTTGTTCTGAGGATCGAAGGCCCGCTTGATTTGCTGCAGGCAAGGATAGAGATCGCCGAAGAATTCGGGAACATATTCCGACCGCACGCCCTTGCCGTGCTCGCCCCAGAGAACGCCGCCATATTTCTTCGTCAGGGCGACGACGGCATCGCTGATCTCCCGGACGAGCGGGGTGTGATCATCGCGTGTGAGGTCGAGCGCCGGGCGTACATGCAGAACGCCTGCATCGACATGGCCGAACATCCCGTAGGACAGCCCGGCGCTATCAAGCAGCGCGCGAAATTCGCGGATATAGGCGGCCAGATTCTCCGGCGGAACGGCGGTGTCTTCGACGAACGGAACCGGGCGCACCGGCCCGTCAACATTGCCGAGCAGGCCGACGGCGCGTTTACGCATCGTCCAGATTGCCTCGATGTCGCGATGCTGGCGTGCGATCGTGTGGCCGAGGCGATCCGGGTTGGCGTTGCCGAACGCGGCGGTCACCTCGCCAAGCTTCCGCTCCAGTTCGGTTTCGTCATCCGCCAGGATCTCGACGATGTTGATACCGTTGGCAGGGGAGGCCGCGTCATCGGGAAAGAACTGGCCCATGTCGTTCCAGACGATATCCGTCTTCGCGAGCCCGAGCACCTTCTCGTCGACGGTTTCGACGGACGCGACCTTCAGCGCCGTCAGCGTCCGGGCATCTTCCAGCGCCGCATTGAAATCGTTGTAGCGGATATTGATCAATGCGGCATGGGCCGGGAGCGGCAGCAGATTGAGCTCCGCCTCGGCAATCATCGCCAGCGTGCCTTCGGACCCGCAGAGGATGGCATTCAGATCGAAGCGGCCATCCGGCTGGCGGATATGCGCCAGATCGTAGCCGGTCATGTAGCGGTTGAGCTTCGGAAAGACCGCCTCGATCCGCTCGCGCTTTTCCCGCGCGATGCCATCGACGGTCCGGTGGATCTCGCCGATCCTGTCCTGGCGTTGAAGAATCTCGGCAAGCGCCGTTTCGCTGAGCGCGCGCGACCACCATTCGGAACCGTCGGCCAGCACGATGCGCAGGCCGACAACGTGGTTGGAGGTCTTGCCATAGAGGCAGGAGCCCTGTCCGCAGGCATCGGTGGAAACCATGCCGCCGATCGTTGCCCGGTTGGAGGTCGAGAGTTCCGGGGCAAAGAACAGGCCGTAAGGCTTCAGGGCGCGGTTCAGCTGGTCCTTGACGACACCGGACTGGACACGTGCGATGCGCCTGACCGGGTCGATCTCCAGGATCTTGTTCATGTGCCGCGAGCAATCGACCACGAGGCCCGAGGTCAGCGACTGACCATTTGTGCCGGTGCCGCCGCCGCGTGCGGTAATGGTCATGCCGCTGAAAGCCGGTTCGCTAAGTACCCTCGCCAGGATCTTCAGGTCATCGGCACCCCTCGGACACAGGATGCCCGCCGGTTCCAGCTGGTAGATAGAATTGTCGGTCGCATAGACGGTGCGGGCGCCCGACCGGCCCTCGGCATCACCATTGAAACCGGCCTCGACGAGACGCTCGAAGAAGCCGGCTGGAGATGCCGGAGCAAGGTGCGATGTGAGGCGCGGGATCATGCGTGCCGGTCCAAGGTCGCTAGACCGCTTCCATCAGGGCTTCAAAGCCGCGCATGCCCGTTCGATGCGGTCGAGTGCCTCGGCAAGCTCGGCTTCCGATGTCGCATAGGAAATCCGGAAGAACGGCGACAGACCGAAGGCCGAACGCGGCACGACCGCGACATGCGCTTCCTCGAGCAGATAGTCGGTGAAGTCGTGATCGGCTTCGATGCGCTTGCCTTTCGGCGTCGTCCTGCCGAGGATGCCTGCACATCCCGAGAAGGTGTAGAAGGCGCCTTCCGGTGTGCGGCATTCCGGGCCATCGATCGTGTTCAGCCGGCCGACGACCAGATCGCGGCGGCGCTGGAAGCTTTCCTGGCGTTCTTTCAGAAATGTCTGCGGGCCGTTCAGGGCCTCGACGGCGGCTGCCTGGCTGACGGAGCTCGGGCAGGAGGTCGCCTGGCTCTGGATCACGGCCATGGCCTTGATCAGCGGCTTCGGGCCGCCGGCATAGCCGATGCGCCAGCCGGTCATGGCATAGGCTTTCGACACACCGTTGATCGTCAGCGTCCGTTCCTTGAGGCGCGGCTCAAGGGCAACGGGGGTGACGAAGTCGAAACCGTCATAGACGATGTGTTCGTACATGTCGTCGACCATCAACCAGACATGCGGATGGCGCAACAGAACGTCGATCAGCGGCCGATAGTCGGCTGCGGCATAGGCCGCGCCCGATGGGTTGGAGGGGGAGTTCAGAAGCACCCAGCGGGTCTTCGCCGTGATCGCTGCTTCCAGCTGCGCCGCCTGAAGGCGGAATCCGGCCGCCGCATCGCAGGGAACCAGAACCGGCACGCCGCCGCAGACTTCGACGATATCCGAATACGAGGTCCAGTAGGGCGTCGGGATGATGACCTCGTCACCGGGATCGAGTGTCGCCATGAAGGCATTGAAGAGAATTTGCTTGGCGCCGGTGGCCACCGTTACTTCGTCGATGGCGTAATCGACGCCGTTTTCGCGGCGAAATTTCTCGGCGACGGCCTTTTTTAGGGCCGGCGTGCCGTCGAGCGCAGTGTACTTCGTATCGCCTGCATCGATCGCGGCCTTGGCCGCCTGCTTGACGTTATCTGGCGTGTCGAAATCCGGCTCGCCGGCGCCGAGAATGATGACCGGCAGGCCGTCGCGTTTCATCGCCGCCGCCTCGGCGCCGATCTGCAGGATCTTCGAAACGCCAACGGTGGCGATGCGCGAGGCTGGGCGGAACCCAGCCTCCTTGATCTCGGTGGTGACGGTCATGGTCTCAGAGCCCTATTCGATGTCGAAGGAGACGCCCTGTGCCAGCGGCAGGGCCTTCGAGTAGTTCACCGTGTTGGTGGCGCGGCGCATATAGGCTCTCCAGGCATCGGACCCGGACTCGCGCCCGCCGCCGGTTTCCTTCTCGCCGCCGAACGCGCCGCCGATTTCCGCACCAGATGTGCCGATGTTGACGTTGGCGATGCCGCAATCGGAGCCTTCGACCGAAAGGAAACGCTCTGCCTCGCGCATGTCAAGCGTGAAGATCGACGAGGAAAGACCTGCGCCCACAGCGTTGTGATCGGCGATGACGGCGTCGAGATCGCTGTATTTCATTACGTAGAGGATCGGCGCGAAGGTTTCCTCGAGGACCGGTCCCTCATGCTTCGGCATTTCGACCAGCGCCGGCTTCACGTAATAGGCGTTCTCGCTGCCGGTATCGACGCGCTGTCCGCCATGAACCGCGCCACCATGCTTGGCAGCTTCGCCGAGCGCCCTCTGCATGCCGTCGAAGGCTGCCTTGTCGACCAGCGGGCCGACAAGGGCTGCGCCATCCAGCGGGTTGCCGACCGAGACGCTCGCATAGGCCTTCTTCAGGCGCGGCACGAGCTGATCGTAGACGCTGTCGTGGACGAAGAGGCGGCGCAGTGTGGTGCAGCGCTGACCGGCCGTGCCCATGGCGCCGAAGGCGATGGCACGCAGCGCCATGTCTAGATCGGCCGACGGGCAGACGATGCCGCCATTGTTGCCGCCGAGTTCGAGGATTGAGCGCGCGAAGCGCTTGGCAAGGCGCGGCCCGACTTCGCGGCCCATGCGGGTCGAGCCGGTTGCGGAGACGAGGGCGACCTTAGAATGGTCGACCAGCGCTTCGCCGATCGTGCGGTCGCCGATCAGCACCTGCGACAGGTCTTCAGGCGCGTCACCGAAGCGCTTAAGGGCGCGTTCCAGGATTGCCTGCGATGCCAGAGCCGTCAGCGGCGTCTTTTCGGACGGCTTCCAGACAATGCTGTTGCCGCAGACGAGCGCTAGCGCAGCATTCCAGGCCCAGACGGCGACCGGGAAATTGAAGGCGGAGATGATGCCGATGACGCCGAGCGGATGCCAGGTTTCCATCATCCGGTGGCCGGGGCGCTCGGTGGCAATTGTGAGGCCGTAGAGCTGACGGGAAAGACCGACGGCGAAATCGCAGATGTCGATCATTTCCTGCACTTCGCCGAGACCTTCGGACGGGATCTTGCCGGCTTCGATCGAAACCAGACGGCCGAGATCGGCCTTGGCTGCACGTAGCTCCTCACCGAGCAGACGAACGAGTTCCCCACGCTTCGGCGCCGGAACGAGGCGCCACTTCTGGAATGCCGCATGGGCGCGGTCGATGGCCTCGACGGCTTTCGCCGGTGAGATTGTCTTCAGCTGGCCGGTGCGTTCGCCTGTTACCGGCGAGAAGGCGTCCATGTCGCCGCCTGTGTAGGCGGACTTGGCAACACCCAGGCGATCGAGGATGGTCACGGCTTCTTCGGCGACGGACACGGATTTGACGGCAATATTCATCTGATGGAACTCCAGTTCGGAAACGTCTCGGATCGGTGGCCGGAATTTACTCGGCGGCCGGGCGTCTGGTCAGTGCATTGAGGCAGGCGTCGAGGGACGACTGTTCGATGCCTGCATAATGGTCGAATTCGTTGAGCACCTTGGCGCCGAGATCGGCTTCAAAGCGCTGCTGGTTCGGGCTTGCCACGAAGTCCTGCTGCGCGCCGTCACCGAGATTCGACTGGAAGATGCCGGCGGCGCTGACGGGCAGGAAGTCCTCATAGACGATCGGATCGAACTGGATCAGGCCGTCGGCGATGAGTGCATCGACATCGGAACCAGCAGGGATGGACGTCTTGCTTCCCTTTTCGGTCAGCGAATAGCTGAAATAGCCGAGACCTTCGGCGCGGATTGTCTTCCAGTCATCCGGGAACCCCTTAAAGGTTTCGATCAATGCTGCCTCGTAGGCCTTGGCGTTGGATCCGTCGGCGGCCGGGCGAACCACCTTGCGGGAAGCGTCGAGAAGCGTGTCGTAGAGGCCGCGGCCCTTCGGCGTCAGCGCGATGCCGCGCTGTTCGATCTCGCCGAAGCGCGCCGTATGCGACCCGGTCTGCCAGCCGCCCTTGCCGTCTTCGAAGGCGACTGCTTCCTCCAATGCCTTGAACGACGTCTGGCGCAGCAGGATCGCGCATCTACGGGCCGGGGGGCCCTCGACGATTGCCTTGGGCGCGATGTCGTAGTCAGGCATCAGCGCCTGGACACGGTCGATATCGAGCGTGCGCGGCGTCAGGTGGTTGATATGCGGTCCCTTGAAAGAGACGACATCGGCAATGAGCCGGTGTGCGTCGTGCAGGCGGTGATACATCTCGCCATCGACGATCGCCTTGTCGTGCCAGCGGAAGGTTTCGAGCACTTCGGCGACGAAGCGATCGGCATCGCCCTTCGACAGGCCGCCGTTTGTTTCGGCCTTCTCTGTCAGTTCGACCGCGCCCGCCGTGAAGATCCGGCGCATTTCGAGGATGCGGGCGGCGTCTTTGCGCAGTTCCTGATCGGCGATCAGATCGAGGCGCAGCAGCGAGGTGAAAACACGGAACGGATTGCGCTTCAACGCTTCATCGCCGACCGGGCGGAAGGCGGTGGAGTGAACGGGAACACCCGCGGTCGACAAGTCGTAGTAGCCGACCGGATACATGCCCATGACGGCGAAGACGCGCCGCATCATCGCCAGTTCGCCGGCAGTGCCGAGACGGATGGCGCCGTGGCGCTCTTCGGAAATACGCTCGAGATTGTCGGTTGCTTCCAGGCGTGCCTTGAGATCGGGCTCGTTTGCGAGCGCCTCTGCGTTGACGCGGGCAACGAGGTCCATCAGCGTGCCATAGGCCGGCACTTCGTTGCGATACATGGCCGACATGGCGGCGGAAAAGGCTGACCGGATGTCGCTCGATGTGACGTGTTTTGTCATGTGCGTGGCCCTAAATGGATTTGTCACTTGATGCTGAAAATGGGATATACTCCTCCCATTGATGTTAATGTTGTGACTTATGCGTTTAACTTGATGCGGAAACGGAATAGCCATGCGCCGAAGCCTCGTTCCTGACATCGTCACGCTGCAGGCCTTCGAATGTGCCGCGCGGCACGAGAATTTCTCGCGCGCGGCCGAAGAGCTGAGCCTGACGCAAAGCGCCATCAGCCGGCAGATCGCCGATCTGGAGCAGCAGACGGGATTGAAACTTTTCGAGCGCGTCCGCCAAAGGGTCATCCTCTCGGAGGCCGGGCAGCGGTTTCTTCCAGAGGTGAGGGACCTGCTGTTGCGCTCCGAGCGGCTGATGATCGAAGCGGCGGCGGCCGGGCGGATGCGCGCGTCTTTGAAGATCGCGACGCTTCCGACCTTCGGCGCCAGATGGCTGGTGCCACGCCTTGGGCGGTTTCTCGCCGATCATCAGGATGTGGCGCTGACCATCGAATCCCGGTCGAAGCCCTTTAGTTTCAGCGAGGACAGTTTCGATCTCGCCATCCATTTCGGCCAGCCGGTCTGGGCAGGCGGCGTTCCCACCTTCCTGTGCCATGAAACGGTGTTGCCGGTGGCGAGCCGGAGCCTTGCCGGACAATTGAAGATCGGCGCGGCGAAAGACCTGTCGCAAGCGCCATTGCTGCATCTGACCACCAGGCCGAAGCTCTGGGCAGACTGGTTTCAGATGCAGCAGGCGTCGGTCGAGAATGCCTATCTCGGCCTCCGTCTCGACCAGTTCTCGATGATCGTTACGGCTGTGGCGGCAGGCCTCGGCGTCGCGCTTTTGCCGACCTACCTGATCGAGGACGAGCTCAAGTCGGGAGCGCTCGTCACGCTGCTCGATATCACCATGCCGACGGAGAACGCCTACTACGTCGTGCGGCCGGAAAATAAGCAAAGCCACCCCGCCGCCGACCAGTTCCAGAACTGGCTGCTATCGGAAGTGTCGCCGACCTTGTCGTGACGCCCGGTCCTATGCCGGGCGCTTGGAGCGCAGGCCGCTTTCGAACGTCTGGTTGTCTTCGCCGACGCCGTAGGACCGTTCGCCCTTGACGCCGATCAGCGGAAACAGCAGTTCGGCAACATTGAAGGCTTCCTCGAGGTGCGGATAGCCGGAGCCGATGATCGTCTCGATGCCGATCTCCTGGTATTCGCGCAGCCGTGCCGCAATATTTTCCGGGCTGCCGACGAGAGCCGTGCCCGCACCGCCACGCACCAGCCCGTGGCCGGCCCAGAGGTTTGGTCCGACGACAAGCTTGTCGCGGCGCCCCTGATGCAGCGCCGACATGCGCTTCTGGCCGACGGACTGCGAGACGTTGAGGAATTCGTTCTGCGCGGCGGCGACCTGTTCGTCGGTCACCCGGCTGATCAGATCGTCGGCTGCCGCCCAAGCCTTTTCCTCGGTCTCACGAACGATGAAATGGATGCGCAAGCCGAAGCGGATTTTGCGCCCTTCGGCCAGTGCCCGCTCCTTGACCCTGATGATTTTCTCGGCGAGCAGATCGGCGGGCTCTCCCCAGCTCAAGTAGACGTCTGCATGCTTGGCAGCGACGGCGATGCCTGCGTCTGACGATCCGCCGAACCAGATCGGCGGGTGTGGCGTCTGGACCGGCGGGAACGACAGGCCGCGGCCATGGGAGGACAGATATTTTCCTTCGAAATCGGCGTCCTCGCCGGACAGGATCCGTCGCCAGATCGTAAGGAACTCGTCGGTCTGTTCATAGCGTTCGCCATGGCCGAGCTTGTTGCCGTCGCCCGCCAGATCGGCGGGGTCGGCGCCGGTCACGACGTTGAACAACGCTCTGCCGCCCGAAATCCGGTCGAGCGCTGCGGCATGGCGGGCAAACATCGCCGGCGTCCCGCTGCCCGGGCGAAGCGCGACCAGAAAGCGCAGGCGCTCGGTCAGCGGTACCAGCGCGGCGGCGGTGATCCAGGCATCCTCGCAATAGGTGCCGGTCGGCAGCAGCACGCCCTCGAAGCCGTGCCGGTCTGCGGCCTGGGCGATATCGCGCATGTAGCCAAATGTCGGCGGACGGTGGCGTTCCTCGCTTCCGAGATAGGGGCCGTCGCCATGCGTCGGCAGGTACCAAAACATCTTCAGCGGCGGGTTTGCATTCTTGCTCATAGCGATCGGTCCGATGTCAGAGTTTACCCTTCCAGGGCACAAGTTGCTTTTCGAGAAAGCGCATTGCGGCCGTGAAGGCGAAGGCGAAGATGGCGATGACGATCAGGCCGACGAAGACGACGTCCGTCGCCAGGAAGTTGGCAGCCGACATGATCATGTAACCGACGCCCGACTGCGCAGCGATCAGTTCGGCCGCTACCAGCGTCGACAGCGTGGCGCCGATTGCGATGCGCAGGCCGGTCAGGATTTCCGGAAGGGCCGAAGGAAGCACGATCGTGGTGAAGAGCTGGAAGGTGTTGGCGCCGAGCGACTGCGCGGCATTGATGCGCTCCTGCGGCACGGAGCGGACACCGGCCTGTGCGGCGTAACAGATCGGGGCGAAGGCCGAGAGGCTCAGCAACAGGATCTTCGAGGACTCGCCGATGCCGAGCCAAATGATCAGCAGCGGTAGATAGGCAAGCGGCGGCAGGCCCCAGTAGATGTCGATCGGAACGCTGAGCACGCCCTTGGCCCAGCGGTTAAGGCCCATGATCAGACCGATCGGGACGCCAAGGACAATGCCGAAGGCGAGCGATACGCTGATGCGTCCAAGGCTTGCCAGAATGTGTTCCGTCAGCGTGCCGTTCGCATAGCCGTCAGAGGCGATCGCCTGAAACTGCACGAGGACTTCGCTGGGCGAAGGGAGGAAGAGCGGCGAGGCGAGATGATAGCGGGTGGCGATCACCCAGCCGAGGACGAGCGCCAGCAGGGTGCCGGCGCTGATGGCAAATGTGCCGGTCGCGGGAGTGCGGCTGCGCGGTTTGCGCGGCGAGGCGACTTCGCCTTCTATTGCCGTCGAGTGCTCTGCCAATACGCTCATGGGGTAATTCCTTGGTGCCTGTCTTCGCTGTCATGCCCCAGCCGTCAGGCGGCGCGGCGGTCATGCGCGGGTTTGTGAATGATCGAGCGGATCTCTTCGCGGAGCGCCACGAACCGGGGATCGGCGAGGATCGGGCCGATGTCACCGGTGCTGGCAAACTGGCGAACGAAGCCGGCTTCATAACGTGCCACGACCCGGCCGGGGCGCGGCGACATGACGAGGATATGGGTTCCGAGCGTCAGGGCCTCTTCGATCGAATGGGTGATGAAGAACACCTGCTTTTTGGTCTCCGACCACACCGAAGCCAGCAACTGCTGCATGGTTTCCCGCGTCAGGCTGTCGAGCGCGCCAAACGGTTCGTCCATCAATAGCACCTTCGGATCGGTCGCCAATGCCCGCGCGATGCCGACGCGCTGGCGCATGCCGCCAGAGAGCTCGTAGGGAGGCTTGGATTCGAAGTCAGAGAGGCCGACCAGCTTCAGTAGTTCGCGCGCCCGCTGATGGCGCTCGCTCTTTCCGACACCCTGATAGCGCAGTCCGAGCGCTACATTGTCGAGAACGCTCGACCAGGGAAGCAGGGTGTCCTTCTGGAACACCACGCCGCGGTCGCCACCTGGGCGTGACACGGGCGTCCCATCGATCAGGATCTCGCCTTCCGTCAGCGGCTGGAAGCCGGCAATGGCGTTCAGCAGGGTGGATTTTCCGCAGCCGGATGCGCCGAGCGCGACAACGATGGAATCCTGCGGGATATTGAAGGAGACGTTGTCGAGCGCATGGACGGAGGTTCCGTCGGCTGCGTCGAACTTCACGGTCGCGTTTCTGACTTCGAGCATGGGGAAAGTCCTGACAAGGAGATATGGCGGCCCATCGGGCCGCCATTTGTGTCTGAGAATGATCTCAGTTCGAAGCGAGAGCCGCTGCCGCGAACTGCGGATCGACGAAGCCGGCGTAGCTGTCCTTCACCGCCGTGATCTTCTTCTGTTCCTTGAGGAACTGCGCGGTGTCCTTCAGCGTCTTGGCGACGCTGCCCTTGTCGCCTTCGCCGAGCCAGGCCGCTGTGACCTGTTCCTGGAGGGGGACGACCACGGTCGTGTTCAGCCAGCCGGCATTTTCTTCAGGCGTGCCACCCTGAAGCTTGGCAATCGCCTTGATGTTCTCGGAGGACGGACCCCAGTTTTTCGGGTTCTTTGCGAAGTCGACATAGTACTTGTCGAGCTGACCGACATATTTCGTCAGGAACTCGGGGTTCTTCTTGGCGAACTCGCCGGTGACGACGAGGGCGCTGAACACAGGCGCGCCGCGCTTGGAAACTTCACCCGAGGTCACTAGAACCTTGCCGTCCTTCTTCAGTTCGCTCAGAGCCGGATCCCAGACGAAGGCGCCATCGATGTCGCCGCGCTTCCAGGCGGCAACGATCTGCGGCTGCGGCATGGCGATGACCTGCGCATCCTTCTCGGTCAGGCCTTCCTGCTTCAGGTAGGCGAGCAGCTGATAGTGATCGGTCGAAACCGGGGCTGCGGAGAACTTCTTGCCCTTGAGATCGGCAGAGGACTTGATGTCGTTGCGTACTACCAGGGCTTCGCTGTCGCCAGCGCCAGCGGTGATGTAGATGCCCTTGACGTCGAGATCCTTGCTGACCGAGGCAGCATAGGGGCTCGAGCCGACGTCGCCGAGCTGGACGTCGCCGGACGCGATCGCTGCGAAGATGTCGGCGCCGGAGTTGAAGCGGCGGAATTCGATGTCCCAGCCGGTCTGCTTGGCGAGTTCGCCGTTGGCGATGCCGACCAGATACGGAACGGCGCCGGTCTGATAGGCGATAACAACCTTCTTGGCTTCATCCGCGTGTGCGGCGGTCATAAAGGACGCGACCAGACCGATCGTCCCAAGCAATGTTTTGATGCGCATGTGCCACCCTCAATGTTCATCGTCGGCCACAGCGGCGACGTCCAAATCAGATTTCCACAATGTATATTTATTTTATAGATTATATTTTCTAAGTTTTCGGAGGAAGGGAGAAGACTAGTCCGCGCTGGGCAGAGGCAGGCAGCAGAGACTTACCTTGAGAGCGGCAGGGGCCTGTCCGCTCCAGCCGGAAGCCGGCGCTAGCGCTTGCAAACTCGCCTGCGGCAGAAAGCGCGGGGCGACCTCCCCGCGCGGATTGCGCCGTTACATTTGCGGAATGAGCGGCGGCACCTGAATGACGACAGGCTTGTTGACGCCCGATTCGATGACTTCGAACACCTTTTTCAGCATCTCAGGCACGTCCTGCCGCACCATCTCTATCTCGTTTCCGAGCAGCGAGACGAAGGGATCCCAGTCGAAGCAGCCGAGAACGAGACTGTCGTCGTTAAGGTGTCCGGAGCGGCGCACCCAGCGCATGACGCCTTCGAGCGAAATGGTCGAGTTGACGAACATGCCGCCGACATTGGTATCGCCCTTGAGCGAAAGATCGTCCAGTGCCTTCTCGGCTTTCTCCGGCGCATAGCCGCAGGCAAGGATATGTTCCTCGGCAACGGCGAGGCCGAGATCGGAATGGGCGGCGCGAAAACCCCGGATACGTTCGGCCGTATTGTGATCGCTGCCGCGGCCGCCGATGAAGAGCAGCGGGCCCTTCTTTCCGAGCCGCCGTTCGCAATTCACCAAAATGCGCCGGGTCAGTTCGCGGGCGCCGGCGAAATTGTCCGATATGATCGAGGGGGCGAGCGCTCCGGGCAGGTCGAGGTTGAGGCTGCGGACGCCGGCTGCGGCGCACATCTCCGTGATCCTGTCCGGGTCGGTGGCACCCGTCGCGATCAGGCATTCGACCTGGTAGGAGAGCATGGTTCGGGCGGCCTCGATCTCGAGTTCGGGGTCGCGGCGGGTACAGGTGATGATCGGAAAAAGCCCGCGCGCGCGCGCCATGTCCTCGAAAAGCTCGACGATCGAGCCGAAGTAACGGTTGTCGTATTTCGGAACGATCATGCCGATGATGTGGGACTTTTCGCGCCTCAGCAGGCTCGCCTGCATATTGAGCGCATAGCCCTGTTCCTCGGCTATCTTCATGATCTTTTCGGCGAGCTGGCTGCTGATCCTGCGCTTCTTCCAATTGCCGTTGAGGACGGCGCTGACGGCGCTGGCGGATGTGCCGGCAAGCTCCGCCAGATCGTAAATCGTTGTCCTCTTGGCCTGCTTTACGTGATTCAAAATTGGTTTCTCCATTTTGGCCAACTTGACATCAAACTGAAGAAGTGGCAATTCTTGCTTCATCGATTGAGCAAGCTTGCGCAATCGATGTTACAAGCTGGCCTCGTGCTGGCGCAGGGAGGTATTTTCTAAGAATCTGCGGATAGCCCGGTCTTTGCGGGGCACGTCGCTTGCCGTCTTGATGGCAGCGATGGGCAGTGGCGAGGAGAGGGCGGCTGCGGTGACCGGCGGCAATGCCTGGGCCTGTCTTTGAACACACCAAGGAGGAGAGAATGAAATATCACAATTTGCTTATGGCGTCGGCGACCATCGCGATGGGATTTGCCGGTACGGCCTTTGCCCAGGAAACTTCGACCGTCGCTTTCCTGATGCCTGACCAGGCGTCGACGCGCTACGAGCAGCACGACTTCCCAGGCTTCAAGGCCGAGATGGAAAAGCTTTGCGCCAAGTGCACGGTCGTCTATCAGAACGCCAATGCCGATGCCTCGCTGCAGCAGCAGCAGTTCAATTCGGTGATCGCCCAGGGCGCCAAGGTAATCGTGCTCGATCCGGTTGATTCCGCCGCCGCTGCTGGTCTCGTCGAGATCGCCCAGTCGCAGGGCGTCAAGGTTATCGCCTATGACCGTCCGATCCCCGACAAGCCGGCCGATTTCTACGTCTCCTTCGACAACGAGGGTATCGGCTACGCGATCGCCAAGTCGCTGGTCGAACACCTGAAGAAGGAAGGTGTGGCCGATGGCGCCGGCGTTCTGCAGATCAACGGTTCGCCGACAGACGCCGCAGCAGGCCTCATTCGTGATGGCGTCCATCGTGGCCTAAAGGAATCTGCCTACAAGACGCTTGCCGAATACGATACGCCGGAATGGGCGCCGCCGAAGGCTCAGGAATGGGCTGCAGGCCAGATCACCCGCTTCGGCGCTGACATCAAGGGCGTCGTTGCCGCCAACGACGGCACCGGCGGCGGTGCGATTGCTGCCTTCAAGGCTGCTGGCGTGAAGCCGGTTCCGCCGGTGACGGGCAACGATGCGACGATCGCTGCACTGCAGCTCGTCATCTCCGGTGACCAGTACAACACGATCTCGAAGCCATCGGAAGTGGTTGCCGCGGCTGCTGCCAAGGTTGCCGTGCAGATGCTGAAGGGTGAAACGCCTGAAGCCAAGACGACGCTCTACAAGACGCCGTCCGAATTGTTTGTTCCGGCTGTCGTCACAGCCGAGAACATCAAGGCTGAAATCTTCGACAAGAAGATCCAGACGGCTGAGCAGATCTGCACCGGCGAATATGCCGACGGCTGCAAGAAGCTCGGCATCACCAACTAAATCTGCCTATATTCTCCGGCCGCGTTGATGGCGGCCGGAGGTTTCCCGGGCAAGAAGGGCTTCAGCCATGGTTACCGATAAGGGCATGCCGGAGAAGGGACAAACGATCCTCCGGTTGAGCAATGTTTCCAAGAATTTCGGCGCGGTCTCGGCGCTGACCGACATCGAACTCGAGGTCAAGGCCGGTGAGGTCGTGGCGCTGGTCGGCGATAACGGCGCGGGCAAGTCGACACTGGTGAAGGTTCTGGCCGGCGTGCATCAGCCGTCATCCGGAACGATAGAATTCTGCGGCCAGACCGTGACGCTGGACAGCCCGGGCCGAGCCCTTGAGCTCGGTATCGCAACTGTCTTCCAGGACCTGGCGCTCTGCGAAAACCTCGACGTCGTCGCCAATCTTTTCCTCGGCCACGAGCTGTCGCCCTGGAGCCTCGACGAGGTGGCGATGGAAGTGCGTGCCTGGACGCTGCTGCGCGAACTTGCAGCCCGCATTCCCTCGGTCCGGGAGCCGATCGCCTCATTGTCGGGCGGCCAGCGCCAGACGGTGGCGATTGCCCGCTCGCTGCTGCTCGATCCGAAGATCATCATGCTCGACGAGCCGACCGCCGCACTCGGCGTCGCACAGACGGCCGAGGTTCTCAACCTGATCGAGCGCGTCCGCGAGCGTGGCCTCGGCGTCATCATCATCAGCCACAATATGGAAGACGTGCGTGCGGTTGCCGACCGGATCGTCGTGCTTCGCCTCGGGCGCAACAACGGCGTCTTCACGCCTGATGCTTCCAACCAGGAACTCGTCGCCTCGATCACGGGTGCGACCGAAAATTCCGTATCCCGGCGGCTCGAACGAAAGAGCAGCACAGCCCAGGAAAACAGCGGGAGCCCGGCATGAGCCAGAAACCATCCAATACACTTGCGCCGGCTGCCACACTTGATCGCAGCGACGAGCGTGTGCGGCACGACGACAGCATCGGCGCGATGATCAAGGCATTCTTCGACCGCGTGCGCTCCGGCGATCTCGGCATGCTGCCGGTCGCCGTCGGCCTGATCGTCATCTCGACGGTGTTCTCGATCCTCAACCCGATCTTCCTGGCGCCGAACAATCTTGTCAATCTGCTGTTCGACTGTGCGACGGTCGGCGTCATTTCGCTCGGCATCGTCTGCGTGCTGATGCTCGGCGAAATCGATCTCTCCGTGGGATCGATGAGCGGCCTTTCGTCGGCAATCCTCGGCGTCCTCTGGGTCAATACCGGCTGGCCGCTGCCTTTGGCGATCATCGTTGCCATTATCGCCGGCATGGTCGTCGGTGCGCTCTATGCGGTTCTCTATAACAGGCTCGGCATGCCGAGCTTCGTTGCGACGCTGGCCGGGTTGCTCGCGCTTCTCGGTATGCAGCTCTATATCCTCGGGCCGACAGGCAGTATCAATCTGCCCTTCGCCTCGCCGCTGGTCCGCTTCGGCCAGATCCTCGTCATGCCCTTCTGGCTCTCGCATCTGCTGGCGCTTCTGCCCGGTCTGGTGCTGATCGTGAACGGTATGCGCAAACGCCAGCAGCGTCAGTCGGTCAATCTCTCCCAGCAGCCGCTCGGCGCGCTGGTGATCAAGGCCGCCGTGCTGACCGCCGCTCTCGAATTTGCCGCCTACTATCTCAATCTCGGCCGCGGCGTGCCGTGGATGTTCGGCCTCTTCGTCCTGATTGCCGTCGTGCTGAACTACGCGCTGACGCGGACGCAGTGGGGACGCTCGATGTTCGCCGTCGGCGGCAACCGGGAAGCGGCGCGCCGCGCCGGCATCAATGTCCGCCGTATCTATCTCAGCGCCTTCATGCTCTGCTCGACGCTGGCGACGATCGGCGGCATCCTTTCGGCCTCGCGGCTGGCCTCTTCCAGCCAGCAGGCCGGCACTGGCGACGTCAACCTCAACGCCATCGCTGCAGCCGTCATCGGCGGTACCAGCCTCTTCGGCGGACGCGGCAGCGCCTATTCCGCTCTGCTCGGCATCATCGTGATCCAGGCGATTTCCAACGGATTGACGCTTCTCAATCTCAGCTCGTCGCTGCGCTACATGATAACAGGGGCCGTTCTTGCGATCGCCGTCATCGTCGATTCGCTCGCCCGCCGCTCCCGTGTCAGCCATGGACGCGCCTGATCCGCATTTTATGAAGGAGTATTTCCATGACTGAACTCATGAAGGGCAAGGTTGCCGCCATCACCGGTGCCGCGTCGGGTATCGGGCTCGAATGTGCCCGCACGCTCCATGCCGAAGGCGCAACCGTCGTGCTCGTCGATCGCGCCGCGGACAAGCTTGAGGCGCTGTGCAAGGAGATCGGTGAAGGCGCCCTGCCACTCGTCGTCGATCTTCTCGACGGCAAGCAGGTCTCCGGCATGCTGCCACGGATCCTAGAGATCGCCGGAGGTCTCGATATCTTCCATGCCAATGCCGGCGCCTATATCGGCGGCCCGGTGGCGGAAGGTGATCCTGATGCCTGGGACCGGATGCTGAACCTCAATATCAACGCGGCCTTCCGCTCGGTTCATGCCGTGCTGCCGCACATGATTGCCCAAAAGTCCGGCGACATCCTGTTTACCAGTTCCATCGCCGGCGTCGTGCCTGTGGTCTGGGAGCCGATCTATACGGCTTCGAAATTCGCCGTTCAGGCCTTCGTCCACTCCACCCGCCGCCAGGTGGCGCCGCACGGCGTTCGCGTCGGCGCCGTCCTGCCGGGGCCGGTGGTCACGGCTCTGCTCGACGACTGGCCAAAGGCGAAGCTCGACGATGCGCTGGCCAATGGCAGCTTGATGCAGCCGAAGGAAGTGGCCGATGCCGTGCTCTTCATGCTGTCGCGTCCGCGCAACGTAACGATCCGTGATCTGGTGATCTTGCCGAACAGCGTCGATCTCTGAGATTGACGACGCCGTCCCGATTGCCCCTGTTCCTGCCAGATTGAAACGAGAGACCATGAGCGACACATCTCACACGCCGCAAGCGGGTGGCAAACATGTCATTGGCGTCGATGTCGGCACCGGCAGCGCCCGCGCCGGCATTTTCGACCTCACCGGCCGGATGCTGGCATCGGCCAAGCGGGACATCACGCTGTTCCATGCGCCGGGTTCGATCGTCGAGCAGTCGAGCACGGAAATATGGGCCGCAGTCTGCGCGGCCGTGCGCGAAGCCGTTTCCATTGCAGGTATCGATGCCGCGACCGTCGCCGGTCTCGGCTTCGATGCGACCTGTTCGCTGGTGGTGCTTGGTGAGGGCGGAAGGCCGCTGCCGGTCGGGCCGTCGGAAGATCCGGATCGCAACATCATCGTCTGGATGGATCACCGGGCCGTTCCTCAGGCGGAGCGCATCAACGCGCTCGGCCACGATGTGCTCCGCTATGTCGGTGGGCGCATTTCGCCCGAGATGGAAACGCCGAAGCTGCTCTGGCTCAAGGAAAACCGCCCGCAGGTCTTCGACGCGGCATGGCAGTTTTTCGACCTCGCCGATTTCCTCACCTGGCGGTCGACAGGCGATATCGCGCGCTCGACCTGCACGGTCACCTGCAAATGGACCTATCTGGCCCATGAGCAGCGCTGGGACGCCGGATATTTCGAGCAGGTCGGTCTTGGCGAGCTGGCCGCGGAAGGCTTTGCCCGTATCGGCCAGACGATCGTCGAGCCCGGCTCGGCGCTGGGTCAAGGCTTGACGGCTGCAGCTGCAGAGGAGCTTGGGCTACTCGCCGGGACGCCGGTTGCGGCCGGTCTTATCGATGCGCATGCCGGCGGGATCGGCACTGTCGGGATCGGTGGCGGGCCGCAGACCAATCTCGCCTATGTCTTCGGCACATCCTCTTGCACGATGACATCGACATCGGAGCCTGCCTTCGTGCCGGGCGTCTGGGGTCCCTACTATTCCGCGATGGTTCCCCGGCTCTGGTTGAACGAGGGCGGTCAGAGTGCTGCGGGCGCGGCAATCGACCAGCTGCTCGCCTTTCATCCGGCCGCCGGCGAGGCAAAGGATATTGCTAAGCGCGCCGGTATTCCGCTTCCGGTGCTGCTGGCCGATATGGCAGCCGAAAGGGCGGGCAGTGCTTCAGGTGCCGTCACGCTTGCCACTGGTCTGCATGTCGTTCCGGAATTTCTCGGAAATCGCGCGCCCTTCGCCGATCCGCATGCCCGTGCCGTCATTGCCGGTCTCGGCATGGAGCGGGATATCGATAGTCTCGTTGCTCTCTACGTCGCAGGCCTCTGCGGCATCGGCTACGGGCTGCGGCAGATCGTCGACACACAGGCCGATGCGGGCGTCACCGTCGACAACATCGTCGTCAGCGGCGGCGCCGGCCAGCACGATTTCGTTCGCCAGTTGCTGGCCGATGCGAGCGGCAAACCGGTCGTGGCCACGAAAGCCGGGGAGCCGGTGCTGCTTGGCGCTGCCATTCTCGCTGCCGTGGCCGGTGGTCAGTTTGCCGATGTGGCGGAGGCAATGACCAGCCTCTCCTCCGTCGAGCAGACATTCGCACCGGCGGGTGGCGACATCGCCGGGCTGCATCTGAAACGCTATGACGGCTTCAAAGAGTTGCAGACGCTCTCGCGCAAACTGCGGGATTCCTGACGTCCCGGCCCGTGGGCAGCACGATTACGCCGAATTTTTCGGAAAAATGCCGGTGACGTGTCGGATCGTTGAAGGCATGTTCGTCCTTGGGATGTCCATTCCATCAGCAAGGAGGAGAACACCATGCCGAGCACCATCCGTCTGCACCGTGTCCTGGCGACCAGTCCCGACAAGATCTACCGCGCCTTCATCGAGGCCGACGCGCTTGCCAAGTGGCTGCCGCCGAACGGCTTCGCCTGCACGGTCGATCATCTGGAAGCGTCTGTCGGCGGTACGTTCAGAATGTCATTCCGCAACTTCACGACAGGCGACAGCCATGCCTTCGGCGGCGAATATCGCGAGCTCGTGCCCGGCGAACGTGTTCGCTACACCGATGTTTTCGACGATCCCAACCTGCCCGGTGAAATGGAAGTCACCGTCATCCTGAAAAAGGTTTCTGTTGGTACCGAGGTCGATATCACTCAGGCGGGCGTTCCCGATCTCATCCCGGCCGAAGCCTGCTATCTCGGCTGGCAGGAATCGCTGAAGAACCTCGCCCGGCTGGTCGAGCCCGATATCCGGAACTGACGGATCCGGCCCAAAGCATCAGCCTGCGGCAACCGTTCCATCGACGAGGATGAAGGGGTGGCCGCGGGAGCATGTCTCGATCCGCGCTTCGACCTTGTAGACGTCCTTCAGCATGTTTGAGGTTATGACGTCGCGGGTCGGACCGCTCGTCGCCATCGCGCCATTGGCGATCACGATCGTGTTGTGGCAATAGCGCAGCGCATGATTGAGATCGTGCAGGGCGATCAGCACGATCATCCCCGTCCGGCTTGCCAGACCTTCGACGAAAGCCAGAACCTCGATCTGGCGATGCAGATCGAGTGCCGAGGTCGGCTCGTCCATCAAGAGAACTTCGGGTTTGCGGACCAGCGCCTGCGCCAGCGATACCAGCTGGCGCTGGCCGCCGGAAAGTTCGCCAAGTCCCCGGAAGGCAAGGTCATCGATCCTCAGGGCCTTCAGGATCGCGTCGATCTCATCGAGTTCTCCGTCCTGGACGCGCCATCCGCCGCCCTGCTTTGCCGAAAGCAGCACTGACTCGTAGACGGTCAGCACGGCGTTCGCGCCGGTATCCTGCGGCATGTAGCAGACAGCCCGGTCTCCGCGTTCGGTGCCAGACAGCTCGACCACGCCGGGCCCCGATATCAATCCGGCAATGCGCTTGAAGAGCGTTGACTTGCCCGCCGCATTCGGGCCGATGACGGCCGTCAGGCTGCCGCTTTCGAGCGTACCAATGCCGATTTTCGACAGAACGGTGACGCGGCCATAATTGGCGCCGACGTCTCTGAGTGCCAGCTCTACCAAGACCGTCTCCTGTTGCTGAAGATGAGCGCGAAGAAGAAGGGAACGCCGACCACCGCCGTGATCACGCCGATCGGCAGGATCGCTCCCGGAATGAGCATCTTGCTGACGACCGATGTCGCCGACAGCAGCAGCGCGCCGCAGATCACCGAGCCAGGCAGGAAGAAGCGTTGGTCCTCGCCGACGACCATGCGGGCGATATGTGGACCGACGAGACCGATGAAGCCGATCGTGCCGACGAAGGAGACCGGAATGGCGGCAAGCAGGCTGACGGTCAGCATCGTCTGCAGGCGCAAGCGGCGGACATTGACGCCCATGCTGGCCGCCTTGTCGTCGCCGAGCCGCAATGCCGTCAGCGCCCAGGCATCGCGCATGAAGAGCGGCACTGTCACGACGAGCACGGCGGCCGTGACGTAGACCTTTGCCCATGTCGCCTTCGTCAGGCTGCCCATCGTCCAGAAGACCACCGCTGCCAGAGCCTGTTCCGAGGCGAGATATTCCAGCAGTGACAAGGCGGCGTTGAAGGAGAATACCAGCGCGATGCCGAGCAGCACGATGGTTTCGACGCTGACGCCGCGCATTGTTGATGCGAAATAGATGAAGAGCGATGCCAGCATCGCCATCAGGAAGGCGTTGATCGGAACCATATACTGGACGGCCGCCGGAAAGACGGCGACACCTGTTACCAGCGCCAGTGCTGCGCCGAAGCTTGCCGCCGCGGAAATCCCGAGCGTGAAGGGGCTGGCCAGCGGGTTCGACAGGATGGTCTGCATCTGCGCGCCGGCAACGGAAAGGGCCGCACCCACGGTGACCGCCATCAAGGCGATCGGCATGCGGATATCCCAGATGACGACCCTTAGCTGGTTGCCGGCGACTTCCGGGTTGAACAGGGCCAGAAGAACCTGGCGGATTTCGTAATTCGCCGGACCGAGTGCCATGTCGGCGGCGACGCTGACGCAGAGTGCTGCCGTCAATAGAACGAGGATGACGATCCGGCGGAAGGCGAGAGCGCGATAGCGCTCCCGCCCTGCGATGTCAGCGGTAAGAGCCGTCCCGGCCATCGGTTACTCGCCCTTCAGGGAGACGAAGTAGCCGGGCTTGTAGTCGAGCGGCAGGAAGCGCGCATGCAACTCCTTGAAGGTCGCTTCGGGATCCAGGTCCTTGAAGAGATCTGGGTGCAGCCACTTGGCGATCTCCTGGATGGCGACGAACTGGTAGGGGTTGTTGTAGAACTGGTGCCAGATCGCATGGACATTGCCGTCTTCGACGGCCTTGACGCCGGTAAAGGCCGGGCGCTTGGTCAGGGCCTCGAGCTTGCGCTTGGCTTCGGTCAGATCGGCGCCGTAGCCGACGCCAACCCAAGCGCCGCCTGGAACGAAGGCTTCCCACATGCCGCCGGTGACGATGATCTGATCCGGGTTCGAAGCGACGATCTGCTCCGGGTTTACCGTGCCGAAGGTTCCGGGAATAATATCCTTCGCCATGTTGGTGCCGCCGGCGATCTCGACCATCTTGCCGAAATTCTCGTTTCCGAACGACATGCAGCAATCGTCGGAGTAGCCGCCTGCACGCTCGACGAAGACAACGGGGCGGGCGGGCTTGGCCGCTTCCACTTGTCGGTCACGACCTTGATGGAGTCAGCGCGGAACTTGATGAAATCCTCTGCCAGCTGCTCCTTGCCCATCAGCTTGCCCATGACGCGCATGCTCGGCTCGGTGTTTTCCATCGGCTTTTCGCGGAAGTCGACATAGACGAGCGGAATGCCGACCTTGGCGAGCTTTTCGATATAGCCCGCTTCCTCGGTGGCCGTCTTGGCGTCGGCGTTCATCAGGATGACATCCGGCTTCAGGGTGACGGCCTGTTCGATGTCGAAGGTGCCGTCCTTCATGCCGCCGAAGGTCGGCAGCTTGGCGATGTCAGGGTACTTGGCAAGATAGGCCTTGTAGGTCTCCGGATCTGCCTTGGGCAGATCGTCGCGCCAGCCGACGATGTGTTCGAACGGATTGGTCTTGTCGAGCGCCGCCAGGAAGTAGATCTGCCGTCCTTCGCCGAGAATGACGTGCTTGACGGGAACCTCGACCTCGACGTCGCGGCCGGTTACGTCCTTCAACGAAATCTTTTCGGCAAGTGCCGGCCAGACGGTGGCAAGCAGCAATGCTGCAGAGAGGCCTGCGGCTTTGGATTGAATGTGCATTGAGTGGTCCCCCGTGAAAATCTAGGGGGCTCTATTATTTTATGATTGCAATAGTCAAGTTTTATCTTTTAGAGCAATTCAAGACTGAGAACGGATGAGCGGCAGAACCGGAATGAGCACAGTGAATGGCACCAACTATCACCTGAAGGAGGAGATCAAGGCTTACTGGTCGGCGCGGGCTGCCACCTTCGATGCCTCGCCCGGGCATGAGATTTTTTCCGAGGACGAGCGCCGCGCCTGGCGCGATCTGATCGCCAAGCATCTCGGTCCCGGCGACGGCCGCAGCGCGCTCGACCTTGCCAGCGGTACCGCGGTGATCTCGCATCTGATGGACGACGCTGGCTACAAGGTAACGGGTCTCGACTGGTCGGAAGCCATGCTGGAGCGGGCGCGCGCCAAGGCCCGGCAGCGCGGCCGCGACATCCGTTTTCGCATCGCCGATGCCGAGCACACGATGGAGCCGGATGCCGCCTATGATGTGGTCATCACGCGCCATCTCGTCTGGACGCTGATCGATCCGGAGAGCTGTTTTCGCGAGTGGCTGCGCGTGCTGAAGCCCGGCGGCCGCCTGCTGATCGTCGATGGCGATTTCGTCAACACAGGCCGTGCCGAACGGCTGCTCAAGAAGCTGGCGGGCATATTGGAGAAGGTGGGGCTCTTGCGGACCGACCCGAAGCACGCGCCGCCGGAGCTCGCCCGCAAGCACGAAGAGATTCTCCGGCAGGTCTATTTCTCAGGCGGGGCGAGAGCCGATGAGGTCGCGGCCTTGCTCGCGGCCGCCGGCTTTCAGCGTATCGAGATCGACCGGGATCTGCGGCAGGTACACAGGGCGCAGGCCGCCAACTGGAATATCCTGAAAGCGGCCGCACGCGGGCTGCAGCATCGCTATGCCATCTGCTGCGAAAAGCCTTTCTGAGCAGACGTCCGGTTACCGGCCCTCGATACGGGCAAAGACCCGGTCGAGTGCTGCAGTCAAAGCGGTCTTGCCGCCATCGGCGTCGAAGTCGCGGAGAACCTGTTCATTCAATCCACCTCTGGTGGCAAATTCCTCGCTCAAGGCGTTGAAATCGCCGGCATGCGGGCCGTTGGCGCGCCGCGCTAAGCTCTCGAACAGCGGCGCGAGGTAGGCGCGGGCCTTCGTCCGCTCCAGTCCGTTGGTTTCCAGCCATCCAGTGGCGAATTCCATGATGCCGAAATAGGTCGACATCAACGCGCTTGCCGCAGCGAGCAGATCGTATTCCTTGCGGGATTCGCACTGGACGGCCTTGCCAAGCGCGTCGAACATGGCAGCGACGGCGGGGTCCGGAGGATAGATGGCGGTCACGCCCTGGCGCTCGGCAACGAAGGGCAGGGGAATGGCCTGCACCAGATGGATATCGGTGCCGATCCATTTCAACAGGACTTCGCGCTCGGTGGCGGCGATGATGCTGACCACCGACTGCCCTGGCTTGAACGTCAGTTCGCCGATGACGGCTTCGGCAACCTGCGGGCGGATCGCGAGGACCACGAGATCGCTGCGATCGACCACGGTCTGATTATCGGGCGCAACGCTGACGGCCGCGAACTCGCTGAACAGCCTTGCGGCAATCTCTGCGTTCCGGGGCGAGAGATGGACTTCGGTGGGATAGGCGGGTTCGCTGAGCAGACCTCTGACCATCGCCTCCGTAATCGCGCCGGTACCGACGAAGCCTATGCTTTTCGCTTTCATGTCACACTCCGCAGCCTCTGATCTCGAGATCATAGGGGGAGCGCTTTGATCGCAAAAGGGCCGATGGCGGCCCTGTCCGAGAATAGTCCTCATTTTTCAGATATTTGTGTGAGTGACGTCGAGGCCTCGTCAGTCGATGACGCCCTGCCGCAAAGCGGCGGCCACCAGCGCAGTGTCCTTGTAGACCGCGAAATTCGTCTTCAGCGCCTCGATATGGGTGCGGACGGTGTGCACCGAACATCCGAGGATGAGGGCGATTTCCTGCGCCGTCTTTCCCGCGCACATCAGCGTGAGAATTTCCTTTTCCCGTTTGGTAACCTGAGCCGTCATCCCCTTTATATGGGATTTCGTCTCCCGGATTGCAGCCTTCGGCATCGAAATCCTGATGCATTCACGATCGGCGAAAAACATCGTGATCCCGCTTGAAAACGTCTTTGGCAGAGCAATTTCTTCGTGACGCGAGGAGATAGATTCATGAACGTCTTGATTGTCGAAGATGAAGGGTTCATCGCCCTGGAACTGGAAAGAATTGCCGTCGAGGCCGGTCATCGCGCGCTTGGCCCGGCCTCGACGATCGAGCAGGCATTGGCTTTCGCGCCTCGGGCCGATGCCGCACTTGTCGATGTCGGTCTGTCGGACGGGACAAGCGGAACGCAACTCGCCCGGCGGCTGATCGACCGTTTCGGGATCAGCGTGATCTTCGTGACCGGCTCTCCGCAGGCGGTCTCGCAGGGTTTTGATGGCGCCTTCGCGGTGGTCGGCAAGCCGTTTACCGACGAGCGGATCCAGTCGGCGTTGCAAGCCGCGGACGATTGGCGGCGCGGGCATGTGATCCGCGCGGCGGCATTGTGATCAAAACAGCGGGCGGGCGCCATTCATGGCGTCCGCCCGCTTATATCCTTAGTACTGCATCGCGTTGAGATCGGAGATCAGCGACGGTCCGGTCGGACGCCATCCGAGCACGGCCTGCGTCTTGGCGCTCGATGCCGGGAAGTCGATCGTGGTGAAGATCGACAGCCATCCGAAATGCGCTGCGGCTTCCTCACGGGAGATCGATCTGACCGGCAGCTTGAGGCCGCGGCCGATCGCCTCGGCGATCTCGCGTGCCTCCACGCCCTCTTCGGCGACGGCGTTGTAGCGCGCGCCACTTTCGGCTCGCTCGATCGCCAGACGGTAGAGACGGGCGACATCCGACAGATGCCCGGCCGGCCAGCGATTGCGTCCTTCGCCGACATAGGCTGCAAGGCCCTTCTGACGGGTGATTTCGATCAGGGGGGTGATGAGCCCCTGCTTGAACGTGTCGTGCACCTGCGGAAGCCGGACGACGGAAACATTGGTGCCCTCATCCAGCAGCGTCTGCCCTGCAAGCTCGGACGCGACACGCGGGTTGGGGTGGCTGGTGTTGAACACGTCCTCGCTTCCCAGTTCGCCGAACTCGGCATTGCCCATGCCGGTGCCCGAGGTGATGATCAACGGCCTATCCGACCCGGCAAGTGCCGCACCCAACGCGGCGATCGCACGGGCATCCTTCTGGCAATTTTCGGCAAACCGCGAGAAATCGTGATCGAATGCGGTGTGGATCACGCCATCCGCTTCCAGGGCGCCCTTGCGAAGGCTTTCGGGATCCTCGAGCGTCCCGCGGTAGGCCTTAGCGCCTGCGGCTTCGAGCACGCGCGCGCCTTCGTCCGATCGCGTCATGCCGATGACCTCGTGGCCCGCGCCAATGAGTTCCGGCACCAGCGCCGAGCCGATAAAGCCGGTTGCTCCAGTCAAGAAAATGCGCACAGCAATGTCTCCTTGCGTGTTTTACTCCGAAGAGAATATCGGCTAGAGTCCATCCTGTTAAAGTAGTGACTTTATCCTATTATAATAGCTAACAGGATCTCCATGCCGATCAACACGCCGGGCACGCTTGCAGCCTTCCTAAGAGACCGCCGTGTGAAACTCGATCCGTCCGCTTTCGGCCTGTCGGGCCGGCGGCGGACGCCCGGCTTGCGCCGTGAAGAAGTGGCGCAGCGGGCCAATATCAGCCCGACCTGGTACACCTGGCTGGAGCAGGGCCGCGGCGGGGCGCCGTCTGCGGATGTCCTCAATCGGATCGCCAACGGGCTGATGCTGACAGAGCCGGAGCGCGAGCACCTCTTCATGCTCGGGCTGGGGCGGCCACCGGAAGTGCGCTACAAGCCGGCGGAAGGCGTGACCCCGCGGCTGCAACGCCTGCTGGATTCGCTTGAGGCAAGCCCTGCGCTGATAAAGACCGCGATGTGGGATGTGGTCGCATGGAACCGCGCTGCCGCCGTCGTGCTAACCGACTACGGCACGATCGCGCCGGAGAAGCGCAATATCCTCAGGCTGATATTCTCCAACCCGGCGATCCGCGCCAAGCAGCATGATTGGGAAACGCTTGCCCGCTTCGTGGTTGCCGCCTTCAGGGCGGATGTCGCGCGGGCCGGCGCAGGATCTGAAGTCAGCAAGCTGGTCGAGGAACTGAGTGCCGTCAGCGCGGATTTCGAGCGGCTCTGGCAGGAAAACGACGTGCGTGTGCACGGCGATGGCGTCAAGCGCCTGAAACATCCGAAATTGGGAACGATCGATCTCGAATATTCCGCCTTTGCCGTCGATGGCAGGCCGGATCTCGGGCTGGTGATCTACAATCCGGTCGATCCTGCGACCGCGGCCGAGATCCGCAAGCTTGCAAGTGAGAAGGAATAGCCGATACGGACTTTCGCGGGTCTTTGAAGGCAACGCCTCGAACCGCAGAACGAATAGTTTGGCTCCTGATGATGCCGGGCAGGCAGCGTCCTTGCGGTCGATCCAAAGCTGCCAGAGCAATTTTTAAGTGCTGCCCGCGGCGGGCGCCACAGAATTTCCGGTGTGCGTCCCGAAAATAGAATACTAATTCTATATACTAAATTTATATGCCGCTACCGTTGTCACCATCAGCTATTGAGGGACAACAGATGAGCTTTACGGCGACGATTAAAACCCTGCTTCTTGCGAGCACCCTGTCCGTGTCGTTTACGGCACTGGCGGCTGTGGCAGACGAGGCAGCCAAACCGGTTCAGGGCGGCACGCTGATCTATCTTGAGCAGCAGCCGCATACCAATCTCTATCCGCCGGCCGGCGGCTTCTATCCGAACGGTGGCGTGCTCAATCAGATCACCGACAAGCTCACCTATCAGAATCCGAAGACGCTTGAGATCGAGCCGTGGATTGCCGAATCCTGGACCGTCAACGCCGAGGCCACCGAATATACGTTCAAGCTTCGCAAGGGTGTTACCTTCTCTGACGGCACGCCGCTCGACGCGGCCGCAGTCGCCAAGAACTACGATACGTTCGGTCTCGGCAATAAGGAGCTGAAGCAGCCGGTCTCGGAAGTCATCAACAATTACGACCGTTCCGAGGTCGTCGATCCCCTGACCGTCAAGTTCTATTTCAAGAAGCCGTCCCCAGGTTTCCTGCAGGGCACGTCGGTAATCGGCTCCGGCCTGGTATCGCTGAAGACGCTGGCGCTGCCTTTCGACCAGCTGGGTGACGCGACGAAGATCGTCGGTTCCGGCCCGTTCGTCGTTGACAGCGAGACCCTCGGCAAGGAGCTGAACCTCAAGGTCCGCGACGACTACGCTTGGGGTCCGGCAACGCAGGAGCATCAAGGCCGAGCCTATCTCGACGGCATCAAGTACATCATTACCGGCGAAGACAGCGTGCGCATCGGTGCGCTGCTCTCGGGCCAGGCGGATTTCATTCGCCAGGTGCAGGCCTATGATGAAGAACAGGTCGAGAGCCAGGGCTACAAGATTTATGCAGCACCGACGCGCGGCGTGAACAACAGCGTCGTCTTCCGCCCTGACAATCCACTGGTGTCCGATGTCCGCGTCCGTCAGGCGCTGCTTCACGGTACCAATAGCGCGGAAATCATATCGACGCTGTTCTCGGCCAACTATCCGCAGGCCAAGTCGATCATCGCATCGACGGCGCAGGGCTATCTCGATCTGTCGCCGAAGCTGACCTACGATGCAGCCAAGGCCACCGAACTGCTGGATCAAGCTGGCTGGAAGGTCGGCGCCAATGGCGTCCGCGAGAAGGATGGAAAGCAGCTGGTGCTGACCGCCTATGAATCGCCGCCGCAGCCGCAGAACAAGGCAACGCTGCAGCTTGTCGCGCAGCAATGGGCAAAGCTCGGCGTTACGCTGAATGTGCTGGCGGGTGATGCTGGCAGCAAGACCGTCGACGATCTCGATCCGGCCAAGACGCCGGTGTCGCCGGCAATGGTTGGCCGGGCCGATCCTGATGTCATCAAGAGCCAGTATTACCCGAAGAACCGCGACGTGCTGCGCCAGAAGGGCGGCCCGAGCGACAAGGTGAAATCCTTCGTCGATGACAAGCTGAACGGTCTCCTCGAGCAGCTTTCCTCGCAGCCCGATCGCGAAAAGCGTCTCGCCATCGCCGGCGAGGTCCAGAACTACGTGATCGATCAGGCCTATGCGATCCCGATCTTCGAGGAGCCGCAGGCCTTTGCCGGTGCGCCCTATGTGCAGGGCGTCGGTTTCGAAGCTGTCGGCCGTCCGAGCTTCTACAACACCTGGCTTGCTGAACACTGAAGGCCGTGGCCCGGCGCAAGCCGGGCCGCCCGTCACCTGAAAGGATCCGCATGACCCGCTACATCGTATCCCGCATAGGACAGGCTTTGCTCGTGCTCTGGGCGGCCTTCACGATCTCGTTCGTGCTGCTGCAGGCCATGCCCGGCGATGCCGTTCTTATCAAGTTCCAGAATCCGGAATACGGCCTCAGTCCCGAACAGATCGCCGATATCCGCGCCGCCTATGCGACCGACGGGACCGTGGTCAGCCAATATCTGCACACAGCCGGAAAATTCCTCACCGGTGACTTCGGTTATTCGCTGCAGGCAGGCGTTGCCGTCAGTGCGCAGCTCTCTGCCAGCCTGCCGCCGACGATCCGGCTGGCTGGCTTCGGCTTCATCGTCGCGGCGCTGATCGCGGTGCTGCTGGCGATCCTGTCCAACATCCAGGGCTTCGGAAGATTGCGTAATGTCGTCCAATCCGTGCCTTCGCTCTTCGTTTCGGTGCCGACCTTCTGGCTCGGCATCATGCTGATCCAGATATTCTCGTTCCGGCTGCGGCTGGTGCCCGTCATCAATCCCGGCCCGTGGGAGGGCCTGATCCTGCCGGTGCTGACTGTCGCCATTCCGATCTCGGCGCCGCTGGCGCAGATCCTGCTGCGCAATATCGATCATGTCCAGACACGGCCGTTCGTCGCCGTCGCCCGCGCAAAGGGTGCCTCGCATGCATGGGTGCTGTGGCGGCATGTGGCGAAGAACGCCTTCCTGCCGGTTCTGACCGTTGCCGGTGTTCTGTTCGGTGAGCTTCTGGCCGGCRCCGTCATCACCGAGACGGTCTTCGGCTTGAACGGGCTCGGCAGTCTCACCGAACAGGCGGTCAATTTTCAGGACGTCGCCGTCCTGCAGGCCATCGTCGTTCTCTCGGCGGCGGCGTTCGTCACCATCAATCTCGCGATCGATCTTCTCTATCCGATCATCGATCCGCGGCTCAAAACAAGGCCGGAGACCGCTCGATGACCAGCCTCGATGTCGCTGAACGCCATCTCGACCTGGAGACGGCAGAGACCAACGATTGGGTGCCGACCCAAACCGTCGAAGATGCCACGCCGCGCCGAAGCAGCCGGAGGATCGATATCAGCCTTCTGCTGGCGGGCGCGGTGCTTATCATCGTGCTTCTCTTCGCCGTCGCACCCCAGCTATTCACCGCCTACGATCCGATCAAGGGTCTGCCAGGGCAGCAACTGAAGCCGCCGAGCGCCGCGCATCTGCTGGGAACCGATTCACTTGGCCGCGATCTTTATGCGCGCCTGGTGTACGGCGCGGTCCACTCTCTGTCGGGAGCGCTGGCGGCCGTCGGTATAGGGCTTTTCGCCGGTACAGCGCTCGGTGTTCTCGCAGGCTCGATCGGCGGGCGCACGGATACGGCCATCATGCGTCTTGCCGACGTTCTGCTGTCGATACCGGCGCTGCTGCTCTCCCTGAGCATCATCATTCTCTTGGGTTTCGGGACGATCAACGCGGCGATCGCCGTTGGCATTACCTCGGTCGCGAGTTTTGCCCGCATCGTGCGTTCCGAAGTCATCACTGTTCGCCGAAGCGAATATGTCGAGGCGGCCTTTGGCAGCGGCGGTACCTTCCTCAGCGTGCTGATCCGCCACGTGCTTCCCAACTCCCTGACCTCGGTCATCGCCTTCGCCGCACTGCAGGTCGGCTGGGCAATCCTGCAGCTCTCGACCCTTGGCTTCCTCGGTTACGGCGCACCGCCGCCGACGCCGGAATGGGGGCTGCTGATCGCCGAGGGCCGCAATTATATCGCAACCGCCTGGTGGCTGACGGCTGCCCCTGGCATCGCCGTGGTTCTGGTGGTGCTCTCCGTCAATCGCATCAGCCAGGCATTTGGAAGGATAGAGAGATGACGATCCAGCCTGTCGACCTGCCGAAAGCCGCTGTCCCACCGTCTCCTGTTCTCGCGGTCTCCGGCCTGACTGTCAGCTACAGCGACAGGAACGGCGCGCGCATCGCCGTCCATGGCATCGATTTCCACGTCAACCCGGGAGAAGTCGTCGCGCTGGTGGGCGAATCCGGTTCGGGCAAAAGCTCGACGGCTCAGGCCATCATCGGGCTGCTGCCGGAGAACGGAAAACTTGAAAGCGGCAGTATCCGCCTGAACGATCAGGAGATCGCAGGCTGGCCGCAGCGGCGGCTGGACGGTATTCGCGGTTCGGTGATCAGCCTGATCCCTCAGGACCCCGGCAATTCGCTCAATCCGGTCAAGACGATCGGCAAGCAGGTGGCGGAAATTCTCGCCATTCATGGCGAAGCCTCCGGCCCTGTTGCTTATACGCAGGCGATCGCGCTTCTCGAACGTGTCGGGCTCAGCGAGCCGAAGCTGAGGGCGCAGCAATATCCACACGAACTTTCCGGTGGCATGAAGCAGCGGGTGCTGATCGCCATCGCCATCGCGTTGAAGCCGTCGCTCATCATCGCGGACGAGCCGACAAGCGCGCTTGATGTCACGGTGCAGAAGCACATCCTCGACCTGATCGACGAGCTTCGGCGTGAATATGGCACGGCAGTGCTTCTCGTAACCCACGATCTCGGCGTCGCCACCGATCGTTCCGACCGGCTGATTGTCCTCAAGCATGGCCGCATCCAGGAACAGGGCCGCACCCAGGATGTCATCGGCAATCCTCAGAATGCCTATACGCGCCAGCTGTTGTCGGATGCGCCGTCGCTGAATATCCGGCAGCGTCCGGCCACCGTGGCAAAGGAAACTCCCGCGACGGAAAGCGACGACATCATCGTTGTCGAAAACCTCGTCAAGGACTTCGGCCTTGGCGGCTATTCGCGCTTTTGCGCCGTCGACGATGTTTCCTTCCGCGTCCGGCGCGGGACGACGCATGCGCTGGTCGGCGAATCCGGTTCCGGCAAGACGACGAGCATCCGCATCGTCTCCGCATTTGAAAAACCGAGCTCGGGCAGGGTCATCGTCGATGGGCTCGATCTTTCTACCCTAAGTGGGGAAACGCTGCGGCTGTTTCGCAAGAAGATCCAGCTCGTCTACCAGAACCCGTTCGGTTCGCTCGATCCGCGCCAGACGATCGCTGGGATCGTCGAAGAGCCATTGCTGAATTTCGAGCCGGTGCCGCGCGCCGAGCGGACGGAGCGTGTCGCGGCAATCATCGAGAAAGTCGGCCTTCCGCCGGATGTCCTCGGCCGCCGCCCGCATGCCCTGTCGGGCGGGCAGAGACAGCGTGTCGCCATTGCCCGCGCGCTCATTCTGAACCCGCAGATCCTGGTGCTCGATGAGGCCGTGTCGGCGCTCGATGTCACCGTGCAGGCGCAGATTCTGGCTCTTCTCAGCAAGCTCCAGCGCGAGCTCGGCCTGACCTATCTCTTTGTATCGCATGATCTGGCTGTCGTACGGCAGATCGCCGATACGGTCTCGGTCCTAAGCGGCGGCAAGCTCGTCGATAGCGGGGCAGTCGGCGATGTCTTCGGCAGTCCGAAGAGCGCCTATACCCGCGAACTCATCGAGGCGATCCCCGGAAAGAAGCACCGGCTGCCAGCAAAGCCATTTCCCCTGATCAGCACAGGAACACAGCAATGACGCCATCAACCGCACCGAAACGCCTGGGTTTCTTCAGCCGTATCCTCGATCAGGCCGATGCTGCGACCCGCTACCGGCTGGCCGCCGAGCAGGTCATTCATGCCGAGAAATTCGGGTTCGATACGGCATGGGTGGCACAGCACCATTTCAATGGAGATGAGGGCGGTCTTCCTGCGCCATTGATCTTTCTGGCGGAACTCTCCGCCCGAACCTCGCGCATCCGGCTTGGAACCGGTGTCATAACATTGCCGATGGAAAGTGCTGTCCGCGTCGCGGAGGACACGGCAGTGCTTGATATACTGTCGAACGGCCGCCTCGAAGTTGGCTTCGGTACCGGCGGGACCCCGGCCGCCTTCCTCCCCTTCGGGCTGGAAACGGGCGATCGCGCTGCCGTCTATGCGAAAAGCCTCGCGACGGTGCGAGATGCCTGGGCCGGGCGAGAGCTGACGGGCGGCAATCATCTCTATCCGGCAGCCCCGCATCTTCTCGAGCGCGTGTGGCAGGCAACGTTCTCGGTTGGCGGCGGAATCCGGGCCGGCCAGGATGGTGACGGATTGATGCTGTCGCGCACCCAGCCCCGGCCGGCAGAGGCGCCGGATGCAACGCTCTGGGAGCTGCAGAACCCGATCATCGACGCCTATCTTAAGGCGCTGCCGAAGGAACGGCAGCCGCGCATTCTCGGTTCGCGCAGCCTGTTCGTTGCCGACGATCGCAAGGAGGCTTTGCATCTGGCGGAAATTGGCCTGCAGCGCAGCGTCGAGCGCTTCATTGCCAGCGGTCACAAGATCGCAAGCACCAGGACAGAGGATCTCATCAGGGCCTTCGACGTGCATGTCGGTACGCCCGACGATGTGATCGCGTCGTTGAAGGCAGACACCGCGTTGGAACGCGTCACCGACCTCGTCTTCCAGGTCCATTCGGTCGATCCGCCACACGCCTACATCCTGCGCTCGCTGGAATTGATCGCCAGCGAGGTCGCTCCCGCGCTCGGCTGGGTTCGCCGCGGACCCGCCGCCCACGAACGGCGCCTCGCTACAGCATAATCACCGCCAGAAAAGGTATGAATCCATGAGTTCTTCCACACCCGATATCATTGATCTGCTAGCCGGTATCGAGCAGGGGTCTTTTCTCGACCGTCTCCGTGCCGAACGTCCGGAGACGCGGCTGAATGCGCAGAAAAGCTATCTCGCGCTCTTCGAGCCGGTTTCCGATGATCACGTAACGCGTGCCGAGCGGCTCGCAATCGCCGCATTCGTCAGCGGCCTGCACCGCTCCGGGACGGCGTCGGCCTTCTACGCCGGTGGTTTGTCCGAGCTGCAGGGCGGCGCCTCGCTCGCAGCTGCGATCCAGACAGAGATCGAAAAAGGCGCGGCAAATGGCCCTTACGGCCGCTATCCGGCCGGTCCGCTGTCGGCGGAAGATGCCCCGGGCCTGATCTATGCCGTCTCGGATTTCAGCCGCGCCGTGATCGGCGCCAAGCTGTCGGCGGCTCTCGAACACACGCATCTGCTGGTCTTCCGTCCGCGCGAAGCAAGCCCGGATGCGCTGCAGAAGCTGATTGATACAGGCTGGACCACGACCGGTATCGTCACCCTGTCGCAGATCGTCGCGTTCCTGTCGTTTCAGATTCGCGTTGCTGCCGGCCTTTCCGCGCTCGGCGCGGCCGGTGAGGGCAGCGTCACGCGTGCGGCAGCGGAATAAGGAGAAACGTCATGACCGATACCGTCAATCATCCTGAGATCGATAATCGTCCCAACGCATTTACCCAATCCGAGATCGGCTGGACGCCGTGGCTGACGCCGCTGGAGGAAAGCGAACTCACCGAGCGGCACTGGGCGGGTCTGGTCGATGCATCGCGCTCCAAGTCTCCCTATTTCATGCTGCTGGCCCGCGATCCGGAAATTCTCGAAGCGAGAACGAAGACCGACAAGGATATCTTCTACAACACGCGCGCTGGCTTGCCGCGGGCCGATCGCGAGCTTTCGGCCGCCGCCGCATCCCGCAGCAACGGCTGCATCTTCTGTGCCTCGGTGCATTCGAGGTTCGCATCCCATCATTCGAAACGCACGGCCGACGTTCAGCGACTACTCGACGAAGGTGTCGAAGCCGATCTCGGCAGCCGCCGCTGGAACGCCGTCGCCGAGGTTTCGGCGGCCTTGACGGCCACGCCTCCGCGCTTTGGCCCGGCGGAGATTGCCCGTCTGCGTGAAGAGGGTTTCGATGATCTGGAGATTGCCGACGCCATTCACGGCGCCGCCTTTTTCAACTGGGCGAACCGCCTGATGCTGTCGCTCGGCGAGCCGACCCCGGCGGCTGCATAAGCTGCGCCGGACCCGGCCGGGCAAGCCTGGCCGGGCTCTACCGCTCCATCTGGCACCAGGCGGCCAGCAGGGGCCGCGAGGTGCAGCGCATCGCCACGGTGTGTCCGGCCTCGTTGTAGAAGGCGGACCCCGGCGAAGCCTGCTGCCAGCCTTTTTCGTCGCAGAGGAATTCGCAGTCCGACAGCGCCAGGAAAACCCGGGCACGGTATTGGACATGATCGGGAAAGCGGCTGTAGGGCTCCATGATCGTCAGCCCGAGCGTGACATCGTCGCGCTCTTCGAGGCCCGCCGCTCCGGCGATGACGGCATGGGCGTGGGCCTTTTCGATATTCATGCTGGCGAAGGGACCGGTCGAGCTCGAGGACCAATCGAGGCTCTTGGCCAGATCGTTGATCGCAGCGGCAACTTCCGCGAAGGCGCGGCCTTTCTGCGTCAGCTGGCGCAGGGCGAACTGCAACTGCGGCCCGAGCCGCAGATGCGAGGCGGGCCGGCTGGAAACGGCACCGGGGTATTGCAGCTGATGAAAGATCTTGCCGGCAACGAATTTCTCCATCATCGGCGTATCGCCCGAAAGCATCAGATTGCCGATCGCACCGATGAGACGCTGAACCTCGACCGGCCTGCGGGAGCGGCTGACCGGGTAGGCGCCTTCGACCCGCGAACCGCGATGCAGCAGAAGGTCGGCGTCCCGCCTCAGATTGGATTTCGACATGCGAGAAGTGTCCCCACGCGGTGCGGCTCTTTTCGGCCCGGTCCGTTCGCTCGGCTCTGATATTCGAACCCTTGCATCAACACGAATGCCGGCTATCGGTCAAGCGCGCGCTACGGCGATGGTCACTCGCCGAAGGCTACGTCGCCAGAGGCGTCCCTGGCGGCGTGTTTTTCTCTAGGACACGACCTTGATGTGCCCCTTCATGTTGGGATGGAAGCGGCAGTAATATTCCACCGTGTCACCGGCCGTGACGAGGTGCGTCGCTTTCTGGCCGGCGGGGATGGTCACCTCCCAGCTGCCGTTGACGGTGGCGGTATGATCGAACGGATCCTTGTTCGTCCATTCGACGGTCTCGCCGACTTTCGCCTCGATGTCTGCAGGCGCGAAGGCGAGATTTTCGACCACCACATGTATCTTGCCGTTATGGGCGCGCGCCAGCGATGCGCCGGCCGCAACGACTACTCCCGTCAGCAGGAAGCTTCTGCGCTTCATCGGCACTGAGATCATTTCAGCTCCATGGCAACATGCTCGGCATGCTGCTCATGCCCCTGGAACAGCTTCAGCCCGGTTTCGAGCAGGCTTTTGAGGTCCTTGTTGTCTGCCGATGGGATAAGGACGGTTTCCAGCGCGCCGTTGACCTGCTTGTGATAGGCAACCTCGTTGTCCATGTAGGCCTTGTCGAAGGCGGCGCCGTCCAGCTTGCTGAGTTCGGCCTGCTTTTCCTTGGCGGCCTTTGCAAGCGCCTGGCTCGTCGGGTTGTCTTCAGGCGTGACCTTCAGCTTTTTGACGAGCGCGAGCGCCTTTTCGTTGACCGCTTCATGGTCCTTTTTCATCGATTGCGCGAATGCCTCGACGTCCTTGTTCTTGGTCTTCGAAAGGGCAAGCTTGGCGGCGTCCACGTCGATCGCGCCTGCCGTATAGGCGATATGGGCGATCTGCGGATCGGTCGGCTTGTCGGCTGCGAGCGATTGGCCGGCGGCGAGGAGAAGGCAGCTCGTAGCGATGGCGGAAATGAAGGTTTTCATCGGGATCTCCTTGGCGCGGCGGGATCGCCGGCGCCTGTTTCAACGTACGCAGCATTGGATGCCGCGCCGCCGGAGAGGTTCCCGTCAGTTCTTCAGCCCGAGTTTGGCGATCACGGCTTCGGTCAACCGCTCGCAGCGCCTGCCGGCGAAGGGGAAGGCGTCCATCAGGATCGGCCCGATCTGCTCTTCCAGCTGCTTGCGAATGAGTTTGCGGGCGCGGTGAAGCCGCGTCTTGACCGTTGCCGCGGGAATATCGAGCAGCGTGGCCGTCTCCCCGATATCCAGCCCCTCGATGACGCGGGCAACGAACACGATGCGAAAGTCCTCCGGAAGGGCATCGGTTGCCTGCTCTACGAGCTGAAGAAGCTGTCGCTGCGCCATGCCGCGCTCCGGGTCGATGGTGGATGATGAAGGGTGGAGCGCGATGATCTCGGCTTGCGGCTGGCCACACGGAGGGCTCGAGCGCTTGAGCCGCTTTTCGGCGCGCAACCGCATGAAGGCAGTGTTCAGTGCGATACGCGAAAGCCAGGTCGAGAGCGACGCCGCGCCGTCGAAATCGGCAAGCTTTGAAAAAGCCTGGAGATAGGTGTCCTGCAGCGCTTCCTCTGCTTCCGCATTGCTGTGAAGAACCGCCCGGACAAGCCGGTAGAGCCGCTGATTGTGAAACCGGATGATCTCGCGGATCGCCTGCGCGTCGCCTGTGGACGCCCGTCGGACAAGTGTTACTTCGTCGGTGGCAAAGGATCGTCGCGGTGAATTCTCGAACGCCTGCATCTGGCTTCTCCTTGTGGAAGCTTATTTGATGCTGGGCCGCGTGCAAGGTTCCCGCGAGTGCCGATTTTTACAAGGCGACGCCCCTGCCGCCTCATGAACCGGCTCCCAATCTCCGATTATCCAATCACCGCGCGAGCCAGAAAGACTGCACCCTCGACCGGTGAGACGTCGAGCACATGTACAGCAAGCTGCGGATGCTGCTTGCCGAGTGCGCGCTTGAACGCGTCGAGCAGCCGTGCCTGTTTGACGATCACGCTGCCTGCAACGACGACGTCATCGCCTGTCGCCCCCCGATTTTTGAGCTGGGCGACAAGTGCCGCAAGATCTCCGGCGCCCTCCGAGATGACGTTCACCGCCAGTTGCGATCCGCCGTCTGCGGCATCGAAAATGGCAGTGCAATGCGGCGCCCAGTTCTCGGCCGTCGGATCGTCGTTGACCTTGCGCGTTAGCCGCTCGGCATCCTCGACTCCGAAATCGGCAATCAATGCCGACAGCAACCCGTCATCCGGCTTGCCTTCATCATTTGCTCTCAGCGCAGCCCGGGCTGCCTCGCGCACCAATGCGGCTGCACCACCCTCGTCGCCGATCACGCATCCCCAGCCGCCCGCCGAAATCGGTTGCCCCGAGCCATCCGTTCCAACGGCGATGGCGCCGGTGCCCGCTATGACGCCGATACCCTGACGGAGCCCGGCAGCAGGCACGATGAGCGCCGCATCGTTGACGGCTCGACCGCGATATCCCCGATCGAGCAACGCCGCTTCAAGATCCCGCCCGATCGAGGGATTGTTTATCCCCTGCGCACCGAAGGCAATGGAGGCGATCGAAAGACCGGCGGGCAGGGTGGCGCGCAGGCGCGAAGCCAGCCAATCGGCGCCGTGAGACGCGGGCTCCGCGTCCCAATCCTGACTGGAGATGACCGTGTCAAGAATACGCGCACCGGCCAGCGTTTCGACGACCAGATGCGTCTTCGTCCCACCGACATCAAGCGCCACAAGACATTCACTGCTATCCATCGTCAAGCTACCTTGGTGTCGTTGTGGTGGAAGACGAAGGCATCGGGATCGAGCCCGCGGGCAAGCGCCGTTTCAACCGCAATGGTCTGCATGATGACGGCCTCGAGGATTGGCCTCTGGGTGATGCTGACGCGCGGTAGCGGTATATAGGTCAGCCAATCGCTGGCTGCGGCTTGCACGGGGCCGGCAAGGATCGTGTGATGACCGGCTTTTGCCAGGGTCGATGCCAATTCCGCCTCCCGCTCGTCGCCAAAGAGAATATGCACGCCCTTGCCGGCGGATTCCATCGCGCCATGCAGATATTGCCTAGTCGACATGCCGGTCGAAGGGATGCGGGCGATCTCGCGCAGCAGCAGCGCGCCGACTTCGGCTGAACCGGCCGAAGGGGCAATCCCGGCACAATCGACATAGACCGCGTCCGTCATGCGTGCGAGAATTTCGCCGATCTGCGTCTTGAGCTGCTGTTCCACGGTGCGGAAGGCGGCAGGGAGATCAGACCAGGACGTCTCGATTGCGCCGCCATCCCAGGCCTCGGCGATCATGCCAAGAGCTGCGATCGTTGCCGTATAGCCAATCGTCGATGCGTAGCTGTCGGGGATCGCGCCGAGCGAGACATTGGCCGACGAGGCGGCCGCAACAGGGGAATCCTTGGCGTTGACCACGGATATGCGCAGGCTGCGGTCGATCGAGTTCAGCACGGCAAGCGTCTCGGTGCTCTTGCCGCTTTGCGAGACGGCGATCACCGGATGGCTGGATGCGGGGAAGGGGATCGGATATTCGCCGCCATTGAGGCGCCACGAATGCACACCGCGGGACCGCAAGGCCCAGACGGCAGCCGAACTCGCTGCAAAGCTTGCGCCGATACCCATGAAGATCGGCCCCGCGCCTTTCAGCGCGCTGGAAGCATTGCGAACTTCGCTGCCGATTGCAGCAATCGCGGTCTCCAGCGCATTGGCCTGGGAGGCGCGCGCGTCAGCCAGCGAAATATAACCTTTGACCATTGCGGTCTTCTCCTTGGTCCTGAAATGATGTGCGGCCGCGGCTTCGGCCAGCGCGTGCCGGATGGACGGACGGCGTCACCCGCCGGTCTTCGCAGTGCGTGAAAAAGATGTCCGCAGGCGGTAACGGTCGCCTGCGTAGCGGATCGTCGATGCCATGACCGGCCGCCCGCTGCTGTCTTCGACAAGCTGGCGCATGGCGAGGATTGGCATGCCCTGCTCGATGCCGAGATTGCGGGCAAGGGTCTTGTCCGCGGCGTGCGCCTCGATCGTCGATTCGGCGCGCGCCAGGTCAAAACCGGCACCGGTCAGCAGCTTGAAAAGCGAAGCCGTCTTGAAATCGACACCCGACATATCGAGCCCGCGGATCATCGGGAAGAACGACGTATCGACGGCAACCGGCACGCCATCCAGCCGCCGTATGCGGTCGAGATGAAAGACCGGCGCGCCGGGCGCAATGCCGAGCTCTTCTGCCTCATCGAGGCTTGCGGGCGCCCCTCCGGCACGCAGCACGTCCGAGGATGGCGCGAGGCCGAGGCGGGCGGCGGTTTCGCTGAAGGATTCAAGCGTCTGGGGAAATTCCTGATGCGCTTCCGTTGCCACGTACCAGCCACGGCCGTGCGAAGACACCAGCACGCCGTCAGTCACCAGGCTCTGCAGCGCGCGGCGCAGCGTTACGCGGCTGATCGATAGCCGGGTCAGCAGATCGCGTTCCGGCGGCAGACGGTTTCCCGACGCCAGCTTGCCGGCTGCAATTTCCTTCATGATCGCCTTTGCGGCCTGCTGCCACAGGGGCTCGGGAGAATCCGACTGCAAAGGTCCCGGCTGGCCTTCATTTCCGATCATCAGTTCACCGCTACCTTTTCCCACTGCCTGGTTTTCATGGACCGGTAGCATGCATCGATGATCCTGTTGACGATAACCCCGTCCTCGTAGGTTTCGGACGGAGCCTTGCCGGCTGCGAAGCAATCGACGAAATGGCGCATCTGCTGCGAGAAGCCATAGGCGCGCGTCTCTTCCGGTACGGGATAGACCCAGCCGGTCTCGGCATCCGCCTTCTCGACAGTATAGCCGACAGGCTTGCCGACGAAGCCCCAGACAGGGCCGACAGAGCTATCTGTGACGATGCGCCCCTCGGAGCCGACGAGCTCATGACGCAGCTGCATGCCGCCCTTTTCGATCCAGGAAGATTCGATGGTCGCCAGCTCGCCACCGGCAAATTTCAGAAGTGCGATCGCGGCATCCTCACCGGTCGTCTTGTCGCCATGCACCATCGTCGAACCCCAGGCCATCACCTCGGTCACGGGATTGTCCTTTCCGAAGAAATGCCGTGCTGATTCTACGGTGTGGCAGCCCATGTCAAGCAAAGCGCCTCCGCCCGCGGTCTCCGCATCCCAGAAGTGCGGGGCATGCGGACCCGAATGGGCCTCGCGAGCACGCATCGTCAGCAGCTTGCCGATGCCACCGGCCTTCAGCATTTCGTAAGCCTTGGCTGTATTTGGCGAGAAGACTGAACTCTCTGCATATCCGTGCCAGACGCCTGCCTCGATTACCAGCTTGAGCATCTCTGCGGCCTCGGCTTCGGTGCGGGCAAGCGGCTTGGTGCAGACCACGGCCTTCTTGTGTTTTGCGGCAATTCTTGTCGCCTCGAGATGCACCTCGTTCGGGAGGGCGATAATGACAAGATCAACGGAAGGGTCGGCGCAAAGGGCATCCATCGTGGCATGGGCCTTGATCCGCCACTTGGCCGCAAATTCCTCGGCCCGCTTGCCGCTGCGAGAATAGCAGCTGCGCAACTCCGCATTGCGGACGTCAAGCAGTGCATCGGCATAGCATTCGCCAATGAAACCCGATCCCAGCAACCCGACGCCGATCATTTCCACCCCTCCAAGCTCTGTGGCAACAGTCCTTATTCCTTTCAATCGAATACCACATAAGACAAAAATGGGAAACAAAAAATATAACTTGTCACAACTGGTATTGAGAGGTATCGTCGCCTCAACAATCGCCGGACTTAGATTAAAAGAACCGGCATGGGAGCAGTTTTGAGTCACAAGAATGGGAGATTATGAAATGCTTTCAAAGCACGCATTGCTGAACGGTGCCGTTGTCTCACTGGTTGCGATGGTCGCTGCCGGCAGCGCTTTCGCCGAAAATGTCACCATCAAGCTCGGAAGCTGGCGGACCGAAGATATCGCAGTGTGGCAGGACAAGATCATTCCTGCCTTCGAAGCCAAGAATCCCGGCATCAAGGTGGAGTTCTCTCCGGTCAATACCAATGAATATAATGCAGCGATGCAATCCCAAATTGAAGCTGGCGCGGGACCCGATCTCCTGACCTGCCGCCCCTTCGACGTCAATCGCGAGTGGATCAGCCGCAAATATTTCGACTCCCTGGCGGACTTTGGCGCCATCAAGAATTTCGACGACACGTCGAAGGCCGCCTGGACAGACGCCAAAGGCACGCCCTATTGCTTGCCGATCGCCGCGGTGCTTGCTGGCTTCTATTACAATGTCGATATCTTCAAGGAGCTCGGGCTCGAAGTTCCGAAGACTGCTGACGAGTTCGTCAAGGTACTGCAGAAGATCAAGGATAGCGGCAAATACGAGCCGCTTGCCTATGGGTCGGCAGAATCCTGGCAGCTCGCCTATAACGGTCTTTACAATATCGGTCCGTCCTATTGGAACGGCGAAGAGGGCCGCCAGGGCCTGATCGACGGCACCAAGAAGCTGACAGATCCGGAATTCGTCGAGGCCTTCAAGGCCTTCGCAGCCTGGAAGCCGTTCCTGCCTAATGGGCAGGCAAGCCTGCAATATGCCGACATGACCCAGCTTTTCACCATTGGCCGCGCGGCAATTCTTCCTGATGGCTCCTGGGATATCAATCAGGTGACCTCGACGGGTCTCAACGTCGGCGTCTTCGGCCCGCCTGCTGCCAAGGAGGGCGGTCAGCGCTACCTGCAGGAAATGCCTGACATGGCGATCGGCATCAATGCCGCAAGCAAGAACAAGGATGCGGCAAAGACCTTCCTCACCTGGCTTGCATCCCCGGAATTCCAGGAACTTTACGTCAATGCCGCCCCAGGCTTCTTCGCCATGAGCAGCACGCCGGTAACCTATAACAACGCGCTGGCGCAGAAATTCGCCGACCTGAAGAAGGACGCCAAACTGACGCCGCGCCTGGCGCTGGACCGGCTGAGCGCCGGCAATCCGCCGCTCGACGACGAAATCTGGCGCGTGCTGCAGACGATGATGATCGGAGACGATGTCACCCCTGAAAAGGCGACTGCAGAACTCCAGGCCGGTCTTGCATCCTGGTACGCACCGCAGAAAAAGTAACAAGAGCGCCCCGCGCACCACACCGGTGCGCGAGGCTCCCGATGCCCGCCGGCATCAGCTGGCGACCAGACTACGGAGATACCGGGTGACACGTCCTGCGACGGCTCGCTGGAGCCTTTTCCTTTTTGTGCTGCCAGCGCTCGCAATCTATCTCGCTTTCGCCGTCCTGCCGCTCATCGCCTCGATCGTCATGAGCTTCTTCGATACGGATGGTCCGGCCGGGCGCGTCTTCGTCGGGCTGGAAAACTATTATTACCTCTTCACCCATCCGGTCACGAGTGCGCGTTTCTGGAACGCGCTGCTGAACAATTTCGAATATTTTGTCATCCATCTGGTGGTCGAAGTGCCGATCGGCCTTTTGATGGCGGGTCTGCTCACCTCCGGTCTGCTTAACCGTTCCGAAGGCGTCTACCGCACGCTGCTCTTTATCCCCGCGACGCTCTCCGTCGTCATCGTCGGCTTCATCTGGCGGCTGATCATCAATCCTCTATGGGGGCTGGTCGGCTTTCCGCTGCTCGGCAACGAACTGACGGCACTGCCGACGATCTCTCTGATGTCGGTCTGGCAATATGTCGGCATTCCGATGCTCTTCCTTTACAGCGCGCTGCTTGCTGTTCCGGAGGATGTCGTCGAGGCGGCGCGGATCGATGGCGCCGGAAACTGGCGAATCTTCTGGGCGATCAAGTTCCCGCTGATTGCGCCACAATTCGGTCTGATCGTCATCCTCACCTATATCTGGACCTTCAACGGTTTCGATCTGGTCTTCGCGCTGAATGGCGCAGCACCGGGCCCGAACTACAGCACCGATATTCTCGGGACGCTGTTCTACCGCACCTTTTTCGGGTCCAGTGGCCAGGTGGCCGATCTGGATCTCGGAGCGACTGTCGCAACGGTGATCTTCGTCATCATTCTTCTCGTCACTGCCGCCTATTTCTGGCTGGTCCAGCGACGGCTGCAAGCGCACCAAGTCTGAGGAACAGCAGAGATGTCATCGTCAGCCAAACTCAGTGCCAGCTTCTACGGCTCCAGCCGCCAGCGCATGGTGCTCGATCGCATCGTCGTCCACGGGTTGCTGATCTTCTTCGTGCTCCTGGCCCTCGGCCCGATCTTCATCGTCATTCTGAATTCCTTCAAGACGACACCGGCGATCTTCGGCGGCCCCTTCGACCTGCCGACCGTCAAGACTTTCAGCGTCGATGGCTATATCCGGGTCTTCACCCGCGGCAATTTTTTCCTGAACTACCGTAACAGCCTTGTCGTCACTGTCTCGACGATCGTACTGACGGTGGTTTTCTCGGCGCTGGCTGCCTACGGTCTGGTGGAATACCGCCTGAAGATCACGCCCGTTATCGCCGGGCTTTTCGTGGTCGGCATCATGCTGCCGATCCGCCTCGGCACCGTTCCGATCCTCGAGATCATGATCGCCTGGCGGCTGGTCGATACGCTGACGGCGTTGATCCTGGTCTATACCGCAATGAGCGTGCCGATCGCGGTGACGCTGATGATGGCGTATTTCCGCACTGTGCCGACCGAGATAAAGGAAGCGGCACGCATGGACGGGGCAGGGGAATTCCGGACATTCCTGATCGTCCTGCCGGTGGTGAAGCCCGGCCTTGCAGCTGTTGCCACGCTGACGATGCTGCCCGTCTGGAACGACCTCTGGTTCCCGCTGATCCTGTCACCCGGCCGCAGCAACCAGACAGTGACGCTTGGTGTCCAGCAGTTTGTCGGGCAATTCCTCAGCGACTATCCGGCACTGCTTGCTGCACTCACACTCGGGATTCTGCCTCTCGTCGTTCTCTACGTAGTGTTCTCACGACAATTCGTTCGGGGCCTGAGCCAAGGGGTCGGCAAGTGACGAGAAGAGCGGCGAGGATGCTGCCGCCCTTCTCCAGCTACTGAAGAGCGCGCTGAGCATCAGCCCGCAAGCTTGCCGCCATCGACGGCAAGCGAGTGGCCGGTCACAAAAGACGCCTGTGGCGACGCCAGAAAGACAATCGCTGCCGCCACTTCTTCCGAATGGCCGAGACGGCGCATCGGCGCATATGACTTCAGGTAATCGAGACGGTCATCCGATCCGCCAGTCAAGCGGTCAAGGAATCCGGTCTGGATAGGGCCGGGCGCTACGGCATTAACGCGAATGGCCGTGGTTGCGACCTCGAGGGCCGCCGATTTCGTCAGCCCTTCCACCGCGTGCTTGCTGGCGACATAGACGGATCCGTTCGGTGTTCCAACCTTGCCCAGCACCGAGGACACGTTGATGATGCTGCCGGTTCCCTGCTCCTTCATCACACGCAACTCATGCTTCATGCTGAGCAGGGTGCCCAGCACATTGGTGTCGAAGGTCGCCGCGTAAGTTTCGGCAGTCTGCGCCGTTACCGGCCCGAACGCACCTTCTGTGCCGGCATTGTTGACGGCGACGTCGAGACGGCCGAAGCGGGCCACGGTCTGGTCGATGAGCGACTCGACTTCCTGGTCATGGCGGACATCGGCACGAACAAATTCGGCCTCGGCGCCCATGGCGCGGAGTTGCTCGACAAGCTCGCGGCCCAGTTCGTCGCGGCGGCCGGAAACCACAAGGCGGGCGCCATCGCGGCCAAAAGCAATCGCCGTCGCGCGGCCTATGCCGGTAAGCGCACCGGTGATCAAAACAACAGGAGCAGACATTGGAAAACCCTTTCAAGCCTCGGCGAAAATCGCGCAAGGTGAATAATATGTACGTACGTACATTTGTGGCTGTCAACAAAAATGTACGATCGTACATCCTGCTTCTGTGCGGAGATGATCAGTGGAGCGGGCGCAGCACGATCGAGAAGAGCACCGTTTCAAGCCGTTCGATCGGCTCCGGGCTGCGCTGAGATTTGCTGAGCAGCACCGCTCCCTGATGCGAGGAGACGATGAACCCGGCGACCTGCCGGCAATCGATATCCGGGGCCACTTCTCCGGCCTTGACGGCCGCCTCGATGCAATAGGCGACTGCGTCGGTGAGGCCAGCGACGATCTCGTTGACGCGCTGACGTATGGCGTCGCCAGCCACGCCGGTTTCGGCAATGAAGTTGCCGAGCAGGCCCCCGAGAGGACCGCCACAGCTTCCCTTCGAACGGCTGCCGGCAATGTATTCCCGAAGCCGCATCAATGGCGGCTTCGCATCGTTGCGCAGCGTATCGAGCACGACATTCTGGCTGTTGGCGAAATAGAGCTCAACGATCTCGAGCCCGAACGCTTCCTTGGAAACGAAATGATTGGTGAAGGAGCCCAGGGGCACGCCAGCTGCGCTGACAATGCTGCGCACCGAGGCGGACGAGAAGCCGACCTCGTCGACGACCTTAAGGCCTTCCCTCAGAATTTTTTCGCGGTTCGACAGCTTCGCCATGGCTGCAATATGCTGAGACCGGCGCGGATCGTCAATGAGTGGTGGTAAGGGCTCTACCGGGAGTCATTGAGTCTCCTGCCTCAATAACGGCGATGCGCCTTGGCCTATGCTATCGCATGGAGCTCGGCGCAGGCATCGTCAATCCGCTCCGCCGTCGTCATCGGTGCTGAATTCGGAAGCGAGTTCGCGCCTGATAAAGTCGGCGAAGGTTCTCGCTTTGCTACTAGCCGTGCGTCCGCTCGGGAAGGCCGCCCAGAGATCGATGGGCGGAAGGTCCCAGTCCTGGAGGACGCGCCGGACCTTGCCGGAGGCCAGTTCGGGCGCGAACATCCATTCAGAGGCGACGGCCAGTCCCATTCCGGCAAAGACCGCTTCGCGAACACCCTCGGCTGCGGTCAACCGGATGCGCCCCTTGATGGTCACGGCGCTTTGAACCGGCCCCTGGCTGAAGTTCCAGACAGTGCCGCCGCTGCGCAGATCGTAGACGACGGCTTGATGTGCCCCCAGGTCCGCAGGAGAGGTGGGCTCACCGTGGCTTTCAAAATACTCCGGTGAGGCGACCACGACGCGCGGGCTCTGTCCGATCTTGCGGGCGGTCAGCGATGAATCCTGCAGATCTCCCATTCGCAAGGCGATGTCGATACCGGCTTCGACAAGATCGACGTTGCGATCGTCCATGAATACTTCGATATCGAGATCGGGGTGCATGGCCAGGAATTTTGGCAAGTGGGGAACCACGTGGAGCCGCATGAATGTCACCGCGCCGCTGATCCGCAGCCGGCCGTTGAGAGCGGCACCTGAGCCCCGCGCCTTGGCCTCGGCCTCGTCGGCCTCTTCGACAGCGCGCTTGGCGTGTTCGTAAAAATTCTCGCCCGCCTCCGTGGGCATCAGGCCTTGCGTCGTCCGCAACAGCAGCCTGGTGCCGACGCGTTCTTCCAGTTGGGCGATCATTTTGGAAAGTGCGGGCTGTCCGACACGCAACTGTCGCGCGGCACCCGTGAATGATCCGGTATCGACGACGCGCACAAAGGCGTCCATGGCAGCGAGCCGGTTCATGGGCCATTCCTCCTTGGAATGATGCATATGTCTCCATCGCGGCTTCCCCCGTCAAGTCCACGCGCGCAAATAATGCGCGGTGCTCGATGCGGCAGCATCCCCATCAATTCTCCAGAGTGGAAACCACGATGATCGAAGTCTATGCCTTTGCGACGCCCAACAGTGTTCGCGTGCCTATCGCCCTTGAAGAGCTCGGGCTTGCTTATGAGCTCAAGCCCATCAACGTCCGCAAGGGCGAGCAGAAACTGCCGGACTACCTGGCCATCAACCCCAATGGCAAGGTTCCTCTGCTGATCGATAGCGACGGCCCCGATGGGGAGCCCATTACCATTAGTGAATCCGGGGCGATCCTCGTCTATCTCGCTGAAAAGACAGGAAAGCTGATTCCGGGCGACGGCACAGGCCGCGCCCGTGTCTTCGAACAGATGTTCTTCCACCTGACCGGAATTGGCCCAGCCTTCGGACAGCTCGGCTTCTTCAAGCGGCAAGCCGCCGAGCAGATCCCATTGGCGATCGCGAGGTTCCAGACAGAGGCTGAACGCGTCCTCGCTGTGCTCGAAGGCGTGCTTCAGGAGCGCAAATTTGTTGCCGGTGATCAGTTCACGATTGCCGACATCGTGCATTTCGGGTGGCTGTGGCGCCGCGAATTTGCAGGCATAGACTTCGAGAAGACGCCAAACATTGCGCGCTGGTACGGCGAGATTGATGCCCGTCCTGCGGTCAAACGCGCGATCGAGAAAGTCACGGCATTGGTTCCTGCGACATGATTGCTTCGAAAGCAGATCGGGCCGGTCTTTCCTAGTCAGGATCAGTCCTTGACTGACGGTTTGCAATCAAAAAACACAAGGCGCGTGCCCGGCGACGGCGCGCGCCTTTTGGCGTATTGAGAGATCGTCCTGCGAAGGTGCAGAGAGTTCAGGTGCATTCCATTATGGAATAATCTATAGTCGAGTTTGGCGTCTACAACGCAGCTTTTGCTGAATTTATCTGATTGGCAGGCACCCGCCGGGTGCCATCCCGCGTGAAAGACTGAACAGTCGGCAAGCGCGGGTCCAGCAGATCAATTCGAAGGATAATTCCATGAGCAAGAAGTTGGATGGCAAGGTTGCCGTTGTGACCGGCGGCAGCGCCGGCATCGGGCTGGGCATCGCAAAGCAGTTCGCTGCGGAAGGTGCACTTGTCTACATCACCGGCCGCCGTCAAAGCGAACTCGACAAGGCCGTCGCCGCAATCGGCCACGGCGCCATCGCGGTGCAGGCCGACGCGTCGAAGCTCGGCGATCTCGATAAGCTCTATGAGATCGTGAAGAAGAATAGCGGCCAGATCGACACTCTCGTCCTCAATGCCGGTTTCTACGAGTTCATGAAGTTCGGCGACATCACCGAAGAGCATTTCGACAAGACCTACAATACCAACGTGCGCGGTCTTCTCTTCGCTTTCCAGAAGGCCTTGCCGGTCTTGCGCGACGGTGCGTCCGTAATCCTGACGGGATCTATCGCGGCATCGAAGGGCATCCCGAACATGTCGGTCTATTCTTCGACCAAGGCGGCCATCCGCAGTCTCGTTCGCGGCTGGATCATCGACACGAAGGAGCGCGGTTTCCGCATCAACGTCTTGAGCCCGGGTCATACCGTGACGCCTGGTCTTTCGGGGTTGATCCCGGCCGAGGCTTACGAGGGAATCACCGCGACGATCCCGCTCGGTCGCATGGGCACGCCCGAGGATATGGGCAAGACGGCCGTGTTCCTCGCATCCGACGACAGCGCGTTCATCACCGGCGTCCAACTCGACGTCGATGGCGGTGTCGCCCAGTACTAAGCATGATGCGGGCGGGCCAATGGTCCGCCCGCTTTTACCTCTGAAGCCCCGGTTTCTAGGCGTCTTTAAACGGCCTAGTTGCGCCCCGATCTTGGCTGCTCGCAAGCCGGTGATCTCCTTGTGGAAAAAACCACATCGGAAAAAATCCAGTAAAATCATTTGCATAATTTTCTTTCGGCGGTTCAGCGGGTTCCCCCCCGCAACCAATTTCGTAGCAGACATCGCGGCGAACAGCTTCTGCCCTTGACGGCGAAAGGTTCTTGGGAAATGCTAAGATGTCAGACCAATTTAAGGTCGGCTGCCTGACAAGAAAAATGGGGAACCATGAAGGCAAATGTGAGCGACAGGCCGGTGATCCGGCCGCTTCCGGCGATCGACCGTGCGCGTCAGGTGACTGAGGCGCTGGCGCATTATGTCGAGGATGCGAAGCTGAAGGCGGGCGACCGCCTGCCGGCCGAGCGCGAGCTTATGTCTGCCCTGGCCGTTGGCCGTTCCACCATCCGCGAAGCCATCCGCCACTTCCAGGCTCTCGGCGTCATCGAAACCCGAAAGGGCAGCGGTACCTACCTGCTGAAACCGGTTTCGAAGGCGACCATTCATGTTCCGCTCTCCTTCGAGGGCGCCAATCTGCGCGATGCGCTGCTGCAGACGCTCGAGGTTCGCCGCGGCATCGAATGCGAGGCGGCGATGGTGGCAGCCCGCAAGCGCACGGCCAGTGACCTCGTGAATATCGAAGAGAAACTGAACGAGATGGAGCGCGTCCACATCGCCAAGGGGACGTCGGGTCCGGAAGATCTGGCCTTCCATATGGCAGTCTATGACGCGACGCATAATCCGATGTTCGGCCAGCTTCTGGAGCAGATGCGCGAAACCTTCGTCCGCTTCTGGACCCATCCGTTCGACCGGCAGGATTTTGCCCGCCGATCCTTCCCGTTCCACCGTACGCTTTTCAACGCGATCGCCGCTAAGGATCCCCAGGCGGCGCGCGAGGAAACACTGAAGATTCTCGACGTTGTCGAGGAAGACATCAAGGAAATGTCCAAATGAGCAACTCGCTCGATCCCATCGAACTCGCTTCGCTGATCACCGCCCATGATGAAGGCAATTTTGCCGAAGCGGTGGTGCCGCCGATTTTTCAGACATCGCTTTTCACCTTCTCCGATTATGACGACATGATCGCCTCCTATCGCGGCGAGAAGGTGCGGCCGATCTATACGCGCGGCTTGAACCCGACAGTGCGCATGTTCGAGGAGATGCTGGCAAAGCTCGAGGGCGCGGAAGATGCGCTCGGTTTTGCAAGCGGCATGGCGGCGATCTCGTCGGCGGTGCTCTCCTTCGTCGAGCCGGGTGATCGCATCGTCGCCGTCAAGCATGTCTATCCCGATGCCTTCCGCCTGTTCGGCACCATCTTGAAGCGGATGAAGGTCGAGGTGACCTATGTCGATGGCCGAGACGAGGAAGAAGTCGCCAAGGCGCTTCCGGGCGCCAAAGTCTTCTACATGGAAAGCCCGACCAGCTGGGTGATGGAAGCCCATGATGTCGGGGCGCTGGCAGCGCTTGCGAAGAAGCACGGCGTCGTCACCATGATCGACAACAGCTGGGCGAGCCCGATCTTCCAGCGGCCGATCACGCTGGGCGTCGATCTCGTCATCCATTCGGCCTCGAAATATCTCGGCGGTCACAGCGACGTGGTCGCCGGTGTCGTCGCGGGCTCCAAGGAGATGATCGCCCGCATCAAGGCGGAGGCCTATCCCTATCTCGGCGGCAAGCTGTCGCCCTTCGACGCCTGGCTCTTGATTCGCGGGTTGCGCACGCTGCCGATACGCATGAAGGCGCACGAGACTGCGGCGATGACCATCGCCCAGCGGCTGCAGGCGCTCGACGTGGTCGAGCAGGTCTGCCACCCGGGCCTCGCCAACCGCCTGCCGGCTGGCCTCAACGGCACCTCGGGCCTGTTCTCCTTCATCTTCCGCGAAGGCGTCGATATCCGCGCCTTCGCCGATCACCTCAAGCTCTTCAAACTGGGTGTGAGCTGGGGTGGACACGAAAGCCTGATCGTACCGGGCGAGGTGGTGCTTCAGCAGAAGGCGCAACCGAACTCCGCGCATACCTTTGGCATTCATGCGCGGTCCGTACGTCTCCATGTCGGCCTCGAAGGGACCGAGGCGCTGTGGAGAGACATCGAAGAGGCGCTCGCCGCCGCTTCGTGACGACAATAGTGAGAGAAACACCTTCAACAAAAGGGGAACTGAGCATGAAAAGACTGATAACCGCAACGCTCTTCGCCACCATGATGGCAGGAACGGCCTTCGCCGACACGACGCTGAAACTCGTCGAAGTCATCACCAGCCCGGAGCGCACCGAGACGCTGAAGTCGATCGTCGGCAAGTTCGAAGCCGCCAATCCGGGCACCAAGGTCGAGATCATCTCGCTGCCTTGGAATGAAGCGTTCCAGAAATTCGCGACCATGGTATCGGCAGGCGATACGCCTGATGTCATGGAAATGCCGGATACCTGGCTGTCGCTCTACGGCAACAACGGCATGCTCGAAAGCCTCGAGCCCTATCTCGCCAAGTGGGAGCACACCAAGGACCTGACGCCGCGCGCGCTCGAGCTCGGCCGCGACGTCAAGAAGACCGCCTATATGCTGCCCTACGGCTTCTATCTGCGCGCCATGTTCTACAACAAGAAGCTGCTTGCCGAAGCCGGCGTGAAAGAGCCGCCGAAGACGATGGAGGAATTCACCAAGGCTTCCGAAGCCGTGTCCAAGATTTCGGGCAAGTACGGCTACTGCATGCGCGGCGGCCCGGGCGGTCTGAACGGCTGGATGATCTTCGCCGCTTCGATGGCCGGATCCAACAAGTATTTCAACGACGACGGCACCTCGACCATGAACAGCGAAGGCTGGGCAAAGGGTCTGGAATGGATGGTCGATCTTTACAAGAAGGGCTACGCGCCGAAGGATAGCGTCAACTGGGGCTTCAACGAAGTCGTCGCTGGCTTCTACTCCGGCACCTGCGCCTTCCTCGACCAGGATCCGGACGCTCTGATCGCCATTGCCGAGCGCATGAAGGCCGAAGACTTCGGCGTCATGCCGCTGCCGAAGGGTCCCGATGGCAAGTCGTTCCCGACCATCGGCTATGCCGGCTGGTCGATGTTCACGACGAGCCAGAACAAGGACCTTTCATGGAAGCTGATCGAAACCCTCGAAAGCCCTGACGGCAACATCGAGTGGAACAAGAAGATCGGCGCTCTGCCGGCCTATACGGCCGCCGAAAAGGACCCGTTCTACGCCGGTGACCAGTTCAAGGGCTGGTTCCAGGAACTCGCCGACAAGGACACGGTCCCGACGGTGATGCCGACCTACCTCGAAGAATTCGCCTTCTTCAAGGATTCGCTCGCGATCAAGACCTCGCAGCAGGCCCTCCTCGGCGATATCTCGCCGAAGGATCTGGCCGACCAGTGGGCTGATTACCTGACCAAGGCTCAGCAGAAGTTCCTGGCGAAGAAGTAAGCACAGGTGGCTCCTTACCCGGAGCCCCTCATCCGCCTGCCGGCACCTTCTCCCCGCCGGGGAGAAGGGACTTTGCCGCAACCTCTCCGTTCCCTTCTCCCTCCTGAGTTTATCGAAGGGGGGGGAGAAGGTGGCCCGCAGGGCTGGATGAGGGGGCTGCACCCGCCGAGGCTAATAGAACAAGAGCACGGAAAGCCGACCACCGATGACCATGACCGCCGATACGCACAGGCGCCGCGACCGCAGGCCGTTGCTGAAGCGTCTCGCCGATGCCTCCGAGCCATATCTTTACAGTGCCCCCTCACTGATCCTCATAATCGGGGTCATGATGGTGCCGTTGGTGATCGGCATCTCCTATGCGTTTCGCGATATCCAGCTGCTGAACCCGTTCTCCGGCGGCTTCATCGGCATCGAGCATTTCCGCGAGCTTTCCAAGGATGCCGCCTTCTATGGCGCGCTGAAGAATACGCTCTGGTGGACCGGCGCTTCCGTCATCCTGCAATTTGCCTTCGGCCTCATCCTGGCGCTGCTGCTCGACAAGCCGTTCTGGGGCAGGGGCATCGTTCAGGCGCTGGTCTTCCTGCCCTGGGCCGTTCCGTCCTTCCTCGCCGGCCTCAACTGGGCCTGGCTCTTCAACCCGGTGATCGGCCCGATCCCGCATTGGCTTTACGCGATGGGCCTGATGAGCGAGCCGGGCAACATTCTGTCCGATCCGCAATATGCGATGTGGGGCCCGATCATCGCCAATGTCTGGTGGGGCATTCCCTTCTTTGCGATCACGCTGCTTGCCGCGCTGCAGGCGATCCCGCGCGACCTCTACGAGGCGGCCTCGATCGACGGCGCCGGCTGGTTCCAGCGCTTCGGCTCGATCACCCTGCCGTTCCTGGCGCCGACCATTGCCATCACCGTGCTTCTGCGCACCGTCTGGATCTCCAATTTCGCCGATCTGATCGTCGTCATGACCGGCGGCGGCCCGGCCGATCGCACGCAGATCGTCGCCAGCTACATCTTCACCCAGGCCTTCAAGCGGCTGGATTTCGGCTATGCCTCGGCGATCGCGCTGGTGCTGCTGGCCCTGCTGCTCGCCTATTCCATGCTGATCATCCTGCTGCGGCAGACGCTGCTGAACAAGGATTGAGACCATGAAGCGATCCATCATCCCCACCGTCGCGCATCGCCTGGCGATCCTCTGCTACATCGCCTTCGCGCTGTTCCCGCTCTACTGGCTGCTGAAGGTTTCGGTGACGCCGAACGATCTTCTCTATTCGGAAGGCGTGCGCATGTGGCCATCGCGCACGACCTGGGAGCACTATTCCTTCGTCCTGCAGCACAGCGCCTTCCCGACCTTCTTCAAGAACAGCCTGATCGTCTCGGGTTCGACGGCGATCACCGTGACGATCTGCGCCTCGTTGTCGGGCTATGCCCTGTCGCGCTTCAACTTCCGCGCCAAGTACTGGATCGTGGCGCTGATGCTGCTGACCCAGATGTTCCCGCTCGTCATGCTGGTGGCGCCGATCTTCAAGATCCTGACGCCGCTGCATCTGACCAACAGCCTGACCGGCCTCGTCATCGTCTACACCGCCTTCAACGTGCCCTTCGCCACCTTCCTGATGCAGTCCTTCTTCGACGGCATTCCGAAGGATCTCGAAGAGGCTGCGATGATCGACGGTGCCACGCAGTTCACGGCGTTCCGGCAGATCATCCTGCCGCTGACGCTGCCGGGGATCGCGGCGACGCTCGGCTTCGTCTTCACCGCGGCCTGGAGCGAGCTGCTCTTCGCGCTGATGCTGATCAACGGCAACGACGCGGCGACCTTCCCGGTCGGGCTTCTCACCTTCGTCTCGAAATTCTCCGTGGATTTCGGGCAGATGATGGCGGCGGGCGTTATGGCGCTCATTCCGGCCGGCCTCTTCTTCCTGCTCATCCAACGTTATCTCGTGCAGGGCCTGACGGCCGGCGCGGTCAAGGGTTAGTCACATGGCATCGATCGATATCAAGAACGTCAAGAAAGCTTACGGCCATGTGCAGGTGCTGCACGACGTCGACCTCGAGATCAAGGACGGCGAATTCGTCGTCCTCGTCGGCCCGTCCGGCTGCGGCAAGTCCACGCTGTTGCGCATGATCGCCGGCCTGGAAGAGGTTACCGGCGGCGAGATCCGCATTGCCGGAAACCGCGTCAACGAGCTGCATCCGAAGGACCGAGACATCGCTATGGTGTTCCAGTCCTACGCGCTTTATCCGCACATGAATGTCGCGGGCAACATGAGCTACAGCCTCAAGCTCAGGAAGACGGCGAAGGAAAAAATCGCCAGCGCCGTCGGCTCGGCCGCCTCGAAGCTCGGCCTCGACCCATTGCTGGAACGCCGTCCGAAGGCTCTCTCGGGCGGCCAGCGCCAGCGCGTCGCCATGGGCCGCGCCATCGTCCGCCAGCCGAAGGCCTTCCTGTTCGACGAGCCGTTGTCGAACCTCGATGCCCGCCTGCGCGAACAGATGCGCGCCGAAATCAAGAAGCTGCATGGCGATCTGAAGGCCACCTCGATCTACGTCACCCATGACCAGATCGAAGCGATGACGCTAGCCGATCGCATCGTTGCCATGCATGGCGGCGTCGTGCAGCAGGTCGGCAGCCCGCTGGAACTCTACGACCGTCCCGCCAATCTCTTCGTCGCCGGTTTCATCGGCTCGCCGGGCATGAATTTCCTCGAGGCGATCTATGAGAATGGCAGCGCAAAGCTGAAGGATGGCACGGTCGTCTCGCTGCTTTCGCCGCTGTCGCTCGCCAATGGCTCGAAGATCACCCTCGGCATCCGCCCGGAACACGTCGTCATGTCCTCAGGCGGAGCCGGCATGAGCGCCGATGTCGAACTCATCGAACCGACAGGCTTCGGTATCATCCTGCACCTGTCGCTGCACGGCCTGCCGTTCAAGGTCTTCACGCTCAACCGCGAATCGCTGACCGCCGGCCCGAAGGTCAACGTGACCTTCCCGGCAGAGCATCTGCATATCTTCGACGAGGCGGCTAACCGGGTGAGCTAAGGCCGCCCGGCGAGAGGATCAGCTCCTGAGGCCCGGCGCTTCCTGGCCGGTGCGCTCGACATATTCGGTATAACCGCCGCCATACTGGTGGATGCCATCCGGCGTCAGTTCCAGCACGCGGTTGGAGAGCGCTGCCAGGAAGTGACGGTCGTGCGAGACGAAGAGCATGGTGCCTTCGTAATCGGCGAGCGCCTTGATCAGCATTTCCTTGGTGTCGAGGTCGAGGTGGTTGGTCGGCTCGTCGAGAACCAAGAGGTTCGGCGGGTCGAACAGCATCTTGGCCATGACCAGACGCGCCTTTTCGCCGCCGGAGAGGACACGGCACTTCTTCTCGACATCATCGCCCGAGAAACCGAAGCAGCCGGCGAGCGCGCGAAGCGGCGCTTGGCCTGCGAGCGGGAAGGAATCTTCCAGCCATTCGAGAACCGTGCGTTCGCCGTCGAGGATGTCCATGGCGTGCTGGGCGAAGTAGCCGAGCTTGACGCTGGCGCCGAGCGCCACGCTGCCCTGATCCGGTTCGGTGGACCCGGTGACCAGCTTCAGCAGCGTCGATTTTCCGGCGCCGTTGACGCCCATGATGCACCACCGCTCCTTACGGCGGACCATGAAGTCCAGGCCTTCATAGATGCAGCGGCTGCCGTATTTCTTGTGCACGTTCTTGATGTTGATGACATCTTCACCCGAGCGCGGCGCCGGCAGGAATTCGAAGGCGACCGTCTGGCGGCGGCGGGGCGGCTCGACGCGTTCGATCTTGTCGAGCTTCTTCACGCGGCTCTGCACCTGCGCGGCGTGCGAAGCACGGGCCTTGAAGCGCTCGATGAACTTGATTTCCTTGGCAAGCATCGCCTGCTGGCGCTCGAACTGCGCCTGCTGCTGCTTTTCGTTCTGCGCCCGCTGGTTTTCGTAGAAACCGTAGTCGCCGGAATAGGTGTTCAGCGAACCGGCATCGATTTCGATGATCTTGGTGACGATGCGGTTGAGGAATTCGCGGTCGTGCGAGGTCATCAGCAGCGCGCCGTCGTAATTCTTCAGGAAGGCCTCGAGCCAGATCAGGCTTTCGAGATCGAGATGGTTCGACGGTTCGTCGAGCAGCATCACGTCGGGGCGCATCAAGAGGATACGGCCGAGCGCCACGCGCATCTTCCAGCCGCCCGAAAGCGCGCCGACATCGCCGTTCATCATTTCCTGCGTGAAGCTCAGGCCATCGAGCACTTCGCGGGCACGGCCCTCCAGCGCGTAGCCGTCGAGCTCCTCGTATCGGGCCTGCACTTCGCCGTAACGCTCGATGATGGCGTCCATCTCGTCCATGCGGTCAGGGTCGGACATCGCCGCCTCGAGATCGCGCAGCTCGGCAGCGACTTCGCTGACCGGGCCGGCACCTTCCATGACTTCGGCAACGGCGCTGCGGCCGGACATTTCGCCGACATCCTGGTTGAAATAGCCGACGGTCATGCCCTTTTCGACAGAGATCTGCCCTTCGTCGGGGATTTCCTCGCCGGTGATCATCCGGAACAGCGTCGTCTTGCCGGCGCCGTTCGGACCGACGAGACCGATCTTCTCGCCCTTGTTCAGGGCGGCTGACGCCTCGATGTAGAGAATGCGGTGGCTGTTCTGCTTGCTGATATTTTCGATGCGGATCATGGAAAGCGGGTACCTGAAAAGTTGTTGCGGCGCGCTTATCATGCGCCGCAGCATTTGTCGCGATTTTCCTTCCGCCGGGGTCTCAGAAGACCTGGCGGAGGATGACGAAGAGCACGAAGGCAATGGCGATTGAGGCGGGCAGGGTGAGCACCCAGGCCATCAGCATGTTGCGCACGGTCGACCACTGAAGGCCCGAGCCGTTCGCCGCCATGGTTCCGGCAACGCCCGACGACAGAACGTGTGTCGTCGAGACCGGCAGACCAAAATGATCGGCCGCGCCGATCGTCACCATGGCGACGACTTCGGCGGCCGCACCCTGTCCATAGGTCAGGTGCGTCTTGCCGATCTTCTCGCCGACGGTGACGACGATGCGCTTCCAGCCGACCATGGTGCCGAGCCCGAGTGCGATGGCCACGGCGATCTTCACCCAGAGTGGGATGAACTTCGTCGCGTTGTCGACTGCCTTGTGATAGCCGGTCACCGCCTGCAGGTCGGCGTCATCCATCGGCAGCAGCTTCTGCTTGTCGATCAGCTTCAGCGCTTCACCGATCAGATAGATGTCGTTGCGCACGTTACCGACGAGATTGGTCGGAACCGCTTCCAGCGTCGGGAAGGCGGCGACTTCGGCGCTCGTCTGGTGGATATATTGCTGCAGGGCAGGGGTCGTCGCATCCGTCCAGGTCTTGGTCTTCACGGCATTGCTGACCTCGGCCTTGTAGTCGGTGACGATGACGCCGGGCTTCACATATTTGCCGAGTGCTGTCTCCACCTGCGCGGAGGCCTGCTTGTAGGCTTCGAGATAGTTGACATCGGGCGTGCGGTTCAGCGCGAAGGCCGTCGGCACCAGGCCGATCAGGATCAGCATGATGAGACCCATGCCCTTCTGACCGTCGTTCGACCCGTGGGCGAAGCTGACGCCGGTGCAGGTGAAGATCAGGATGGCGCGGATCCAGAGCGGCGGCGGCCGGTTGCCCTTCGGCTCCTCGTAAAGTTCTTTCTTGCGAACGAGAAATTTCATGACGACGAGCAGGATCGCCGACAGGCCGAAGCCGATCAGCGGCGAGATCAGCAGCGATAGGCCGATATTGGTCGCCTGCGACCAGTCGACACCGCTGGTGGCGCTGCCTGCCGGGGCTAGGAACTGGTTGGCAAGGCCGACGCCGATGATCGAGCCGACAAGCGTGTGCGAACTCGACGACGGCAGACCGAGATACCAGGTGCCGAGGTTCCAGACGATGGCGGCGATGAGCAGGGCAAAGACCATCGCCAGACCGGAGCCGGAGCCGACCTGCAGGATGAGCTCCACCGGGAGCAGTGCCAAAATGCCGAAGGCGACGGCGCCCGACGATGTCAGCACGCCGAGGAAGTTGAAGAAGCCGGACCAGATGACCGCCAGTTCGGCGGGCATCGAGCGGGTGTAGATCACGGTCGCCACGGCGTTTGCCGTGTCGTGGAAGCCGTTGACGAACTCGAAGCCGAGCGCGATCAGCAACGCCAGTCCGAGAAGGATCCACGGAACGGCGGCGGCGGCTTCCGTCAGGTCGCGGCCGAGCGCATAGGCCACGTATCCGAGGCCGACGAGAAGAATAAGAAGAAAGACCGGTATGAACCATTTGCCCGCACTCGACGAGTGCAGCGGATGGCTACCGGACTGAGGCATTGGGTGATCGGGGGCGATATCAGCCATGTCCTTGTCCTTTCATGGAAAAGCATCCAAAGCTACGTCCCGCCCATGAACCTTACGTGACACAACTTTGTGGTATCCAGGGTCGCTTCGCTCGCGCGGCACGTTCTGTCACATTACTGTCGTCAAACCCTGCTGATGTGGCGCCGATCAAAGGGACATGACCATGACTCAGGAAGAAATCGACCAGCTCCGCCGCATCAAGGACGAGATTGCAGACAGTTTCGACGAGGAACTGGAAATGCAGATGGAGGAAGACCGGCTTGACGACCTCGTTGCCGAGAACCTTCCAGGCGGCATCGAAGACGTGCTGGAGCGGAAAACCTATTTCCGCGAGCTTTTCCGCCTCCAGCATGAGCTGGTGAAGCTGCAGGACTGGGTGCAGCACAAGAAGCTGAAAGTCGTCGTGCTGTTCGAAGGCCGCGATTCCGCCGGCAAGGGCGGGGCGATCAAGCGCGTCACGCAACGCCTCAATCCGCGCGTCTGCCGTGTCGTCGCCCTTCCGGCGCCAACCGAGCGCGAGCGGAACCAGTGGTATTTCCAGCGCTACACGCCCCACCTTCCGTCGGCCGGCGAAATGGTTCTGTTTGACCGCAGCTGGTACAACCGTGCCGGCGTCGAGCGCGTCATGGGCTTCTGCACCAAGGACGAGCTGGAAGAATTCTTCCGTTCTGTACCGGAATTCGAGCGCATGCTTGTTCGTTCCGGCATCATCCTCGTCAAATACTGGTTCTCGATCACCGACGAGGAGCAGGAATTCCGCTTCCGCATGCGTATCCAGGATCCGCTGAAGCAGTGGAAACTGTCGCCGATGGATCTTGAAAGCCGCGTGCACTGGGAAGAATACACCAAGGCCAAGGAAGAGATGCTCGACCGGACCCATATTCCGGAAGCGCCATGGTGGGTGGTCCAGGCCGTCGACAAGAAGCGGGCGCGCCTCAACATGATCGCCCATCTTCTGCAGCATATCCCTTACGCGGATGTGCCGAAGGACAACATCGTCCTGCCGCCGCGCGTGCGCCACGACGACTATTCGCGCATACCGGTTCCGCCTGAGATGTACGTGCCGGAAATCTATTGAATGTGCCTGAGCGGGCGGTCGCACCGCCCGCAGCCGTTATCCTCGGCGCTGTGCCGAGGATCCAACGATCCCCTACGTCAGCCGTTGCAGATGCTCGGGACAAGCCCGAGCATGACGAAGTGAGGGTCAGCCCTTCCTGAACAGTTTCCAGCGCGTCGGCCGGAAGGCGATGTGCTTGCTGTCGAGGACTTCGGTCTGCGACGGCGGCACTTCCAGCTCGATATGCTGGTGCCCCTTGCCGATATCGATTTCGATATGCCTTGTTCCCGCGACACGGCGACTGGAGGCGAGCGTGCCGGGGATGCCGCCACGGTTCGCGTCCAGCAGTTCGATGTCGTGCGGGCGGAAATAGAGCTGCGCCTCGCCGTCCGGCTCGCCATCGGCCTTCAGACCGAGCGTCCGGCCCTCGAACAGGATGTCGCCGCCGACGATCTTGACGTTCAAACAGTTCGACTGGCCGACGAAACCGAAGACGAAGGGTGAGTTCGGACGATCGTACACTTCGTCCGGCGTGCCGACCTGCTCGATCGCACCCTGGCTCATGACGACGACGCGGTCTGCCAGCTCCATTGCTTCGTCCTGGTCGTGGGTGACGAAGACCGTGGTGTGGCCGGTGCGGTCGTGGATTTCGCGCAGCCATTTGCGCAGGTCCTTGCGCACCTGGGCGTCGAGCGCGCCGAAAGGCTCGTCGAGCAAAAGCACGTTCGGTTCGACCGCCATGGCGCGTGCGAGCGCCACGCGCTGACGCTGGCCACCGGAAAGCTGAGCGGGATAGCGCTTTTCGAGGCCTGAGAGCTGGACGAGATCCAGCAACTCGAGCGCCCGCTTGCGAATTTCGGCCTTCGGCGGACGGCGTGCGCCGTCGCGCACCTTAAGGCCGAAGGCGACGTTGTCGAGCACCGTCATGTGGCGGAACAAGGCATAGTGCTGGAACACGAAGCCGATGTTGCGCTCCTGCACCGTCTTTTTCGAGGCATCCTCGTCGCCGAAGAAAACCTTGCCCTCGGTCGGGCTTTCGAGGCCGGCGATCAGGCGAAGGAGTGTCGTCTTACCAGAACCGGAAGGGCCGAGCAGCGCGATCAGTTCGCCCGAGCGGATATCGAGCGAAACGTCGTGCAGGGCCGGGAACCGGTCGAATTCCTTGCGTATGTTTTGAACGCGTACTTCCATTCTCAATCCTTCAGTGCCGCCGGCTGGCGGCGATTTCCGCGCTGTATCGCATTTCGAGCAGCGTTTTCAAAACAAGGGTCACAAGGGCAAGCAGGGCAAGCAGCGTCGCGACGGCAAAGGCGCCGGTGAAATTATACTCGTTGTAGAGAATTTCCACCTGCAGCGGCATCGTGTTTGTCTGGCCGCGGATATGGCCCGAGACAACGGAGACGGCGCCGAATTCACCCATGGCGCGGGCGTTGCAGAGCAGCACGCCGTAGAGCAGGCCCCACTTGATGTTCGGCAACGTCACGTACCAGAAGGTCTGCCAGCCGCTGGCACCGAGCGACAGTGCCGCTTCTTCATCGGCCGTTCCCTGTTCCTGCATCAGCGGGATCAGTTCGCGGGCGACGAAGGGGAAGGTGACGAACATCGTGGCCAGGATCAGGCCCGGCACGGCAAACAGGATCTTGATGCTATGCGCATCGAGCCATTTCCCGAGATAGGTGTTTGCGCCGAACAGGAGCACGAAGACGAGACCCGAGATAACGGGCGACACCGAGAAGGGCAGGTCGATCAGCGTCGTCAGAAACGCCTTGCCCTTGAACTCGAACTTGGCGATCGCCCAGGCCGCGGCAACGCCGAAGACAACGTTCAGCGGCACGCTGATGCCTGCGACGATCAGGGTGAGCCGGATCGCCGAGAAGGTTTCTGCATCCTGCAGCGCCTGGAAGAACGGCGGGACGCCCTTGCGGAACGCTTCGACGAAGACGGCAGCCAGCGGCAGGAACAGGATCAGCAGCAGGAAGACCAGCGACAGCAGGATCAGCGCCCAGCGCGCCAGCCTGCTTTCCGTCACGACAGAAGCAACCTTCGGAGAGGCGGAGACAGTATCAAGCGCCATGTCCGTACCTCCGTCTGCGCCAGCTCTGGATGAGATTGATCACCAGCAGCATGATGAACGAGATGATGAGCATGAGGGCCGCAATGCCGGTGGCGGCGGCGTAATTATATTCTTCGAGCTTGATGACGATTAGCAGCGGCGCGATCTCCGACTTGAACGGCAGGTTACCGGCAATGAAGATGACCGATCCGTATTCGCCGACGCCGCGGGCAAAGGCGAGCGCAAAGCCCGTCAGCACGGCAGGCGCGAGGCCCGGCAGCAGGACGCGGGTGATCGTCTGGAAGCGGTTGGCGCCAAGCGTCGCCGCGGCCTCTTCCACTTCCTTGTCGATCTCCTCCATCACCGGCTGAACCGTGCGCACCACGAAGGGCAGGCCCACGAAGATCAGGGCGACGACGATACCGGCCGGCGTGAAGGCGATCTTGATGCCGAGCGGCGCCAGAAACTGGCCGACCCAGCCGTTCGGCGCATAGAGCGTCGTCAGCGCGATACCGGCGACGGCTGTCGGCAATGCGAAGGGCAGATCGACCATGGCGTCGATGATGCGCTTGCCGGGGAAGCGGTAGCGTACCAGCACCCAGGCGAGAATGACGCCGAAGACGGCATTGATGCAGGCGGCAATGAAGGCGCCGCCGAAGCTGATGCGCAGGGCATTCACAGTACGCGGATCGAGCGCAATCGACAGGAACTTCTCCCAGCCGAGTTCGCTCGAACGCCATGCGAGCCCCGACAAGGGGATCAGGATCAGAAGGGTGAGCCAGGTCAAGGTTAAGCCGAGCGCCAATCCGAAACCCGGAATGACACTCGGCCGCTTCAACCGCCACCGTGAGGGGCTATGTGCGTTCATGAACTCTATTATTGGGCCGGCTTGTAGATCTGGTCAAATACCCCGCCGTCGCCGAAGAATTTCGGCTGGGCTTCCTTCCATCCACCGAAATCATCGATGGTGGCAAGCGTCAACTTCGGGAAGCGGGCGATATCTGCCGGATCGGCAGCTTCGGGCTTGATCGGGCGGTAGAAGTGCTTGGCAGCGATCTTCTGGCCTTCGTCCGAATAGAGGTAGTTCAGATAGGCTTCGGCAACCTTACGGGTGCCCTTCTTGTCGACATTGCCGTCGACGATCGCAACCGGCGGGTCGGCACGGATGGAGAAGGCCGGGGTCACGATCTCGAACTGGTCGGGGCCGAGTTCTTCAAGCGAGAGATAGGCTTCGTTTTCCCAGGCGAGCAGAACGTCGCCGAGACCGCGCTGGACGAAGGTGGTGGTCGCGCCGCGTGCGCCGGTATCGAGAACCGGAACGTGCTGCAGAAGCTTGGTCACATAGTCCTGTGCCTTGGCTTCGTCGCCGCCATTTGCCTGCTTGGCCCATGCCCAGGCTGCCAGGAAGTTCCAGCGGGCGCCGCCCGAGGTCTTCGGGTTCGGGGTTATGACCTGGACGTCGTCCTTGACGAGATCGGCCCAGTCCTTGATGCCCTTCGGGTTGCCCTTGCGGACCAGGAAGACGATCGTCGAGGTGTAGGGGGTGGAGTTGTTCGGGAACTTGGTTTTCCAGTCGGTCGGGATCTTGCCGGTCGCCTTGGCGATCGCGTCGATGTCGCCTTCCAGCGCCAGCGTCACGACGTCGGCTTCGAGGCCGTCGATAACCGAGCGGGCCTGTGCGCCGGAGCCGCCATGGGAGGCCTGGATCGTGACCGCTTCACCGGTATCCTTCTGCCACTTGGCAGCGAAGGCGGCATTGAAGTCCTTGTACAATTCGCGCGTCGGGTCGTAGGACACGTTGAGAAGCTGCTGATCGGCAAAAGCCGGAGCAACGGCGCCGATGGCAACGCTACCGGCGAAGACCGCGGCGGCGAGAAGCCTTGTGATCCGAGTTGACTGCATGAAAAACCTCCTTCGTTTCTGCCGTAAACTCTATCAACTTAGTCGTATAATGAAACGAAAGTTCTTCCGGTTGGAACGTCGCTTTCTGGAATGTCATTTCATTTGCAAGAGGTTTCTGAAACGGACTTACCGGACAAGCCTTTGAACCTCTGCCAATTCAATTGCAGAATAGATCGCAGGGATGGTAGTTCAAGGCCTGTCAGCTCCGGGAGTCGGCGATGAAATCGGAATAGAGCTCGTCGGCGCTGCGCGCCTTGCGCATCGACGCCAGCACCCCTTCGGACTGTAGGCGCCGGGCAATGGCGGCGAGGACGTTCAGATATTCGCCGCGATTGTTCTCGCCGAAGAGAAGCATGAAAGCGATATCGGTGGGTACATCGTCGATCGCCTCGAAATCGAGCGGTTGCGCGAAGCGGACCAGAAGGCCACGGGGACTGGTCATGCCGGGGATGGATGCGTGCGGAACGGCGATGCCGTTGCCGATGCCTGTCGAACCCAGGTTTTCGCGGGTTTCGAGCGCCCTGATGATCGCCTGTTCCTCGACGCCGAAGGCCTTTCCGGCTTTTTCCGCCATATTCTGGAGCGCGCGCCATTTCGTCGAGACCGAAACGCCGATGGAGGTGTGTTCCGGCAAGATGATGTCTGCAAGATTCATGTGATTTCCATTTGTCTTCGAAGAAGGCCTGCGGCCGCTCAGTCGGGCTCGCGAAGACGGTAACCGACCCCGGTCTCCGTGGTTATATAGTGCGGCTGATCGGGAACCTGCTCGACCTTTTGACGCAGCTGCCGGACATAGACCCTGAGATACTGCACATCGGCCGCCGGGCCCCAGACCTGTTTCAACAGGAACTGATGGGTGAGCACCTTTCCGGCGTGCTGGGCGAGCACGCGCAGGATGTCGTATTCCTTCGGCGACAGCTTGATCTCCCTGCCGTCCACCTTGACGATCCGCTTGACGATGTCGATCGACAGGCCGCCGGTCTGGAAAATCGCCTTCTCGCCCTGCTGCTGCAGGCGATGGCGGAGCGCCACGCGGATGCGGGCACCGAGTTCGGCAATGCCGAACGGCTTGGTGACATAGTCATCGGCGCCGGTCTCCAGCGCCTTGACGATACCGGCTTCGTCGGTGCGGCTGGAGAGGATGACGACGGGCATGGTCAGCCCGTCGTCCCGCCACTCCTGCAGCAGGTCGTGCCCCGGCGTATCCGGGAGGCCGAGATCGAGAACGACGAGATCGGGCAGATCATCGACCACCGATTGCCGGGCGGCGAGCGCATTGGCTGCCTCGTGGACCTCGTAGCCCTGCGCCGTCAGTCCGACGCGCAGCAGCTTGCGGATAGGGGGCTCGTCATCGACGACGAGAATTTTGACGGGCGAACCGCTCATTTGAGTTCATCCAGTTTGAGAGTGTCATTGGGTCTTGGAAGCCGGATGGTGAAGACCGCGCCTGGGCGATCCTTCCGGTTTCCTGCCGTGATGGTGCCGCCCATGGCCTCGATGAAGCCGCGGCAGATGGAAAGCCCGAGCCCGGTGCCGGCGCGAACCTGATCGCCCTTGCGGACGCGATAGAAGGTGTCGAAGATGCGATCGAGATCACCCTCGGGAATGCCGGGGCCTTCATCGGAGACCTCGAGGGCAACGCTGAAGGCGTCGGAGAAGCCGCGGATGCGGATCGTCGATGCTTCCGGCGCGTATTTGGCGGCATTGTCGAGCAGGTTGAAGAGCACCTGCTCGAAAAGCACCGGATCGACCTTCACCATCGGCAGGTCTTCGGGAATGCTCATTTCCGTCCTGTGCCGGTCGAGGATCTTGGCGGCGCGGCGCAGTGCGCTTCCGGCAATGTCGCCTGCATAATGCAGCGCATAGTTCGGCTCCATGGCGCCGGATTCGATCTTGGTCATGTCGAGCAGGTTGGCGATGAACCGGTTGAGACGCTCGGATTCATCGACGACGGTCGACAGGAGATCGTTGCGATCCTCTTCCGTCATCGAGCTCAGATAGTCGCGGAGCGTTCCCGCCGCTCCAAGGATCGCGGCAAGCGGGGTCTTCAGGTCATGCGAGATCGAGGTGAGCAGCGCCGAGCGCAGGCGATCGGCTTCCGCTGCAAGCTTGGCGCGGTCGACATCGGCGACGAGCTGGACGCGTTCGATCGCAAGGGCTGCCTGATCTGCCAGCGCATTGAGCAGTCGCTGCTGTTCCGGCGTCAGCAACGGTCCGTCGCGCCGGTCGCTATCGAGGCCGATGACGCCGACGGCAGTGCGGCCGGTGCGCAGCGGCACATAGAGGCGCTTGGCGCCGGGCAGCGTATCGGCACCGCGGCCTGCGGCGTGATTGTGCTCCCAGGCCCAGCGGGCGGCTGCGATATCGGCGTCATCCAGCGTGTCGTCAGGCGGATAACCGGCCTTCACGGCAATGCCGCCATCTTCCGGCAGCAGCAGGACCACGCGCACCTTCAGCATCGAGGCGATCTGGAAGGCCGTCGCCCAGAGCACGTCATCCAGCGTGCCGGTTCCGGCGAGCTTCTTGGAGAAGAGATAGAGATCTTCCGTCGTGCGAGCCCTTTGCCGCGCGGCCGCGGCCTGCCGCTGCACCGTTGCCGTCAGGTTGGAGGCGATGATGGCCACGCCGAGGAAGAAGAACAGCGCCAGCACGCTCTCAGGGTCGCTGATCGTCAGCGTGTAGCGCGGCGGCAGGAAGAAGAAGTTGAAGGTCAGCGCGCTGATGATGCAGGTGTAGAGCGCAGGGCGCAGGCCGTGGATGACGGCCGAGGTCAGCACCGCCATCAGAAACACCAGTGCCAGATTGCGGACGTCGAGCACCTGATCGAGCACGATGCCTGCGGCAAGCGCCACGACCACATAGCCCGTTGCCAGAATATAGGCGCGGATATCGAAGGCGTTCGCGGCGGAGGCGGCTTTCACGCCGCTCCTGGCGGCCGTGTCCTTCTCACTTCCGGAGATGACGTGGACGCTGATATCGCCCGCCCGGCGGATCAATTGGTCGGTCGCCGAAGGCTGTAGCCATTCCCGCCATGTCGGCTTCTTCGGCGAGCCGATGACGATATGGGTGACGTTGTTGGCGCCCGCATGGCGCAGCAGCTCTTCCGAGACCTCGCGGCCCGGCAGCGTCAGCGCCTCGCCGCCGAGCTGTTCGGCCAGCCGCAGCGTCGCGGCAATCGTGTCGCGCTCGCCTTCCGTCAGATTGATCGAGCGATTGGTCTCGATATAGACTGCCGACCAGGGTGCGCGAAGCCGTGCTGCCATCCGCGAGGCGTAGCGGACCAGCGAGGCCGAGCGCGCGTGGTGATCGACGGAAACGAGAACGCGCTCGCCTGCCGCCCAGGGGCCGGAAATGGCGTGCGCCTGCATATGCGTCAGCAACTGGTCGTCGACGCGTTGCGCAGTCTTGCGCAGCGCCAGTTCGCGCAGCGCCGTCAGGTTGCCGGGCGTGAAATAGTTGGTCAGCGCCCGCTCGGCCGTGCGCGCCACATAGACCTTGCCGTCATGCAGCCGCTTGATCAGATCGTCGGGCGTCAGGTCGATGATCTCGATATCGTCTGCAACGTCGATGACCGAGTCCGGCACCGTCTCCCGCACCCGGATGCGGGTGATCTGCGAGACGACATCGTTGAGGCTTTCGACATGCTGGATGTTGAGCGTCGTGTAGACATCGATGCCGCGATCGAGCAGTTCCCGGACGTCGAGATAGCGCTTCGGATGGCGGCTGCCCTGGGCATTGGTATGGGCAAGCTCATCGACCAGCACCAGATCGGGCCTGCGGGCGAGGATTCCGTCGAGGTCCATTTCGTCGAGCGAATGGCCTTTGTAGGCGACCGCGACGCGCGGGATGATTTCGAAACCGGCCAGCAGCGCCTCGGTTTCCTTGCGCCCGTGGGTCTCGACGACGCCGATCACCACATCCAGCCCATCGGCAATCTTGGCGCGGCCGGACACCAGCATCTCGTAGGTCTTGCCGACGCCGGGCGCAGCGCCGAGAAAGATCTTCAGACGGCCGCGTGTTTCGGCCTGCGCTTTCTCGAGAAGAGCGTCGGGCGAGGGCCTGCCGGCCTGTTCGCGGTTGTCGTCTGGCATCCGGTTTCGTCTTTCTACAGACTGGCATCAGGGTTTGCACGAACCTAACGATCCCTTATCCCTGTGCTTGTCACAGGGATCCAGCGGCGTCGCGTCTGCGACGCCGGAAGACTCTTTCACGCGAAGGACTTCGCGTGGCTGGATTCCTGTGACAAGCACAGGAATGAGGGAGATATCGAAAGCTCAACTCACTGAGTCATAGAGGCATCGAGTCTCTGGTTCAACGCAAGCACATTGACCACAGGCTCACCCAAGAACCCAAGCTCACGCGCCTCGACAGCCGAATCCACCAGCGCCTTGACCTTCGCCTCGTCGAGACCGCGGGCCTTGGCGACGCGGGCGACCTGGAAATAGGCGGCATCGGGGGTGATGTGGGGATCAAGCCCGCTGCCCGAGGCGGTGACGAGGTCGATCGGTACGTCAGCGCCGGGGTTAGTCGCCTTGGCGGCCTGGTAGTCGGTCTTGACGCGGTCGATCAGCTTCTGGCTGGTCGGGCCGAGGTTCGAGCCTGAGGATGAGGCGGCGTTGTAGCCGTCGCCCGCGGCCGACGGGCGGTCGTGGAAATACTTGTCGCTGGAAAAGGCCTGGCCGATCAGCGTCGAGCCGATGACGGCTCCGTCCTTCTCGATCAGGCTGCCGTTCGCCTGTTTGGGGAAGAGGGCCTGGGCGGCACCCGTCATGGCGATCGGGTAAAGCAGGCCGGTGATGGCGGTGGTGGCAACGATCATGACGATTGCCGGACGAAGTTCTTTCAACATTGCATGTGCTCCTTAGGCGAGACCGAGGGCCGTGATGGCCATGTCGATCGCCTTGATGCCGATGAACGGGACGACGATGCCGCCGAGGCCGTAGATGACGAGGTTGCGGGACAGCAGCGCACCGGCGCCGATGGCGCGGTACTTCACGCCCTTCAGCGACAGCGGGATCAGCGCCACGATGATCAGCGCATTGAAGATGATCGCAGAGAGAATGGCGCTCTGCGGCGTGGCGAGCCCCATGATATTCAGCACGCCGAGCTGCGGGTAGAAGGTCAGGAACATCGCCGGGATGATGGCGAAATACTTGGCGATGTCGTTGGCGATCGAGAAGGTCGTCAGCGCGCCGCGGGTCATGAGCAGCTGCTTGCCGATCTCGACGATCTCGATGAGCTTCGTCGGGTCGCTGTCGAGGTCCACCATATTGCCGGCCTCGCGGGCGGCCACAGTGCCGGTGTTCATGGCGACGCCGACATCGGCCTGGGCAAGTGCCGGGGCGTCGTTGGTGCCGTCGCCGCACATGGCGACGAGCTTGCCCTTGGCCTGTTCCTCGCGGATCAGCGACAGCTTGTTTTCAGGCGTCGCCTGGGCGAGGAAGTCGTCGACCCCGGCTTCGGCAGCGATTGCGGCTGCGGTCATCGGGTTGTCGCCGGTGATCATCACTGTGCGGATGCCCATGCGGCGCAGTTCGGAGAAGCGCTCGCGGATGCCGCCCTTGACGATGTCCTTCAGCTGGATGACGCCGAGCAGCTTGCCGTCGCGGGCAACCGCGAGCGGCGTGCTGCCGGCCTTGGCGATCTCGTCGGCGATTGCCTGGAGTTCGCGCACGATATCGGTCTCGGGACGCAGAGCGATCGCCGCATTGCCGTTGGACGGCGCGTTGTTGGCACCGACATAGGTCAGCACGGCTTCGACCGCACCCTTGCGGATCGACGAGCCGCCGATATCGACACCGCTCATGCGGGTCTGGGCGGTGAAGGGAACGAAGGTCGCCTGCAGGCTGGCCATGTCGCGGCCGCGGATCGCATATTTCTCCTTGGCGAGCACGACGATCGAGCGTCCCTCGGGCGTCTCGTCAGCAAGCGAGGCGAGCTGGGCCGCATCGGCCAGTTCCTGTTCGGTGACGCCGCGGACCGGGCGGAAGCTCGTGGCCTGACGGTTGCCGAGCGTGATCGTGCCGGTCTTGTCGAGCAGCAGCGTATCGACGTCGCCGGAGGCTTCGACGGCGCGGCCGGACATGGCAAGCACGTTGAAGCGGACGAGACGGTCCATGCCGGCGATGCCGATGGCCGAAAGCAGGGCGCCGATCGTGGTCGGGATCAGCGTCACGAAGAGCGCAACCAGCGTGATGATCGGGATCGAGCCACCGGCATAGGCCGCAAAGCTCGGGATCGTCGCGGTGGCGAGCACGAAGATCAGCGTCATGCCTGCGAGCAGGATATTGAGCGCGATTTCGTTCGGCGTCTTCTGGCGCTCCGCGCCTTCGACGAGCGAGATCATCCGATCGAGGAAGGTCGAGCCGGCGGCTGCCGTGATGCGGACGCGGATGACGTCTGACAGAACCTGCGTGCCGCCTGTGACGGCCGAGCGGTCGCCGCCGGACTCACGGATGACGGGAGCGGATTCACCGGTGATCGCTGCTTCGTTGACCGAGGCGACGCCCTCGACGACTTCGCCGTCGGACGGGATGATGTCGCCGGCCTCGACCAGAACGAGATCGCCGACCTTGAGGCTCGTGCCCGGCACCATGCGGTAGCCGGAGCCGTTATTGGCGGTCAGAAGCTTGGCCTGCGTTTCGGTGCGCGCCTTGCGCAGCGAATCCGCCTGTGCCTTGCCACGGCCCTCGGCAACGGCTTCGGCGAAATTGGCAAATAGCACGGTAAACCAGAGCCAGAGATTGATCTGGAACGAGAAGCCGAGATTGCCGCCGCCGGTGGCGATATCGCGGATGAAGAGGATGGTGGTCAGCGCCGAGACAGTTGCCACAACGAACATGACCGGATTGCGGGCCAGCGTGCGCGGGTTGAGCTTTTTGAAAGCGGCGCCGACAGCCGGAATGAGGATGCGACTATCCAGGATACTCGCGGATTTTGCCTGGCTCATAAGAGACTCCAGCTTGAAAGAGTGAGGCGGAACCGGCCGGGCCGGTCAGCCGTGGAAAAGTCTGAGAACGGCGGCCGCGACGAGCAGGCCAGCCAGCATCAGCAGGATTGCGTCGGTCCCGCGCAGGCCGGGCCTTGCCCCACGCCCCGGCGAACCGTGGCGTGGGTGGATCGATTTGCGGAATGCGTGACGGATGATCATCGGCGTCACCTCAGAACGTCTGCCCTGCGATCATCACCAGGTGTTCGACAACAGGGCCGAGGGCCAGCGCCGGGAAGAAGGTCAGGCCGCCGACGATCAGGATCGTGCCGACGAGCAGACCGACGAAGAGCGGGCCGTCGGTCGGGAATGTGCCTGCGGAGGCCGGTACCGTCTTCTTGCTGATCAGCGAGCCGGCGATAGCAAGTGCGGGAACGATGACCAGGAAGCGGCCCATCAGCATCCCGATGCCGAGCGTGATGTTGTACCAGGGCGTATTGGCCGTCAGGCCGCCAAAGGCGGAACCGTTGTTGGCCGCAGCCGAGGTGTAGGCATAGAGGATTTCCGAGAAGCCGTGCGGACCAGCGGTGCCGACCGAGGCGACGGCCGATGGCAGGACGCTGGCGATTGCCGTAAAGACCAGCATGGCGAGCGGCAGGCAGAGAATGGCGAGCACGGCCATCTTCATTTCCTTCGCCTCGATCTTCTTGCCGAGATACTCAGGCGTACGGCCGACCATCAGGCCTGCCACGAAGACGGCGACGATGATGAAGAGGACGATGCCGTAGAAGCCCGCGCCGACGCCGCCGACGATGACTTCGCCGAGCTGCATGTTGATCAGCGGGATCAGGCCGCCGAGTGCGGTGAACGAACCATGCATGGCATTGACCGCGCCGCAGGAGGCCGCCGTGGTGATGACGGCGAAGAGCGAGGACATGGCGACGCCGAAGCGGACTTCCTTGCCTTCCATGTTGCCGCCTGCGAGCCCGAGCTGATGCATCAGCGGGTTGCCTGCAGCTTCCGCCCAGTAGGTGATGCCGACGCCAACGAGGAACAGGATGCCCATCGAGGCGAGGATCGCCCAACCCTGACGCTCGTTTCCGACCATGCGGCCGAAGACGTTGGTGAAGGCCGCGCCGATCGCGAAGATCGACAGCATCTGGATCATGTTCGAGATGTTATCGGGGTTTTCGAAGGGATGGGCCGAGTTGGCATTGAAGAAACCGCCGCCGTTGGTGCCGAGCATCTTGATGGCAAGCTGCGAAGCAACCGGGCCGAGCGCGATCGTCTGCTTGGCGCCTTCGAGCGTCGTTGCGTCGATGTAGGGACCGAGCGTCTGCGGCACACCGAGCCAGACATAGACAAGCGTCAGCACGATGCAGGCAGGCAGCAAAACGTACAGGGTGGCGCGGATCAAATCCACCCAGAAATTGCCGATCGCCTTGCCCGAAGCACGCGAGAAGGCGCGGATCAGGCCGATGGCGATTGCCATGCCGGTTGCGGCGGAAACAAAGTTCTGCACGGTCAGGCCGGCCATCTGCGACAGGTAGGACATGGTGCTTTCGCCGCCATAGCTCTGCCAGTTGGTGTTGGCGACGAAGCTGGTGGCGGTGTTGAAGGAAAGCTCCGGCCCGACCGCGGCCATTCCGGCCGGGTTATAGGGCAGGATGTCCTGGAAGCGCAGTAGCAGATAGAGAACCAGCGTGCCGAGCAGGTTGAACATCAGCAGCGAGAAGGCATAGGAGGTCCAATGCTGCTCCTCGCGGTCGCTGGTGCCGGCAAGCGCATAAAGTCCTCGTTCCACCGGAACGAGGACGGGGGAGAGCAGCGTGCGCTCTCCGCTGAAGACGCGCGTCATGTAACCGCCGAGCGGTTTGACGAGCGCAATGAGGATCCCGCAGAAGACGAGGATCTGTAGCCATCCGTTGAGGGTCATGGGAGGAAACTTTCGGGTATCCGGCCGGCGCTATCAGAAGCGCTCGGGGCGGATGAGGGCGTAGGTGAGGTAAACGGTGAGGAAAACGGTCACGGCGCCGCTCAGGATATAATCGAGGGTCATCGTCGCTTCTCCTTCAAAGCCTGTCGCAGGCGCGGGTATAGGCAAAGCACAGTACGAAAAAGACGATCGCGGTGCCCAGTAGAATGATATCCATCATGATCTTGACTCCTGGTGTTCTTGTTGGAGTCAGACAAGACAAGGGCGCCGTTCCCTCGGGATCGGCACCTTTATGCTTTCTGGCGTGGAGATAATCGGTTTGATCTCTCGGGCATTAATATGCGGCCGAAGCGCATTAAGGTTCGAGACGCGCCAGATGGCGCCAATATAAAAATCTTATAAATGCCTTTATGCGCCCAACTGAGCATTTCGTCGCGTCGTGAGCAAAAGCTGAAATGCCGCGATTGAATTTCGCCTGCGGGCGGTTCTATAGTCTGAGCAACGGCGCGGCTGAATCGTAAGCGCCACAGGGAAGGAAACCGCCATGACCAAAGTCCGTGCTCTCGTTCTGGAGCGTCAGCATGAGCTCGCGCTTCGCGACATCGATCTGCCGATGGAAACCGGCCCGGGCCAGGTGAAGATCAAGATCCATACGGTCGGGGTCTGCGGTTCGGATGTACATTATTACACCCACGGCAAGATCGGCCCCTTCGTCGTCAACGAGCCGATGGTGCTCGGCCACGAGGCAGCGGGAACGGTGATCGAGGTCGGCGAGGGCGTCACGCATCTGAAGATCGGCGACCGCGTCTGCATGGAGCCTGGTATTCCCGATCCGAATTCGAAGGCCAGCCGTCTCGGCATGTACAATATCGATCCGGCCGTGACCTTCTGGGCGACACCGCCCATTCATGGCGTTCTGACAGCCGAGGTCGTTCATCCCGCCAATTACACGTTCAAGCTGCCTGACAATGTCAGCTTTGCCGAGGGCGCGATGGTCGAGCCCTTTGCCGTTGGCATGCAGGCGGCGTCGAAGGCGAAGATTGCGCCTGGCGATACCGCCGTGGTGCTCGGCGCCGGTCCGATCGGCACGATGGTCGCGATCGCTGTCCTTGCCGGCGGCTGCTCGCGTGCCATCGTCGCCGATCTGGCGCAACCGAAGCTCGATATCGCCGCCCAGTATCAGGGCGTCATTCCGGTCAATATCCGTGAGAAGAGCCTTGCCGAAGAGGTATCGCGGCTGACGGATGGATGGGGCGCCGACGTGATCTTCGAATGCTCCGGTTCGCCGAAGGCATGGGAGACGATCATGCAGCTGCCGCGTCCGGGCGGCGTCATCGTCGCGGTCGGTCTGCCGGTCAATCCGGTCGGTTTTGACGTCTCGACCGCATCGACCAAGGAAATCCGCATCGAGACCGTTTTCCGCTATGCGCATCAATACGAGCGGTCGATCGCGCTCCTCGGTTCCGGGCGTGTCGATCTCAAGCCACTGATTTCCGAGACCTTTGCCTTCGAGGATTCGATCAAGGCTTTCGATCGCGCCGTTGAAGCGCGCCCGGATGATGTGAAGCTACAGATTGTCCTGTGATCGTACAAATCTCGTATAGGCTGCTTTAGATTAGAAAGATCTAATGCGCGTGAGAACAACCAAAGAACGAATCCTGTACGTTTCCGTCAACCATCCCTATTATTAGGGATGGTTCACAAGGCGTATGGCTACGAGTATGAATTCCTCACGTTAGGTTGTTGGATGCCCTTGGTAATGCCCGCGCAAGATTCATTAGTAATTATTGATATATGTATCTGAGCGGGGAAATTCATGATGCGCAATTCTCATCTTGCCGACCATCTCGACATCGCCATCAAACTTGCCAGGGCCGAGGGTTCAGAGCTCCTGGCCTATCTTCTGCAGATGGCCAAGGAAGAAATCCGCGTCAAACGCAGCATGCCGTCGCATGCGCGAATGGGTACCATCAGGGCAGGCGGACGCGCTCCACGGAATAGGGCGCAAGTCTGATCAGACCCTGTCCACCGCCTGCGGGATAGAAGCTTCCGAGAGCGGCTTCCTGAACACGCGGCGTGATGTTGACGAGGCACAGCGACTGCACGCTAGCGTCCTGCACCAGCAATGCCAGAACATCTGACGGCACTGCCGACCGGCATTCGCGCCAGCTGTAGCCGGCCATGCCGGCCAAGGCTTTGACCGTGTTGAAGAGTGGTCGCGGCGAACCGGGTGGTGACGGCTCGCCGTCTCCGGCAATCAGACCGAAAGGTCCCGTCAGCGCCGAAAGCGTCAGACATTCCAGGCCAACATCGGCCACCTGAATCCCGTAGGCAAAAGCGAAGGCTTCGGCGAAACGGCCATTCTGGCGCGGATCGCTGTTGGCCATCGGAATGCGGGCATGGCCTGGGTTGTCCATCGTCCGGCTGCCATAGGGGTTCTGGCGCATGGGAATGGTGGAAGGGCCGATCCGGTACGGCTTGCTGCCATAGATCGCCCGCACCGAGCGGGTGATGAAAGGCAATGCCTCCAACGTCTGCATGACACTCAGGTCGTCCGCCGCATGCACGATCGGGTTGGTGCAATGGGTGACGAAATCCAGGTGCCAGGCCGGCACGCGTTTGCGGTTGAGCTCGGTGAAATAGCTGAGCATGCCGCCGCCGAGGCTCACCTCGCCGAATGCGGCACGTGCCGCCGCATAGACTTCTTCCAGCGGCGGGCATTCCGGCCACTTGCTGCCCGGCGGCGTCGATTGGCGATCGACGGAGGGGGAGACGACGATCGCGTCGGGTGAGAAATGTGCCGCCTTCATCAGCGCCGCGATGTCGCGTGCTTCTTCCGCCGGTGACCTGACGCAGGGCAAGGCGATTTCGATCGTCGCCGAGCCCCGATGGCCTCTCGCGATTGCCGCGAAGTCGTCGAGCACCGCGCGTCCATGCCCGGCAAGCGGATCGAAATGAAAGAGCAGGTGCTGCGGCGCGATCTCGTCCAGCATCTCTTTCGCCGCCAATGTGGTGCGCGCTTCCTCGGGTGTCACGACGATGCCGATCGGCGGCATCGTGCCTGACCGGTCGCCCTTCCTGATCTCGACCACACGCTGCGCCGTTTTCGCCGATGCAAAGCCCTTGCGGCGGTCGTCGATCGACAGCACGATGCGCTGGCGCACCGGTTCGCCGGCGCCGATCCTGTAAGGCCAGGGAAGCGCCAGCGGGCGCACGTAGGTCTTATAGGAAGCGTCGGACCAGTTGCGCTGGTCCTCCATTTCGAACGTGTCGCCCTCCATCAGGCATTTTGCCAGGATGCCTTCGGCAACGGCATGCGTGATGGATCGCATATCCTTGAAGGGCTGCCAGGGATCGATCAGGTCGGGGAAGACCGTGTCGGCCACGTGGCCATCGACATCCTCGACCCTGACTGGAGCTCCGGCCACGCCGACGATCGGATGCAGGATGCAGAAGCCGCAACGGTTGGTTTCGAAGCCGGTCGCCGAAAGCGCATCGGCCTCGAATGTCAGTTCGGTTTCCGTGGCGGCAATTCGCACGGCGATGGCGAGCGTGCTTCCATCAGGGCCGACGCAATGGGCGGTATACCGAACGGCAAAGCGGCCATCGCCCTGTTCTACGGTCAGATCGTCGATGCGCGGGCTGTAGGTACCCCAGTCGCGATCGCGCACGAGATAGGAAACGGCCCGCAGCACCTCGATACCATTGTAGCGGATCGTTCGCAGGTTGCCGTTGGCGAGATCGGCGGAAAGCCGCCCGGCAGAAAGCGTCACCGGCTGCTCTTCGGCCTCGTGCGTACCATAGAGGGCGAAGGTTTCCGATGTCATCCGAGCATCGCCTCGATATCGACAGTCTTGCCGGAGGCCGCACTTTCATAGGCCGCTTCGACCAGCGCGAAAGTCTTCAGGTTGTCGGCGCCGGAAGTCGCAGGCTCGCCGCCGTTTTTGAGACGCTCGACCCAGTGTTCCTGGATCGCATAGACGCTTTCATGAATATTGTGCCAGGGGCGCGACGCCCAGGAGAGCAGCTGCGGCGAGGCGTCGGAGACGACGGTGCCGGCCGCGTTGGTGACCTCGAGACGGTATCCGGCTGACAGGCGGATGGTGCCATCGGTGCCATCGAGTTCGATCAACGTCTCCGGGAAATTCTCGGTGCCGAGCTTGGTGGCGTAGCTGACATCGACGATGGAGGTCGCGCCGCTCTCGTGGTCGAGCAGGATGGTCGCAACATCCTCGCCCTTGATCTTCTGATTGACCCGCTTGGTGCGCGCCGTCAGCGTCTTGACGTCGCCGAGGATGAAGCGGGCGATGTCCAGCGTGTGGATGCCGAGATCTTCGATGATGAAGCGCTCGCCTTCGGCGAGATAGGGCTGGCCGGAGAATACGTCATAGCCGGAGCGGAACGAGAAACGGCCCCAGAAGGGCGTGCCGATCGCCTTGCTGTCAAGCAGCCGGCGCACCGCCTGGATCGGCGTCTGCCAGCGGAAATTCTCGTGCACCATCAGCGGAATGCCGGCGTCGCGGCAAGCCGCCACCATGGATTTCGCGTCGGCCAGCGACTCTGCGAAAGGCTTCTGGCAGATGACCGGGATCTTGTTGCTTGCAGCCATTTCGACCAGCGGGCGGTGGCTCGGAACGGTCGTGGCGATATCGACGAAATCGAAGCCGCCAGCAGCGAAGAGTTCGGCCGCATCCGCGTAGCGCCGTTCGATGCCGAACTGGTCGCCGACAGCCTCCAGGCGGGCCGGATCGCGGTCGCAGATCGCCACGATCCCGGCGCCCTCGACATCGCGCCAGGCATGCATCTGGTTGACCGCGAAGAAACCGCAACCGATCAGGGCACCCTTCAATTCCGTCATTTCAACCTGCCTTTGCCATCTGCATGAGGGTAACGCGCTGCTGCAGGCGGCGCTGTGCCTGATCGACGACGACGGCGATGATGATGACGAGGCCCTTGATGACCATCTGCCAGAAGGACGATACGCCCATCATCACCAGTCCGTCCGAAAGAATGCCGATGACGAAGGCGCCGATGATGGTGCCGCCGATCGTGCCGCGGCCGCCCGACATCGAGGTGCCGCCGAGAACGGCTGCCGCAATCGCGTTCAGCTCGAAGCTTTCTCCGGTCGCCGGATGCGCTGCCATCAGTTCGGAGGAGATGACCACCCCGACGATCGCCGCGCACAGGCCGGAGAACATGTAGACGAAGATCTTCACGAGATCGACCCGGATGCCGGACATCCGCGCTGCCCGCTCATTGCCGCCGACCGCGAAGATGTGGCGGCCGATCGGCGTGGAGCGCGAGACATAGGCCGCGACAAGCGCCAGAACGATCAGAATCCAGATCGAGACAGGCAGGCCGAGAATGCGGCCGGCACCGAAAAAGTCGAAGCCGGTCGTCGCGTATTCCGGGCGGCCGACGAGGTTCGGAAAGGTCTGGCCGTCGGAGGAGAGCAGCGCCAGGCCGCGGGCGACATAGAGAGTGCCAAGCGTCGCGATGAACGGCGCGACGTTGAGCTTGGTGATCAGCAATCCGTTGATCAGGCCGATGGCAAGGCCGACGGCGAGCGTGATCAGCACGATCTCGAAGAGATTGAAGAAGATCGTATAGCCGATCGGCAGTTCGATCCCGTAGAGGATCAGGCCGCCGGCAACCATGCCGCAGAGGCCGACGATCGAGCCGACCGAAAGGTCGATGCCGCCGGTGATGATGACGAAAGTCATGCCCATGGCGAGAAAGGCGTTCAGCGCCACATGCTTCGACATCAGGATCATGTTCGCCGTCGAGGTGAAGTTCGGCGCGAAGATCGCAAAGAAGATGATGACGGCAAACAGCGCGATGAAGGTTCTGAGCTTCATCAGCGTCAGAAGTGCGGAGCCGTTGGCGCCCTTCGGCGCTGTGGTAGTCGTGGTAGCCGCCGTCATGACGCGAGTTTCCCTGTCTGCTGTCCGTGTCCCTTGGCCGAAGCCGCGATGATGGCATCTTCCGTCGCTTCGCTGCGATCGAAGACGGCGATCAGCCGTCCGTTGCTAAGGACCGCGATGCGATCGGAAAGCGCCATGACCTCTTCGAGGTCTGAAGTCGAAAACAAGATTGCGAGCCCGTTGGCCGCCAGCCGCCGCATGGTGCGGAAGACGTCAGCCTTGGCGCCGACATCGATGCCGCGGCTCGGCTCGTCCATCAGCAGCACCTTCGGATTGGTCATAAGCGCCTTGCCGATCACCACCTTCTGCTGGTTGCCGCCCGACATCGAGGTGACCTCGAAATCCGGATTGGGCGCCTTGATCGAGAGGTCCTTGATCGCCTCGCGAATGGCATTCTTCTCGGCCGACGCGCTGATATGGAAGAAGCGGGCAAAGCGGCCGAGGCTGGCGAGCGTCAGATTGCTGGCGATCGACAGAACCTGCACCAGGCCCTCGCGCTGACGATCCTCAGGGATCAGCGCCAGGCCGCGGCGGATGCGACGGGTCGTGTCGCGGGCGCGGACTTCCTGGCCGTCGATGAAGATCTTGCCGGTGGAATGCATGTGGCGGCCGATGACGCATTCGAAGAATTCGCTGCGCCCGGCGCCCATCAGGCCGTAGATGCCGAGAATTTCGCCCGACTTGACCGAGAGCGAGACGTGATCGACGGCAAGGCCGCCGGTCGGGCGCGGCAGACTGATGTCTTCGGCGCGGAACATTTCGCCGCCCAACGCATGATTGTCTGCCTTGGCGAAGTCCTTGGCATCCGAACCGATCATCGAGCGGACGATCCAGCGGGTGTCGATATCTTTCACCATCGCCTGGCCGGTGATCTGGCCGTCGCGCAGCACGGTGATGTAGTCGCCGATCCGCATCAGCTCTTCCAGCCGGTGCGAGATATAGACGATCGCAACACCCTGCGCCTTCAGTTCGGCGATGACCTTGAAAAGGATCTCCACTTCGGCAGCCGAGAGCGCCGAGGTCGGCTCATCCATGATCAGGATACGGGCATCGAGCGACATGGCCTTGGCGATCTCCACCAGCTGCTGCTGGCCGATCGGCAGGTCTTCGACCATGGTTTCGGCGTCGATCCCGGCGTCGAGGCGCTTCAGGAAGCCGTTGGCCTTTTCCACCTGCGCCTTGTGATCGATGCCGAGCACGCCGCGGGTGATTTCGCGGGTGGCAAAGATGTTCTCGGCAACCGTCATGTTGGCGAAGAGATTGAGTTCCTGGAAGATCATGCCGATGCCGTGTGCCTGCGCATCGGCCGGGCTGTCGAACGAGACCTGCTTGCCATCCAGAATGATCTTGCCGAGTGTCGGGCGCTCAACACCGGCGATGATCTTCATCAGCGTCGACTTGCCGGCGCCATTCTCGCCGACGAGAACGTTGACGGCGCCGCGGCGCAGCTCGAGATTGGCGCGCTTGACGGCGACGATGCCCGAATAGACCTTCGACACATCGTCGAGACGCAGGATGATATCGTCCTTGGCAGCGTCCTCAGTCATGGCGCCACCGTGAGTTCAGAAGGGGTGACCAGCGGCAGGTCGCTCCCTGACGGCAGCGGGAAGGCGCCGACGACTGTGACCGTCTTGCCGGTTATGCCATCGCGCGGAATGGCGGACAGGAAAGCGGTGTTGGCCTTCTCATTGAAGGCCTTGCCGAACTGGGCCCATTCGATCTGGTTCTTGAATTCGTTGAAATTGACGAAATCGAGCGTGTCGCGCAGCGCGGTGCCGCGCAGCGCCGGGCCGATCTGCACCTTGGCATCCGCCTTGCCGTCGCCATCGGCATCGACGTCGAGCGTCGCGGCGCGCGATTGCGTGTCAGCGGCCACGACCTTGCCGGTGAATTTCACCGCATAGGTCCAGGGCGCGCTCGCCTGCTTCTTCGGATTGCCGTATTTCTCGCCGGCCTGATCGGGGCCCGCGGCAACAGCGGCCACGACGTCCTTCAGCTCACCCGCGCGCTTCTGATAATAGGGAACAGCCTGCGACTGCCAGATGGCCTCGACCTTGGCATTCGGATCGAACGCGGTCTTTGCGGCCGCCGCTGCCTTTTTCTCGGCAGTCGGCGTCTTGATGATCTTGCAGCCTGGCAATGCCGCCGCCACGAGAGCGGCGATCAGGGCGCCCCTGATCCTCAACATGCTGTGAACCTCGAATTTCGTGAAATAGGCCGCAGAGGGCGCGGCTTCCCGGACCCTCTGCGGTGTGTTTTATGCCGGTTACTTCGAAATCGCGAAGGTTTCGAGCTTGGAGGCGTTGTCGGCGTTGATCAGAACGCAATCCATCAGCTGCTTTTCTTCCTTCGGCGACGTCTTGTTCTTGATGTAGGCGTCAGCCTGCTCGACGGCCATCTGGGCCTGGGCGTATGCCGGCTGCAGAACGGTGGCCTTGATGCCGCCTGCCTTGATCGAGTCGCGCACGTCGTTGGAGCCGTCGAAACCGACGACGATCACGTCCTTGCGGCCGGCAGCCTGGAGAGCGGCGATCGCGCCCATGGCCATCGTGTCGTTGCCGGAGATGACGCCCTTGATGTCGGGGTTTGCCTGCAGGATGGTTTCCATCTTGGCGTAGGCTTCGGTCTGGCTCCAGTTGGCCGACTGCTTGGCAACGCTCTTCAGATCCGGATAGTCGTCGATGACATCATGATAGCCCTGCGAGCGAATGCCGGCATTGGTGTCGGATTCCTTGCCGACGAGCTCCACATAGTTGCCCTTCTCGCCCATCAGCTTGACGAATTCCTGCGCGCCGAGCTGGGCACCCTGATAGTTGTTGGAAACGATCTGGGCGACGGCAACACCGGTGGCGTTGATTTCGCGGTCGATGAGGAAGGAGGGGATGCCCGCATCCTTGGCCTTCTTGACGGCGGCGACCGAGGCGTCGGCGCCGGCGTTGTCGAGGATGATGGCCTTGGCGCCGCGGCCGATGGCCGTGTCGATCATTTCCGACTGCTTGTTGGCATCGTCGTCATGGGTCATGACGAGCGCTTCGTAGCCGAGTTCCTTGGCCTTGGCTTCGGCGCCGACGGCTTCAGCCTTGAAGAACGGGTTGTCATGGGCCGGCGTGATGATGGCGATCAGATCAGCCGAAAATGCCGGCATGGCAACGCCGAGCGAAAGGGCACCGGCGAAGGCCGCAAGGGTCAGTCTGCGTGTAAAAGTCATGGTTTCTCCTCCCGAGTTTGACGCATGGGCCGGGCCACCCCGGCCCAACCAGAATTCATGCGAATTTTCATTGCCGGACCGTCTCTTGGACTCCCCACCGGGCCGGCGAAGCGGCAAGACCTGGGCCTTGCCGCAGCATTGTCAGGTGATGCGCCGGATGCTTTCGGCGATCTCCTGAGGTTCGAAGACTTTCTTCCAGTTGTCGCGCATCAGCGCGGGGATGCCGAACTCGATCGCCTTGTTGCAGGCATCCGAGAACACGCCATCGACTTCCTTGAAGATGACGGCGCCGAGCACGTTCATATGGCCGAGCAGGAAGTCGCGGGCGGCTTCCGCCGGCACGCCGCGGGCAACGCATTCGTCCATAGCCTGACGCATGACGACGAGCAGCGAGGCGCAAACGGTTTCGGAGAGGCCGGGCTCCAGCATCGCCATCTGATCGACGGTGACGCGGTGCGAGCGCATGACCGGCGCCCAGATGACCTTGGCGATTTCTTCGCCCAGATCGTAGGCGGCTTCCGGACCCTGCATCAGCGCCGAGACGATGTGCTGCTTGGCGAAGAGGCCGCCGAAGTGATCCTTCTTCGCCTGCATGTCCGTCTCGTCGTTGAAGATCGGCGGATGGCAGGGATGGGTCACGAAATAGGTGAGATCGGCACGTGCAGGCAAATGGCCGGCAAAAGGTGCGGCGGCGTCGAGGGCGACGACCATCGTGCCAGGCTTCAGCTTGTCGACGATGCCGGCGGCAACCTTGCCGATCGCTGTATCGGGAACAGCGAGAATGACGACGTCAGCACCGGCAAGACCTTCATCCGCACCGACGCAATCGATGCCGAGATCGTTCTTGAGGCGCGCCTTGCCGCCGTCGCTGACCTCGACGTGACGAACATCGAAGCGCGAGCCTTTGAGATTTTTGGCGAGCCGGTAGCCCATTTTGCCGCCGGCGCCGAAGAGGGCAATTGAAGTCATGTTTCCTCGCCTTTCGATTTTTCTATCAGCTAGCTTAACTGGTATGATGAGTCAATCACCATAGCAGTTGATCCCAAGAATTTGATGGTCCTACGCGCGGCGCCCGTCGCGGATCTGCGCGAAATAGCCGTCCGATCCGACCTGTCCGCCCTTCAGCGCGATTTGCAGGCCGTTCGTCGGAGCGTATGAGCCGTGAGCCGTGCAGAGCGGCGAACCAGGCGTCTGCGGCAAAGGCAGGAGCGTCGTCAGCGCCTCGACGCGCAATTCGCTCAAGGCATGGCTCGACGTATCACCACCGGCGATGACCGCGCGCGTCAGCTTTTCGGCTTCGATCAGACGGCGCAGGATGCCGCCGAGGCAGGCACCCAGGCGATTGCGGGCTTCGGGAATTCGGTCGATCTCGCTGCCGCGATCGGCCGAAGGGCCGAGCGCGGTATGCAAGATGACGCTGCGGTCGGATTTCAGCACTGCGAGACCCGACGCGACAGCCGCCTCGATTGCCGCATCGCCGCTCTCGCCGACAAGCGCCAGCGGATCGAGCGGAATGCCGTCGAAACCATTCTCCGTCGCATTGCGGATCTGCCGCTCGGTCGTCGGCGATACGCTGCCCGAGACGACCGCGAGGCGATCCACAGCGCCCGGAGCCGGGAATTCGATCTTGCCGGAGGTCAGCCCCTCGCGCTCCCAGGCATGCAGCAGCGCGTATTGAATGCCGGATGAACCTGCGACGAAGAGACCATCGCCACCGCGAAGGCGCCAGACCTGTTCGCCTGCAACAGCCTGCGATGCAGGTCCATCGACGTCGACGAGTAGGATGCCGGGCTTCTCGGCAAGCAGCGCATCGATACCCGCTGAGGCATCGGCCGCCGTCATCGCCAGATCGGCAAGCCGGATCGGCAGGCTGGTCTGGGCGGCAAGATGAACGGTCAAGTCTGCCTCGGCCATCGGTGTCACCGGATGGCGGCTCATCACCGGATGACGATCGATGCGGTAGACTTTGCCCTGATAGGCGGCGAAGAGATGGCCGAACGCCGTATAGCGCTTCAGTTGTGGCGCGCCGACGACGACGGGCACGCAATCCTGCGCAAAAATCTCGCGGCCGATCTCGATCGCCTTGCCGATATTGCCGATTGCGGGGCTGGAATCGAAGGTCGAGCAAACCTTGTAATGGCAGATCGCCGCATCCAGGCCCTTCAGCCAGGAAAAGGCGGGTGCGAGGTTACCGGTCATCCATTCCGGCGTCTGACTGCGGCTCGTTCCGGCAATGCCGATCGCCTGGCAGTCTGAAAACTTGGCGAGCGTCTCAGCGCTTGGAATGCCGAGAAACAGTGCGGTCTTCACACCATTGGAGGCGAGCGCCTCCATGACATCGGTCGAGCCGGTGAAATCATCGCCATAGTAACTGAGCAGCAGCTTGGACATGGTAGTCACGCGCCCTTGCCGTCAGCGAATTTGGCGATCGAGGCGGCCAACTCCGGATGGTCCTTGGCATAGGTCTCAAGCGGGATGTCAGCGACCGCCGCCTGCCAGGCTTGCTGCACGGCACGCACACCGGCGGCCGGTCCACCCGGATGGCTGACGATACCGCCGCCGCAGAGATAGAGAAGGTCGGTGGTCCGCCCGGTGCGCTGGTACGTCTCCGGTGCCTGGCCGCCCCACTGGCCGGAACCGGCGACGGGAAGCGGGCAATCCGTTTCATCGAACAGCGGCGTGCTGACCGCCTTGAAGGATTCGACGAAGCTTTCGTCGGGTTCCCAGTATTTGACGCGGATGCCGTTGATCTGGAACTGATCGACGCCGAGCAGGCGCCAGAATTGCTGATAGACCTTGAAATCCAAGCCGGTGGCCGGGTTGCGGGTCAGGATATCCCAGCCGTTGCGGTGGGCGTGGAGCACCAGTCCGGAGCGCTTGCGCAAAAAGCTCATGCCGCCGAAGCCGACCGAATTGATATTGACGACGGCGCAATTGCCGCCCGCCTTGAGGACCAGATCGTGGTTGCGCATCATCTCGTCCGGATCTGCATGCGAGATGCCGAAGGCATACATGACCTTCTTGCCGGTCTTCTGCTCGTGATCGAGGATCAGCGGCATGATCGCGGCGACGCGATCCCTGAGCGGCGAGTAGGCCGGGCTCATCAGCTTCTCGTCGTCCTTGATGAAATCGACGCCGGATGCGATCAGTTCGCCGACGAGTTCCGCCGTTTCATGCGGACGCAGGCCCAGCGCCGGTTTGACGATGGTGCCGATGATCGGCCGGCCCTCGACGCCCGTCAGCTTGCGGCTGCCTGCAACGCCGAACTGCGGCCCGGGATGCGCGCCCCTGAATTCCGGCGGCAGCTTCAGATCGACGATACGAATGCCGGTCATGCCCTTGATCGAATAGACGCCACCGATGGCAATCGTCATCAGCGCCGAAAGATCCGTGCCAATGGCATCGAGCGGGAAGACGATATCGACATCGGCGCGCTTGAGCGGCCCGTGACCTTCGGCAACTTCCGGCCAGCCGGGCGTCTTGGCATCCTCGAGAGGGCGGATCGCCAGTACGCGGGCAGCCACGCGCGCCTTCAGCTCTTCCGTCTCGCCTGGAACAGGCACAAAGGTCCCTGTCGACTGATCCGAAGCGATCTTGTCGGCCATGGCTTCGACACTGCCCGCTGTTTCGATGCGGTAGGTAAGGGTGATCATGCTCACGTCTTTAATGCTCCTCAGGCCAAGCCCAGCATCTTGGCAATCATTGCCTAACTGGTATAATGAGTATTCCAATTTCGCAAATGGAAAATTTTCCGAGCGCTGCCGAATGATCGTATCGCGGCCTTTGTCGCCGCCGCGCAAAATGCTAATGGGGAGGGAATTCTGAGCCAGCGAGACATCATGACCCAACCAATCGAGCAGATCGTTCGCCGGAAGCTCTCCGACGAGGTTTTCGACAGGCTCGAACGCATGATCACCTCGGGCGAACTGAAGCCCGGTGACGAGATGCCCTCCGAGCGCGTGCTGATGGAACGCTTCGGCGTCGGCCGCCCGGCGATCCGAGAGGCTATGCAGTCGCTGGCCGGCATGGGCCTCGTCAACATTTCCCATGGCGAGCGCGCCAAGGTGCTGAAGCTGACGGCGCAGTCGATCTTCCGGCAGGTAGATCTGACGGCGAAGATCATGCTGTCCCAGTCCAACGACAGTCTCGAAAACCTGAAGAGCGCCCGTATCTTCTTCGAGCGCGGCATGGCGCGGGAGGCGGCGCAGCGCGCGACGTCAGCCGATATCGAGGCGCTGAAAACGATCATCAGCCGACAGCGCGAGTCGCTTGGAAACGCGGAAGATTTCATCTCCGCCGACATGCAGTTTCACACCCGTATCGCGCAGATTTCCGGCAATCCTATCTTTGCCGCCGTCAGCGAGGCGATGCTGGCGTGGTTGCGCGAATATCATACGGAAATGCTGATCTGGACCGGCAAGGAAAAATTCACGCTGGTCGAGCACGAGGAAATCGTCGAGCGTCTTGCGGCGCGCGATGCCGATGGTGCAGAATCGGCGGTGCTGAAGCATCTCGAACGCTCACGGGCGCTCTATACGAAATAGGCATGCCTGCCGCCTGGGAAGAGGGGCGGCTGCATGCATCGAAGGAGGATCGATGACGGTCAAGAAAATCATCAACAACGGCGCTGACGCCGTCGACGAAATGCTGGCGGGCATGCTGGCTGCCCATCCCAATCATCTCAAGCTGATCGAGGGCACCACCCGCTCGGTTGTCGCAGTCGATGGTCCGCGTCAAGGCAAGGTCGGCTTGGTGATCGGTGGCGGCTCCGGTCATGAACCGAGCTTCGTCGGCTTTGTCGGGCGCGGTCTCGCCGATGGCGCGGCGATCGGCAATGTCTTCGCCTCGCCGCCGCCGGACCCGATTCTCGAATGCGCCAAGGCCGTCGATGGCGGCGCCGGCGTGCTCTTCATGTATGGCAACTATGCCGGCGACGTCATGAATTTCGACATGGCTGCCGAAATGGCGGCGATGGACAATATCGAAGTGCGCACCGTGCTGACGACCGACGACGTGGCGTCCGCACCGCGCGAGCGTCGCTCCGACCGCCGCGGCGTGGCCGGCAATGTCTTCGTCTTCAAGATCGCCGGTGCCGCCAGCGACCGAATGATGGATCTCGATGCCTGCGAGGCTGCCGCCCGAAAGGCCAACGACCGGACCTTCACCATGGGGGTGGCGCTCGGTCCTTGTTCCCTGCCGCAGACGCGCAAGCCGAATTTCGAGCTCGGCCCCGACGAGATGGAAATCGGCATGGGCATCCATGGCGAACCCGGCGTCGCGCGCGGCCCGCTGAAAAGCGCCAATGCGATCACCGACGATCTGCTCGACAAGATCCTGCCCGAGATGAAAGCCGCCCGCGGTGACCGCGTTGCCGTTCTGGTCAACGGCCTCGGCGCCACGCCACTGATGGAGCTCTACATCATGATGGCGCGCGTCAAGCAGCGGCTTGATGGCGAGGGCCTTGTCATCCACTCGACGCTCGTCGGCAATTATTGCAGCTCGCTCGACATGATGGGCGCCTCGGTGACCCTCATGCATCTCGACGATGAGCTGCAATCGCTGCTCGACCACCCCTGCGATTGCGCCATGTTCAGGAGCGGCCACTGATGGCTGAGATCACTGCACAGGACCTGCGCGCCCTGTTCTCGGCGATCGCCGCGACCATTACGGAAAACCGCGACCGCCTCAGTGAACTCGACGGCGTCATCGGCGATGCCGACCATGGCATCACCATGGAGCTCGGTTTTTCGACGGTGAAGACAAGCCTCGCGGCCAATGCGGCAGAGAGTGATCTCGGCGCCATCTTCAACCTCGCCGCCAAGTCATTCCTGAACGCCGTCGGCGCCTCATCGGGACCGCTCTATGCGACGGCCTTCATGCGCGCCGGTGCGGCGCTGAAGGGCAAGGCATCCGCCGGCGACGAGGACATGGTGAAGGCGTTTGCCGCCATGGCCAAGGGGATCGAGGACCGCGGCAAGGCAGTCCCGGGCGAAAAGACGATGGTCGATGCCTGGCGTCCGGCCGCTGATGCGGCTGAGGCGGAGTTGGCCAAGGGCTCTCCGCTTGCTGTCTGCCTGAAGGCGGCGGCGGATGCGGCGAATGCCGGTGCGGAGGCGACGAAGTCGATGCTGGCGACCAAGGGACGGGCGTCTCGATTGGGTGAGCGTGTGCTTGGGCATGCCGATCCGGGCGCGGTTTCGGCGGCGCTGATTATCGGGACGATGGCGGCGAGTTTCGGGTGAGGGGATCTTCGCTGGCGAGCCCATGCGAAATGGCAGCGTCAGTGTGCCGCTGCTCTTCACCGCAGCCATGGCCGCAAGCCAGGGAAAGAACAGTCTGGCAATCATCTACAAGCGCCTGATCGCCGCTGGCGAGGGCAAAATGACCGCTCTCGGCGCCATATTGCGGCACATCATCGTCATCGCAAATGCGAGGCTCAGGGAATACGAGGCCCAGCAAATGAGACTGACTTGATGAGAGAGGAACTGTGGCCGCGGCCCCCTCATCCGGCCCTTTGGGCCACCTTTGTAACTTCCCTTTATCCGCTATCGAGGCTGTAATGCCTATCGCGGTGGCGGATGGAAGACCGATGCACCTTTGAGACACCAAGCCCGCGGGAGAGCCTGGGTCTCCGTCCGCCGTTCCATTGACCCCGAACAGTCGCCAGGGTCGCTTGCGCAGGCAAAGCCCGCTTAGGCAAGGATGGGATCAGATGGAGACGATAGTAGGCATCGATGTTTCGAAAGACCGGCTCGACGTGGCGGTGCTTCCGCAGGGCGAGGCTTTTGCGGTGGACAACGACGATGCCGGCATTGGCGA